>NZ_CAMGYY010000002.1 GCF_946151045.1 Mammaliicoccus sp. Marseille-Q6498 | reverse complement strand
CTCGTAAAGGAGCCACAAATAGCCTAGTTTAAAACGCAGTTTAAGCTTGTTTTTTAGTATAAAATTCATTTTAAAGCAAAAAACAAACTGAACTTATAATTTTAAGTTCAGTTTGTCCACAGTCTGACAGCTTAACGGTTTGAACCGTTAAGCTGTTTTTTAATTTATTTATTATAATACGTTAGCGTATCCTTCATAAATTTTATGTTGTTTTGGATCAAGTGTAATTAAAGTACCGTTAACAATTTTTTGACGCGCATCTTCTACACCAACAATAGTAGCTAAACCTAAGTTTAATCCTACAACTGCAGCATGTGAAGTTAATCCGCCTTCTTCTGTTACAAGTCCTTTAGCTTTTTCTAAGTAAGGTACCATATCAGCATCTGTAGATTGTGTCACAACAATTGCTTCACTTAAATCTTTGCCTTTTAAATCGTCAGCATTGTTAACGACAACTGCTTTACCTACTGAAGAATTATTTCCAATACCTTGTCCTTTAGCTAACTCATCACCAATTAAGTGAATTTTCATAAGGTTAGTTGTACCCGTTTCACCAGTTGGAACACCAGCAGTAATGATGATTAAATCTCCATTATCTACTAATCCAGTATTAACAGCTGTTGAAACAGCATTATTTAATAATTCGTCTGTTGTTTGTTTACCTTTTCTAACAACAGGTAATACGCCCCATACAAGCGCCATATGACGTGCTGTAGTTTCGTTAGGTGTTACAGCAATAATATGTGAATGTGGTCTGTATTTTGAAATTGTTTGAGCTGTTGCACCACTTTCAGTAGCAGCAACGATAGATTCTACATTTAAGTTTAATGCAGTATGTGCAACTGATACACCAATAGCATTAACTAAATTTGTTTCTATCATTTTAGAGCGATCTGATAATAATTTTTTGTAATCTTGTGCATTTTCAGCAGCAACTGCGATGTTTTGCATTGTACGTACAGCTTCTTCAGGATATAATCCAGCTGCAGTTTCACCAGAAAGCATAACTGCATCAGTTCCATCATAAATAGCGTTCGCTACGTCACTAGCTTCTGCTCTTGTACAACGTGGATTTCTTTGCATAGAATCTAACATTTGAGTTGCAGTAATAACAGGTTTACCTAATTTATTACATTTTTGAATTAATTGTTTTTGAACCATTGGCACTGCTTCTGGTAATATTTCAACACCCATATCACCACGAGCTACCATTAAACCGTCTGAAACTTGAAGAATTTCATCAATGTTTTCAATACCTTCTTCATTTTCAATTTTAGGAATAATTTTAATAGTGGTTGTATTGCTTTCTTCTAAAATAGAACGAATATCTAACACATCTGAAGGTCTTCTAACAAAACTTGCAGCAATAAAGTCTACACCTTGTTCAATACCGAAACGAATGTCACTAGCATCTTTATCTGTGATACCTGGTAAATTAACTTTAACACCTGGTAAGTTTACACCTTTTTTGTTTTTAAGTTCTCCAGTATTGTTTACTGAACAGTAAACTTCGCCTTTTTCTACATCTAATGATTGAACAGTTAATTCGATTAAACCATCATCAAGTAAAATTGTAGAACCTACTTCAACATCTTCAGCTAATTTTTCATAAGTTACTGAAAATGCTTCTGGTGTACCTTCGATTTCAGTTGTTTTAACCGTAACATGACTACCTTTAGTAAGTTCGATTAAACCATTTTTCATATTATGTGTTCTAATTTCTGGACCTTTAGTATCTAGTAAAATACCAATGTTTTTATTTAAACGTTTGCTGACTTTTCTGATTGTGTCAATACGTCCTTGATGTTCTTCATGATCACCATGTGAAAAGTTTAATCTCGCTACGTTCATACCAGCAAGCATTAATTTTTCTAACATTTCTTCTGACTCTGAAGCAGGACCTATCGTACATACAATTTTTGTCTTTCTCATTTTAAAATGACCTCCGTAATTTTCTTTTTTATATAGATAATTGATTTGCTAATTCAATCATTTTCTCATCAATAATGTGCTCTGATTGGAATATTTCATCAAAAGCCGTACAAGTTAGTTGATTTTGTTGAATACCAACAGCCTTTGCACTCGTTCCTTGCATAAGTAATTCTACAGCATAACCGCCTAAACGTGATGCTAAAACTCTATCCATACCAGTTGGCGAACCACCTCGTTGAATATGTCCTAGACAAGAAACACGTGTATCAATGTTAATAAATTTCTTTAATTCTTCTCCACATTGATTTCCAGTCATAACACCTTCAGCACAAACAATGATGGAATGCTTTTTCCCGCGATCCATACCGTGCTGAATTTTTTCGGCAATTTCTTCAATGTCCGACTTTACTTCTGGAATTAAAATAGTTTCTGCACCACCTGCAAGACCTGACCATAATGCTAAATCTCCAGCATCTCTACCCATTACTTCAATGATAAATGTACGTTCATGACTAGATGCTGTATCTCTAATTTTATCGACAGAATCAATTATAGTGTTAAGTGCAGTATCAAAACCAATAGTGAAATCCGTACCATTTATATCATTATCTATCGTTCCTGGTACACCAATCGTTTTTAAGTTTTTAGCTTCTTCACTTAATCTTTGTGCGCCTCTATAACTGCCATCGCCACCAATAACAACTAAACCTTCGATACCTCTTTTTTCAAGGTTTTTGATTGCTTTTGCACGGACTTCTTTTTCTTTGAACTCCGGACATCTTGCAGAATATAAGAATGTGCCACCTCGTTGAATCATATCTCCAACCGAACCTAAATCGAGTTGTTTAATATTATCGTTTATTAAACCAAGATAACCTTGATAAACACCATAAACTTCAATATCATGATAAATTGCTTTACGTACAACAGCACGCACAGCTGCATTCATCCCCGGAGAATCTCCACCACTCGTTAACACTGCAATTTTTTTCATTAATATACAGACCTCTCTTGTTAAATGATTGTTAATTTAAAAATAACACAAATAATAGGTTGATTCCATTAAAACTACAGTTAATTAAATATGTAAACGTCTTCTTTATACAAGATTCAAACATTTGTAATATTTCAAATGTTAAAGACCTCCAAAATATGGATAATGCTTTATAAATAATCAAAACAAGAACAAACCTGAATAAAAATCTTTAGATTTTTCAGGTTTGTTCTTGTTTTCATTGACTTAATCGATATAACTACCTATATTTCGGTATTTATTAAATCTATCTTCTACTAATGCTTCAGGAGATAATTGTAACAATTCATTTAGATGATTGTCTATTGAAGTTTTTATTAATGATGCTTGATTTTCTATTTGCTTGTGTGCACCACCAAATGGTTCTTTAATCACTTCATCTACAACTTCTAAATCATATAGATCTGGTGCAGTAATTTTCATCGTTTCAGCTGCCATTTGTGCTAAATTTGAATCTTTCCATAACAATGCCGCAGCACCTTCTGGAGAAATAACAGAATATGTACTGTTTTCTAGCATTAACAGACGATTTGTAACACCTAAACCAAGTGCACCACCGCTTCCACCTTCACCAATTACAATTGAAATAACTGGTACAGATAATGATGCCATCTCTACTAAATTTTTAGCTATAGATTCACTTTGTCCACGTTCTTCTGCAGCTTTACCAGGATATGCACCTTTCGTATCAATAAACGTAAGAATAGGTCTATTAAACTTTTCAGCTTGTTTCATTAATCTTAACGCTTTACGGTAACCTTCTGGATGCGCCATGCCGAAATTACGATATATATTATCTTTAGTATCTTTACCTCTTTGATGACCGATAACTGTTACCGGAATACCATTAAAATAAGCTAAACCACCAATTAAAGCTGGATCATCTCTAAAATTTCTATCTCCATGTAATTCTATAAAATCATCAAAAATATATGGGATATAATCTAGAGTAGTAGGTCTTTCTTGTAATCTAGCAACTTGAACTCTATCCCATGGTTTTAAATTTTCATATACTTTTTCAGCTTCTTTTATAAAAGTTGCTTCTAACATTTCAATTTCATCTGATAAATTTACATCATGTTTTTCTTGATATGCTTTTAGAGAACTAATTTTTTCTTTAATTTCTTCTAATGGCTTTTCAAATTCAAGCATTATCTTTCACCTCATTACAATGCATCTTAAGAACGGTACTTAACGTTTGATACATATCCTTTCTATGAACAACTTTATCTAATTGTCCATGCTCTAGTAAGAATTCAGCAGTTTGAAAATCATCAGGTAATTTTTCGCTAATTGTTTGTTCAATAATTCTTCTACCTGCAAATCCTATCAATGCTTTAGGTTCAGCAAAATTCAAATCACCTACAGAGGCAAAACTTGCAGAAACACCACCAGTAGTAGGATGAGTCATATATGATATAAACAATAAACCTTTATCACTATGGCGTTTTAAAGATACGCTTGTTTTAGCCATTTGCATTAATGAAATAATACCTTCTTGCATTCTCGCACCACCACTAGCAGTGAAAAGTACAAAAGGTAAATTGTGATCTGCACAATAGTCTACGATACGACAAATTTTTTCACCAACAACTGCGCCCATACTACCCATTCTAAACCTAGAATCCATTACACAGATGCCGTATGGTATACCATCTATTTTTGTAACACCTGTAACAACCGCATCATTTAGACCCGTTTTTTTTCTGTCTTTTTCTAGTTTTTCTTCATATCCTGGGAAGTTTAGTGGATTTGAAGCCGTCATACCAACATCAAATTCTTTAAATGCGTCTTCGTCACTAACAGCTCTAATTCTATCATGCGCAGTTAAAGGAATATGATGATCACAATTAAAGCAGACATTTAAATTTTGTACGAGTTCTTTTGTGTACATAATTTTTTTACATTTTGGACATTTAGTCATAATACCTTCAGGCACATCGTTATCTTTACTGTTCTGGACAGTTACATATTTTTTCTTTTTTTGGTTTCGATTGAACAAGTCTTTAAACATGTCATTACCCCCTGACTTTATTTTCAATTGCCTCTTTCAAATCTATCACTATATTGAGAGAGTAACTTCCAAATCATGTACATAATTTGATTGTTATTTGAGGAAACAAGCTCTTCCATTGAGTTTACTTCACTATTATTATGCTCTTCACAGAAACTTTCTATCATCCACTTAAGTTCGTTTATTTCATCTAATTGTGAATCATTACGTATTAAGAATCTACCAATTAAATCAAAAAGTTGGTGTTGATACATGTCACTTAAGAATGTACCTTCACCTCTTCTTGTATGTATAACACCTAGTAACTCTAAAGCTCTAAGTGCTTCTCTAATACTCGAACGTCCAACATTAAGTGTTTCACTAAGAAATCTTTCAGAAGGTAACTTTTCACCTACTTGAATATTTTTTTCATCAATAATTGAATGTATTTGCTCAACAATTTTGATTAAACCTTTTTGCTTTTCTTTATCCAATGAGGTGTCTCCTTCCGAAATTATGACAAGTCTGTTAGTTCATAAGTCTTACGCTCTATTTCATCTAAATCTACTTCAATTCTTGCCACACCTGATTCCATACCTGCTTTTGCAACTGCTCTTGCTACATTTGGAGCCACTCTAGGGTCAAATGGGCCAGGAATGACGTAATCAGCGTTTACTTCATCTTCTTCGATTAAATTAGCAATCGCTTCTACTGCTGCACGTTTCATTTCTTCATTAATATGTGTTGCTCTAATATCTAAAGCACCTCTGAAAATACCTGGGAAAGCTAATACATTATTAATTTGGTTAGGGAAATCTGAACGACCAGTACCGATTACTTTTGCTCCTGCTTCTTTTGCAATGTCAGGCATAATTTCAGGTACAGGGTTAGCCATAGCAAAGATAATTGGATCTGCTGCCATCTTCTCAACCATTTCTTTAGTTAATGCACCTTCTACAGAAACGCCAATAAATGCATCCGCATCTTGAATGACATCTTCTAATTCGCCTTGAATTTTGTCTTTATTAGTCCATTTTGCAACAAAATCTTTAGTAGGATTCATGCCGTATGGTCTATCTTCATAAATTGCACCTTTAGAATCACACATAATCATGTTTCTAACACCATAAGAATATAATAATTTAATGATTGCAATTCCAGCTGCACCAGCACCATTTAATACTACTTTGATTTCAGATATTTTTCTATCTGTGATTTTAAGCGCATTAATTAAACCAGCTACTGTCACGATTGCTGTACCATGTTGATCATCGTGAAATACTGGTATTTTAGTTTCTTTTTTTAATCTTTCTTCAATTTCAAAACATCTCGGTGCAGAGATATCTTCTAAATTGACACCGCCATAGTTAGGCTCTAATAATTTAACAGTATTAACTATCTCGTCTACATCTGTTGTATTTAATGCGATTGGAACACCATCTACTCCAGCAAAACTTTTGAATAATACAGCTTTACCTTCCATAACAGGTATACTTGCTTCTGGACCGATATCTCCAAGCCCTAACACTGCTGTACCGTCAGTAATGACTGCTACTGCATTAGATTTCATTGTATAATCGTATACTTTTCGTACATCTTCATGAATATCTTTACAAGGTTCTGCAACACCTGGTGAATAAGCAAGGCTTAATTCTTCTTTGTTTGTTACTTTAACTTTAGCGTAAACGCCTAATTTTCCTTGTTTTTCTTTATGCATGTATAAAGCATCGTCTCTTAATGACAAAATAATCATCCCTTCATTATATATATCTACTTAATATATTATACATGAAATTTTATTGATTTAATTAAAAAATTCTTCAAAGTGGTCAGACCACCATGAAGAATACTATATCATAATTTATTTAATTAATAAAGACTATATAAGGCGTACATTTTCATATCCTACTTCATTAATAAAACCTTCAATATTTCCAGACTTGTTATTTAAAAACCCTATTACATGTGAAGTAAGTTTCTTATCATCGAAATAAGATAATTTAATTTTACTTTCATCAGACGACGTTACCCAATCACCTAAATCTTCTACGTTTCTAATAACAATTTCTTTCGTATTTTGTATTTTATTGTTTTTAAAATCTTCCATAGATTCAATTTGATTAATTATAATTTGCTGCTTGTCATTTCTATTTTCAATTTTCCCATGAATAATGAGTGGCTTATTTTCAATATTCATCTTTTCAATTGTTTTATATGTCTCTGGGAAAATGACGCCTTCGATTTCATTTATGCCATCTATTAAATTAACAAAAGCCATATTTTGTCCTTTTTTAGTTCGAATTTTTCTTAAATTAGAAATCATCACAAGCATCGGCACTTTCTCTTTTTGTTTTGTTATAGGATATATCGTTAAATATTGATGCTTTTTAAAAATAGTTAAAATAGGATGCTCTGTTGCATAAAAACCTAAATATTCTTTTTCATATTCGCTTTTAGTTATACTCGGCATTTCTTCAACTTCTTTAAATTCTTTCTTAACATTCAAACCTAATTCTGCAAGTAAATTATTCGCATCACCAACTGATTCGCTACTTTCATAAACATCATCAATTGATTGGAGCATTGTCGCTCTTGTTTGTTGAAAATCATCTAAAGCACCAGCATAAATAAGCGCTTGAATTAATTTTTTGTTTTTAACTTTATTAGGTAATCTGTGCACAATATCATACATATCTTGATAAGGGCCTTTAGATTTTCGTTCTTCTATTATGCTTTTAACACTTTGATATCCAACATTTTTGATTGCACCTAATGAAGTATATATCCCAGTCTTTGTTGCTTTATAAAACCATTCGCTATGATTTATAGATGGTGGATAAATGTTGACGCCTATTCTTTTTAATTCAGTAACCATTTGTTCAGTTTTAACTTCATTACCGACAACATTTGATAATATAGATGCGTAAAAATACGTCGGATAATGTACTTTTAAATAAGTCATAATATAAGCGATTTTACTGTATGCTACAGCATGAGCTTTAGGATAACCATAATCAGCAAACTTAAGTATTAAATCAAATATCTTGATAGCAGTTGACTCTTCATATCCACGGTTTAAGCTTCCATTAATAAAATGTTTTCTTTCACTTTCTAATACAGCTCTATTTTTCTTACTCATCGCTCGTCTTAAAATATCCGCTTCACCATATGAAAAACCAGCGAACTTACTCGCAATTTGCATAATTTGTTCTTGATAAATAATAACACCATAAGTTGACTTTAATATACTTTCTAAATCTGGATGTAAATATTCAATTGTTTCGTCTTGTCTTCTACGTTTAATATAAGTCGGAATTTCTTCCATAGGACCAGGTCTATATAGAGAAGTTACAGCAACAATATCCAAAAAATGATCAGGTTTCAGTCTTCTTAATACGCTTCTAACACCTTGAGATTCAAGTTGGAAAATACCTGTTGTTTCACCTTTAGATAACAATTCAAATACTTTAGGATCGTCAAAAGGAATTTTTTCAATGTCGATTTGTTGTTTTTCTTGAAATTTAACTTGGTTAACAACTTGTTGAATAATCGATAAATTTCTTAAACCTAAAAAGTCTATTTTTAATAGTCCAAGTTTTTCAGTTTCTGTCATCGTCCATTGTGTCAAAACACCAGTATCCCCCATCATTGTTGGAACAAATTGATGTAACGGTTGGTCATTAATAATGATACCTGCAGCGTGCGTTGAAGTGTGACGAGGTAAACCTTCAAGTTGTTTACTTAATTGAAACCATTTTTCATGCAGATGATTTTGATTAACAAATTGTTTGAAGTCTTCATTTTCATAAGCTTCATCTAGTGTAATACCTAGTTTGTGTGGAATTAATTTAGAAATATAGTTAAGTGTAGCGTCATCAAATTGCAAAATTCTGCCTATATCTCTTGCGACAGCTCTCGCTAATAAATGACCGTACGTTACAATACCTGCTACACGATTATCTCCGTATTTTTCTTGAACATACTGAATAACTTTATCACGTTTCGTATCTTGAAAATCAATATCGATATCTGGCATTGTGACACGTTCAGGATTTAAAAAACGTTCAAAGAGTAAGTCAAATTCAATTGGATCAATCGTTGTAATATTTAATATGTAACTAACTAATGAGCCACCTGATGAACCACGTCCAGGACCAACTAATACATCATGAGACTTCGCATAATTGATTAAGTCACTAACAATTAAAAAGTAATCTGCATATCCCATTGAAACGATAATGTCGTATTCATATTTCAATCTTTTTTCATATTCATCATTAAATTGAGGATATTTTTCTTTATTAATCATGAGTTGTTCCCATAAGTATTCATTACTGTCTTTATTCTCTGGTGTATCATATTTCGGCAATAAATCTTGATGGTAACGAATCTCAACGGAACATTTATGTGCAATTTCATCCGTATTATTTATATATGCTTCGTCCACATCTTCTTGATTAATTTCAGCAATTGTTTGGAAGTGGTGATTAAGTTGCGTATTAAAATCAGAAATTGTTAATTTTTCATTATTTTTAATCGCACTTAAACCAATTAAACTGTCGCTATCTACAGCATTTAAATATAAAGCTGACTTAATATATACCTTTTTATAATTTGAATCATCATAAGAATTGTGAGATACATATTTATCTTCTTGATTTATATTAATTGAATTAAAGAGTTGCTCATTTTCTGAGTTTAATTCTTTTGCAATTAGTATTAAACCGTCTGAATATGCATTCACCCATTCCACGGGCGTTGATTTACGTTCTTTTATCGAAATTGCAGAAGTTAATTTTACTAAGTTATGATAACCAATGTTATTTTTTGCTAAAACAACACACTCTAATTTATTTAATTGATCATCTAAATATATAGTTAACCCAAAAATAGGCTTTATTTCTGCTTTGAGACATTCATCGTAAAACTGTAAAGCACCGTGCATAACATTTAAATCTGTAATAGCTAGCGCTTGATAATTTTCATTTTTAGCTTTTTTAACGACGTCTGCAATTCTAATACTAGAATTCAAAAGATCGTATGATGAATGAATATTTAAATGACTTACCATGCGCTAACCCTCCTATATTTCAGATTTAATATCAGCAGCTAATGCGTCAAATTCTTCCCAACTATATACTGAAGCGCCAGATGCGTTAGGATGACCGCCACCGTTATACTTTCCAGCAATATGATTAATTTGAATACCTTTTGAACGAATTCTACATCTAATTTCTTTACCTTCATCAACAGCGAATACCCAAGCTTTTACGCCTTTAATATCAGCTACAGTATTTACAAATAAAGATGCTTCATTTGGTAATAAATCAAATTTTTCTAAAATATCTTTCGTAATTTTTATTGAGCAGAAACCTTCTCCATCGTAATTAAAGTTCTGAAGAATATACCCTTGAAAATGTAGTAACTTAGGATCTCTTTCACTTAGTTGATTTAACATTTGATTACGATTAAATTCTTTCGTCATTAATGTAGCAGCAACTTCCATCGTATGTGGTGTCGTATTATCAAATAAGAATCGGCCAGTGTCACCTACAATACCGAGATATAATACTCTACTCGCTTTTTCATTAATGTTGGATTCATTCAAATTCCACGCTGTATTTAAGTCACATATCATTTCACTTGTAGAAGATGCAGAAGTGTTTACAAAGTTGATGTCTGCGTATGAATCTACTGGTGGATGATGGTCAATTTTAATGAGTTCAGAACCGGTATTATAACGGTTATCATCTATTCTTGGCGCATTTGCAGTGTCACAAACGATTACGAGCGCACCGTTATATACATCGTCTTCAATAATGTCCAAATCACCTATAAATTCCAATGTAGGTTCAGATTGTCCAACCGCATAAATATGCTTCTCTGGAAAAGCCTCTTCTAAAATATATTTCAATCCTAGTTGTGAACCGTATGCATCTGGATCTGGCCTCACGTGTCTATGTATTATGATTGTTTCATATTGTTTAATTTTTTCTAAAATTTCTATCATGGTTGTCCCTCTTTCTATATATTTACTTATATTTTATTAATTGCTATAATTCTTCTTGGTAGGAGGATGAAACAATGTCACCTGTAATTATGTCTACATTAGTTGCTTTATCGGTAACAATAATGATTCTCGCTTTGATTTTCGCTATTTTAAACTTGGCTCGTTCTTTTAGAACTAAACGAGAAGTTAGAAAAGCATATCATAAAGAGCGTGCAAGATTTTATTTCGGTATATTTATGATTGCATTCTCAGCTGACCAAGTATTGCTATTTCCAACTTTAGTTACCTATATTGTCGTCTTAGTATTATTATTTTTCGGTATTATAAACATTACTTATGGTCATAAAGCAAGTAAATACTTTAAAGGTAATTTACCAATTGAAAATAAAGCTTGGGATGAATTTGAACAAAAAAAGCGTAATCAATCTTCTTAATGAGTGAGACAAAGAAATCTAATATTAGGTTTCTGTCTCACTTTTTTAATTATCTAATAACTGACACATGATCATAGCTTTCGCTACAGTATGGTTTCCAGATGACATCGTCACTTCAAATTTAGCAAACAATCTTCCTATATCTAAAGTCGAAATGTGCACTTGTACATCATCATCAATTTGAACTGTTTTTAAATAATAAATATCGATATGCTCTATCATCAATTCAGATTTTTTAGTCTTTCTCACTTCATATCTCAAAGCTTCTTCAATAACAGCAATATAAACCGACTTAGTCATCATACCAAATTGATTCGTAAGTTGAGGTGAAATATTAACAAAGATATTACCATCTTTCATACTCATTTGCTTAGCAATTTGATCATGAATGGTTTCACCAATTTGCGGTTGTCTACTCATAAGTTGCATCGTCTTCAATACATCTTCTCTAGATATAATGCCTATTAATTCTTTTGAATTGTCAACTACAGGAAGTAATTCAATACCTTCCCAAATCATAAGGTGTGCACATGTTGCGATTGTTGTATTTAACTGTGCAACTATAGGCGATTTAGTCATTAAAGATTTAATACTTTTATCTTGTTCTACATTAACAATATCTTTACTCGTTAATATGCCCACTACTTTCAGTTCATTATCTACAACAGGGAATCTAGTATGAGAAGTTTGTTGAGATAATTCATTCCAATCGCGTACTTTTAAACTGTCATCTAAATATGAAGTTGATTCAATAGGAATCATAATATCTTCAACCATTAAAATTTCTTTCTTAATCATTTGGTCATAAATGGCTCTGTTAATTACGTTTGCTACAATGAATGTATCATAATTTGAAGATATGATAGGCAAATCATATTCATCAGCGTATTCAATAATGGCTTCATCCGCTTCAAATCCACCTGTAATGAGAACAGCTGAACCTCTTTTTAAAGCTTCCATTTGAACGTCTGCTCTATTACCCACTATGAGTAATGTGTTTTTCGTTAAATATTTTACAACGTCTGCTAACTCCATTGCACCAATTGCAAACTTGGATAAAGTTTTATAGAGTCCTTGCTTTCCACCTAAAACTTGTCCATCTACAATTTTTACAATATCATTAAAAGTTAAATTTTCAATTTGCTCTCTTGATTTTCGTTCAATTCTCACTGTACCAACTCTATCAATTGATGCAACAAGGCCTTTATTATCCGCTTCTTTTATTGCTCGATATGCTGTTCCTTCAGACACATTTAAATCTTTAGCAATCTGCCTGACAGAGATTTTATGTCCAACAGATAACGATTCAATGTACTTAATAATTTGTTCATGTTTCGTCATGTTTTTACCCTCTATCGATTTTTAATGAATTAATTATATTATACATTTTTAAGACTTTAAAAGATATCCCAACATACGAAATTAGCGTAAGAACTATAGTGTTGAACATACATATAAAAACGAACAAACCCGAAAAATTCAAAAGATTTTCCAGGTTTGTTCGTTTTAACTTTTCATTTTTATAATTCAACTGATTCTCCAGGTTTTAAAATGTGGACTTCAGCATTTTTGACTGCTTCTTTAAAATCATTTGGATCTTGCTTAATGTAATCAAATGTATCGTAATGAATAGGTACAACTTTTTTCGGTTTAATGAATTCATTAATTGCATAACTCGCATCATCAATTCCCATTGTGAAATTGTCACCTATCGGAATAAAGCATAAATCTACCGGATGACGGTCTGCAATAAGTTTCATATCACTAAATAATCCTGTGTCACCAGTATGATAAATTGTGCCTGCTTCAGTTTCTAACACAACGCCAGTTGGCATACCTAAATAAATGATATCACCATTATCTTCAGTGAAACTACTACTATGGAATGCTTGGACATATTTTACTTTACCAAATTCAAATTCAATATTCCCACCAATATTCATTGGATGTACATTTTCTAAACCATGTTTATTTGATAAATAATCTAATACTTCGGGTAAAGCAATCACTGTTGCATCTGTTCTTTTAGCGATGTTAACAGTATCACCTAAATGATCACCGTGACCATGCGTTAAAATAATAAAATCTGCTTCTACTTTATCAGCGTCTAAATCAGAAAGTGGATTACCTGTAATGAATGGATCTACAATCACTTTTTGTCCTTTGCTTTCAAAATAAATAACTGATTGACCATGAAATGAAACTTTCATGAATCTCCCTCCTAACATTGTTTCTACATTATATTATATACCCTATATTTGAATTTATGAATCAGGAAGTCTAAAATAAAAAAGTAAGAAAGAGAATTGGGAGGCAGAATTATGAAACGAAATGAAATTACAACATTTTTAGACGAAAAAAATGCTGATGCTGCGTGGATCACAACACCATTAAATGTATTTTATTTAACAGGCTATTTATCCGAACCACATGAGCGTTTATTTAGTTTACTAATTACAAAAGACGGGAAAGAAACTTTATTTTGTCCAAAAATGGAAGTTGAAGAAGCAAAAAATGCTGGTTTCAAAGGGGAAATTGTAGGCTACTTAGATACTGAATCAGCTTTTGATTTAATCGAGAAAAGAGACTATAAAACTTTTGCAATTGAAGCAGAACATTTATCTGTGAAAAGACTTCGCGAAGTCGAAAAAGCTTTTAATGTAGAAACTATTGTTGATATTGATCAAGTATTAAAAGACATTAGAAATGTAAAAACAACAAGTGAAATTGAATTATTACATGAAGCGGCAAAATATGCAGACCTTGCAATTCAAGCTGGTGTAGATAAATTGGCAGAAGGCGTTACGGAAGTTGAAGTTTTAAATCATATTGAAACAACTATGAAACAACACGGCATTTCAAAAATGAGTTTTGATACGATGGTGTTATTCGGTGATCACGCATCAGCTCCACATGGTACACCAGGCGACAGAAAGCTTAAAAATGACGAATATGTACTATTTGATTTAGGTGTAATTTATAAAGGTTATTGTTCAGATATAACTAGAACAGTTCCATTTGGTACACCATCAAATAAAGCAAAAGAAATTTACAACATTGTACTTGATGCAAATAAACAAGCGATTGAAATGATAAAACCTGGCGCTAAAATTTCTGATTGCGATAAAGTAGCACGTGAAATCATCAGTAATGCTGGTTATGGCGACTACTTCCCACATAGACTTGGTCACGGATTAGGATTAAGCGTACACGAATTCCCAGATATCTCTAGTACGAATCAAGATCAATTTCAAGAAGGTATGGTGCTAACAATTGAACCCGGCATTTATGTACCAGGCGTTGCTGGCGTGAGAATTGAAGATGATATCGTCGTTACAAAAGACGGACATAAAATCTTAACGGGGTACCAAAAATGATAAAAGAATCTTGTGTTGAGACACTTGAAGAAATAGAAAATGCTATAAAAAACGGCGCTAACCGTATTGAACTTTGTGATAACCTTTCTGTCGGCGGAACAACGCCTAGTTACGGCATGGTAAAAATTGCAATAGAATTGTGTCACGGACATAATGTTGAAGTAGCCGTTATGATTAGACCACGAGGCGGAAACTATGTATATAGCTATTTTGACTATGAAGTGATGAGACAAGATATAATTCAACTTAAAAATTTAGACGTCGATGCATTTGTATTTGGATGCCTAGACGAAAATAACTATTTAGACGAATGGAAAATGAACGCATTAAAACAAGAATGCGGTGAAATACCAGCTGTATGTCATATGGCATTTGATTCAATTAATCCATATAATCAATTAAAATCACTAGACTGGTTAATCGATCATCAATTCGCTCGTATACTTACACACGGTGGTCCAAAAGAAACGTCAATATTTGATAATTTAAACCATCTCGGAAAATTGTTGATACACTCTAAAGGTCATATAACAATTATGCCAGGCGGCGGTTTAAACAAAGATAATTTAGCAACACTATTAAACGATATACCATTCGATGAAGTACACGGAACAAAAATAGTATAAAAAATAGCCCACAAAATCAGATGTTCTAATTTTGTGGGCTCATTGTTTTTATTTTAGAACTTCTTGATAAGGTGTAAATTCTTTACCAAATGCTTTTGCTACTTCTTCATAAGTTAATTTACCATGAATAGTATTTAATCCTTTTGCTAATGCTTCATTGTCTTGACATGCTTTAACATATCCTTTGTTAGCTAATTGGATTGCATATGGCGTAGTTGCATTATTTAATGCGATTGTTGCTGTTCTTGGAACTGCGCCTGGCATATTTGCAACTGCATAATGCACAACGCCATGTTTAACATAAGTTGGATTATCATGTGTCGTAATTCTATCTGAAGTTTCAAATGATCCACCTTGGTCAATCGCTATATCAACTAAAACAGAACCTGGTTTCATTTTTTTAACCATATCTTCTGTAACGAGTTTCGGAGCTTTCGCACCTGGGATAAGCACTGATCCAATTACAAGATCACTTTCTATAACTGCTTCTTCGATATTTAATGGAGATGACATCATCGTTTGAACACTTGCTCCAAATAAATCATCTAATTGTTGTAAACGTGTTGGATTCAAATCAATAATTGTAACATCTGCTCCAAGCCCTACTGCCATTTTTGCTGCATTAGTTCCTGCTTGGCCGCCACCAATAATTGTAACTTTTCCACGTTTAACGCCAGGTACGCCTGATAATAGTATACCTATTCCACCATTAAATTTTTGTAAAAATTGAGCTCCAATTTGTGCTGACATTCTACCAGCAACTTCACTCATTGGCGCTAATAATGGTAGTGAGCGATCACTTAACTGTACTGTTTCATATGCTATAGCTGTCACTTCTTTTTCTAACAATGCATTTGTTAAAGATTCTTCTGCAGCTAAATGTAAATATGTAAATAGAATTAAATCTTTTTTGAAAAATTGATACTCTTCTTTAAGTGGTTCTTTCACTTTCATAACCATATCAACATTCCATGCTTCTTCTTGGCTTACAATTTCTGCGCCAGATACTATGTAATCTTCATCAGTAAATTGTGAACCTATTCCTGCCCCTTTTTCGACTTTAACTTTATGGTTTTGAGCAATCAAACTTGCTACACCACTAGGCGTTAAAGCAACCCTATTTTCGTTATTCTTAATCTCTCTTGGTACACCAATTATCATTTTATATCCCCTCCATGCCTCAATAATAACGCCGATATTTTGAAAGCGCAATTATAAATATTAATAAAATATATTATCTGTTTATTCTTAAATTTCAAAATATTCAATCAATATGCATTTAATTATTTCTCTTCACTTTAAAATTAGGCGTAATTTCTATACTTTAAAAGTATAATTCCTTATTTTTTCAGAAAATTGTGATATAATTAAATTAAAGAATAAGGAGGCGGTTTATATGTTTAATTACAAAAATATTCTAATAGCAGTTGATGGTTCAACAGAAGCAGAATGGGCTTATAACAAGGCTGTAGCTGTAGCTAAGCGTAATGATGCTAAGTTAACAATTGTAAATGTTGTAGATTCACGTTCATATGCTAGTGTTGAAGCATACGACACTCAAATCGTGAATAAAGCAACAAGTTTTGCCGAAAGTATATTATCTGGATATAAAGATAATGCTGAACAAAATGGCGTAACAAATGTTGCAACTAAATTAGAATTTGGTTCTCCAAAAACTGTTATTCCTAAAAAATTAGCAACTGAATTCGATGTAGATTTAATTATGTGCGGTACTTCTGGTCTTAATGCTGTGGAAAGATTTATTGTAGGTTCAGTTTCTGAATCAATCGTCAGAAATGCACCTTGTGATGTGTTAGTCGTTAGAACAGAAACAATGCCTGAAGACTTCCAACCAATCGTAGCTACAAAAGAACTATTCGATGAACATCTTGAAAAGAAATAATAAATTAACAAGAGAGGCTGGGACATATATGTCCCAACCTCTCTTTTATTTATTTTGATTATGTTCTTGTTTTTGTTTTCTAGCTTGTTCTTTACTCACTTTCCTCATTACGATTCTAATTAATCGAATTAACGCACGTTCTGGTCTCATATTGAACCTCCTCTTACGCCTTTTACTTCTAATAACCTTTTAATTTAGTTATAAACATAAAAAAAACAATCCTGTAAAAAATCAATTGATTTCTTTCAGAATTGTTTTTGTTTTACGAAGTATAGACATTCTCGTCCAAACTCGTGTTTATTAACCTAAATTACCGAATTTTAATACGTCACGTGCAATGACTACTTCTTCATCAGTTGGAATAACGATAACTTTTACAGGTGAATGAGGATAGTTGATGAATGCTTCTTCACCATGTAATCCAGTGTTTAAGCGTGGATCCCAATATACACCCATAAATTCTAGTCCTTCTAATACTTTAGCACGAACTGTGTCAGAGTTTTCACCTACGCCAGCTGTAAATACAATTGCATCTAAACCGTGCATTCTTGTAGCATAAGAACCCATATATTTATGAATTCTTGAAGCAAATACATCTAATGCTAATTTCGCACGATCATTTCCTTCATTTGCATCTTGTTGAATATCTCTTAAATCACTTGAAGAACCTGAAATACCTAATAAACCAGATTCTTTATTAAGAATATTCAATACTTCTTCAGCATTTTTACCAGTTTTCTCCATGATATATGGAATTAACGCAGGGTCTAAGTTACCTGAACGCGTACCCATTGTTACACCAGCAAGTGGTGTGAAGCCCATTGAAGTATCGACTGATTTACCTCCATCAATAGCAGCAATAGAAGCACCATTACCAATATGACAAGAAATAATTCTTAATTGATCTAATGGACGATCTAATAATATTGCAGCTCTTTCAGAAACGTATTTATGGCTTGTCCCGTGGAAACCATATTTACGAATTCCGAAGTCTTTATAGAAATTGTAAGGTAAACTATATAAGAATGATTCTTCTGGCATAGTTTGGTGGAATGAAGTATCAAATACAGCTACATGTGGAATATTTGGCAATAATTTTCTAAATGCTTTAATTCCCATTATGTTAGCTGGATTGTGTAAAGGCGCTAAATCTGTTAATGTTTCTATCTTAGTTAGTACATCATCTGTTACAAGTGCTGAATCTGGGAATATTTCCCCACCATGCACAACACGATGTCCTGTACCTTGAATATCATTTATATCATTTATTATGTTATGGTTTTTCAACGCATCTAACATAATGTTAACCGCTACATCATGATTTTCAATATCTAATGTTTCTGTAATTTTTTCTCCATTTACTGAAATTGAAAAAATTGAATTTTTTAACCCGATACGTTCAATTAACCCTTTAGTTATCACTTTCTCTTCAGGCATTTCAAATAATTGAAATTTTAAAGATGAACTCCCGGCGTTAATAGCTATAATTTTTGTCATTTAGACTTCCTCCTGATCATACTTTTCTATACTATTTAACCACTAATACAGTTATGAATCAAGCATTAATACAGTTTAAGAAGGATGATTTTCTTTCATCCATTCATCTACTTCACTTAAAAACGTTTGCAATTGTGCTTGCGCCTTGAAGTCAGGAATATTTGCTAGTAATACCTCAACTTTATGAGTATTTCCAGGATCTTTCTTTTGTAAAATTAAAAGTGATTTTCGTGATTGTTCTGTCTTAAATAACGTGTTTGGGAAATTCAAAAATGCTTGCATTTCCGTTTCTGTTGCAATATATTTTTGAAGCTGTTTCACTTCTTCGCCTTCAAATAATTTGTTTGGAACGATTAAGAAAACATATCCGCCAGGTCTTGTTGCTGCAACTGCTTGTTCTAAAAGTAAATAATGACTATAACTATGTCCTTCTTCAAAACCTAGTTTCAATTCTTTACTTCTTTCATCAACAGGATAGTATCCTACTGGTAAATCTCCTACAACAACGTCTGCTTCTTCTAAAGGTAATGGCATAATTGCGTCTTGAGGATATACATCAAATGGAATTTCTAAAAAGTTCGCAAGATGTATACTTACGCGTTGAAGTACAGGATCTACTTCAATTAAATGATGCATCACAGTTTTATCTTGGTTTTGTTCATTTATAGTTGCACTTAAATGACCAGTACCACTCGCAATATCCACTATGTTTAATTCTTTACTATTTTTAGTAAATAAGTTTACAAGGTAACTTAATATGAAACCAATTGAATCTGGTGTCATTTGATGATTCGGTTGAATCACTTCTTCTTTTAACAAACTTAAATAAGCAAATTGAAAAGCTTTTCTACGTTCTTGAATTGTAGATTGCTCTAATAAATCTCTTTGATTCTTGTATAAGTCTTCCATAGCTAAACCTAAGTTCTCGATATAACTTTGACCATTTTCATCATGGAGGTCTTTACTTTTTACGTCCAATTTTTCAAATAATATTTCCATTATATTTTTTTCTTCAGTCATAATTGCCCTCTTTCGTATAAAAAGCTGCCCATATAATGGACAGCATTTTAATAGTTGTTAATTAGTTAATTAGTTTAAATTTCTAAATGCTTCTAAAGCTTTTTCGTAATCAGGATGATCTGTTCCTTCACTTACGATTTCAGAGTAAACAACTTTATTATCTTTGTCCAAAACAAATACTGAACGCGCTAATAAACGAAGTTCTTGCATCACAATACCGAAATTCTCACCGAATGAAAGGTCACGGTGATCACTTAGTGTGATAACATTGTCTAAACCTTCTGCAGCACACCATCTTTTTTGAGCAAATGGTAAGTCATTTGAAATTGTTAAAATAACACCATCTTGTTCATTTGCTGCATCTTCGTTGAATTTACGTGTTTGTTGACTACATACACCTGTATCTAAAGAAGGTACGGCACTGATGAGTTTCTTTTTACCTTCATAGTCGTTTAAAGTTCTTTCTGATAAATCATTTGCTAATACAGTAAAATCTGGTGCTACTGAACCTACAGTAACTTCTTCACCTAGTAGTGTAACTGGTTCATTCTTAAATGTAACTTGTGCCATTAAAAATAGCCTCCTTAATTCTTGATAAATATATTTTATCATGATTAAAGAGACTTTAAAATTCATTTGACTTTGAAAACGTTATCTCATTGCCTTTTGAAAATCATTTCGCAAGCCAATATACTTATTTTTTAAAACTACTGTTTCACCAAAGTAATCGTGAATACCTTTATGTTTTTTATTAAACGCAACGACTAAGTATGGTAAACCTATGAAAGCGCCAGAAATAATTCTTCCGATCCACTCTCTAAATAAAATATCTTTAAATTTTAATGGCGTTCCATCTTCGCGATATACACTTATACCTAGAATCATTTTTCCAAGTGTCGCCTTAAAATAATAAGTCATCAAAACAAAGTACAAATAAAATATTAATGCACTCGCAAGATTTTCAACACTGAAATATGGTACAAACAAATATTTATCTTGAATGTTTGTAAATGAAAATATAGGACTTAACACCATACCTTTGAAACCAGCTAGTGCTAAAACATCAATAATAAAAGCTATAAAACGAACCCAGAATCCCGCAAATATAATGGATTTTATTTGAGAGAAATGTTTGTTGACAGTTCGTTCAATCTCACTTTGTTGTCGTGACGAGGCGACTTGTTCGTAACTCGTTTCAGTCATTTAAAATCCTCCTTACTCACCATATAAATACATTGGTTGTGGTGATTTATTTGCTTT
The DNA here is from genome assembly GCF_946151045.1 of Mammaliicoccus sp. Marseille-Q6498. Classification (NCBI taxonomy): domain Bacteria; kingdom Bacillati; phylum Bacillota; class Bacilli; order Caryophanales; family Staphylococcaceae; genus Mammaliicoccus; species Mammaliicoccus sp. Marseille-Q6498. The sequence goes on along the minus strand of NZ_CAMGYY010000002.1, from coordinate 299,807 downwards.
AACTAAAGCTTCGTATTTGCCCATACTATCAAGCCCTATCATTGATGACATTTTACTTTTAGCTGCCATTGGTAAGTTCATAAATCCACTAGAAGTATCATACGTTACCACTTGTGCATGCTTAGATTTAATATCTTTTTTCAAACCTTTAATAGCGTCATCTTCATATCCAATTTCATCAATTAATCCATTAGATTTAGCTTGTTGTGCTGAATAAATTCTTCCGTCAGCTAATTTTTTAACATCTGCTTCAGACATATGTCTACCGTCTTTAATGACATCAACAAATTGTTTATAGCTGTCATCAATGATAGATTGCATAATATTTTTCTCTTCTTTAGACATGTCTTTCATCGGATTTAATATTTGTTTATGTTTACCTGAAACAACGGATTCATCTTTTACGCCTAGATTTTTCGCTAATTCAGCGTAATTAATTGTCGAGATGATAACACCTAATGATCCAGTTAAAGTTTGTGGTCCTGCATAAATTTTGTCAGCTGGAGTTGAAATGTAATAACCACCAGATGCAGCCATATTTTTCATTTGTACATAAACTTTTTTATCTTTAGCTTTAATTTCTTCTAATTTTTTATGTATTTCATCACTTTCATATGTTCCGCCACCTGGGGAGTTAATTTCTAATAAAACACCTTTAACATTTTTATCTTTTTTAATTTTATCAAGTTTTTTCAAAAATGATTGGTGATTGTATCCACCGCCACTAAATAAAGATTCTTCTGCTCCAGTATCTTGAATTGTACCGTCAACAGATAATTTAACGATTTTACTACTACTATCGCTACCTGATTGAACAGATTCACTAATACCATCTGAATCAGACATTGCTTTATTAAACGTATTATCGAAAAACATTCCAGCAGCACTCATCACGATGCCACCGATAACAAGTATTAATGCAATAATAATTGCAACTATTCTTTTTGACATAGTCTCTTCCTTTCCAATTTATATATTTACATTTATAATAATAACAGACTTTCATGTCATCTGTAACTTATCGGGAGGAACTAATTATGAGTTCAAAAAAACGTATCTACCTTTTTAAATCTAAAGATAAAGACGTATTACAAACATGTAAAAATATTCAACAACAAATGGAACCACACGGATTTGAATTTGTTTCAAATTATGAAAATGCTGACATTATAGCTTCTGTCGGTGGTGATGGTAGTTTTCTACAAGCATGTCGTAAAACGAGCTTCAATAAAGATAAAATTTATGTCGGCATTAAAACGCGTTTAGATCAAAATTATCTATATGTAGATTTTAGTGTAGATGATATTAATCACTTAATAGAATCTATAGACTCAAATGAAGTAATGGTACGCAAATATCCAGTATTAGAAGTTAATTTAAATGACCACATGTCATATATGTGTTTAAATGACTTCTACATTAAATCTAGTGTCATTAAACCAATGAAAATGGAAATTTATATAGATGATGAATACTTTGAAGCATTTAACGGAGACGGCTTATTAATATCTACGCCAACCGGTTCAACAGGTTATAATAAATCATTAGATGGTGCGATTATTGACCCTATGATTAGAAGTATGCAGCTAACTGAAATTGCTTCTTTAAATAATAATAACTTTAGAACAGTTAGTAGTTCAGTCGTTCTAGGTGATACAAGAACACTGAAAATCACTTTAGACAAAGAAGGCAATTACTATCCAATTATGGGATTAGATAACGAAGCGCTAAGTATTCAAGAAGTTGATTTCGTAACATTAACAATAAAAGATAAATATATACGAACACTTAAACTACCTCAAAATTCATTTTGGAGTAAAGTTCAAAGAAAATTCTTATAAAAAATACAAAAAACCAGAACAAAATCATTCGTGATTTTGTTCTGGTTTTTATTTATATTAAGTGAGTCATTACATAGTCATAAGCATTTTTTAATAATAATAATGTTGTTATCACGATAAATAATACTTTTACGTAAGAAACACCTTTTTTTATCGCAAATGTAACCCCTAGATAAGATCCGATGACCATTGAAAATGCCATACAAAATCCATAAATATAATTCACGTGTCCTAGTGCCATAAATAAAAATAGTGCACCTAAGTTAGAAGCAAGGTTTAAAAACTTTGCGTTCCCAGCAGCATGTAGAAAGTCTAATCCAATTAACAACAACATAAATAGGAAAAACGAACCTGTTCCACCGCCTAAAAAACCATCATAATATCCAATCATCGTAACACCGACAATAAATAAAATAGCTTTTTTAAGTGTTAATTTTTTATAATTATTTATGTCTCCCCAGTCTTTTTTCACAATTGAATATATCGTTACGAGCGCTAATATGATAATAGCTAAAGGTTTAAAATATTCTGGAGGTAAGTATGTAGCAGTTATTGCACCAAGTATCGAACCGATAAAGCTTAATGGAAATAACTTACCCACTATATCAAAATCTACTTTTTTAGCTTTAATAAACTTTAACGTACTCGTTAACGAACCGAATGAACTTGCTAATTTGTTCGTACCTAAAGCAACTGCCGGATCCATTCCTACTGCTAATAATGCTGGTAAAGAAATCAAACCGCCACCACCGACTACTGAATCAATAAATGCAGCGATTAATCCAAACAACATAATGATAAGTAGTAAATTAATATCAAAATCCATCATTTCATCCCCTCTACTTTATTACTTCAATACTACAAGTATGATTAAAGTAGATCATCCATCCACTTATCTTTTTGTTCTTGAATGTCGTCATGTTTTGAAATCGTAATCGTTTCAACATTTTCAACCGCTTCATCTATTAAAGGTCCAAAATCAAATTTTGACTCAAAATATTCTACTTTTTCAAGTTTCGGATTTGTTTTTGGATTTTTAGGTGTAAAGATTGTACAACAGTCTTCGAATGGTTGTATAGATAATTCGAATGTATTAATTGCTTTCGCTTTTTTCACAATATCTTCTTTATCAAAAGTAAGTAACGGTCTTAATATTGGCATAGATGTCACGCTATTAATCGCGTACATACTACCTAACGTTTGGCTCGCTACTTGTCCAAGGTTTTCTCCGTTTACAATAGCTTGAGCACCAATTTCGTGTGCTACTTTTTCTGTCACTCTTAACATCATTCTTCTCGTACTTGTCATTGTGAAACTTTCTTCAACAACTTTATGAATTTGTTTTTGTAATTCTGTAAAAGGTACTATATGAAGTTTAATGTCACCTGTTAATTGTGCTAACTGTTTCGTTAAATCAATCACTTTTTGTTTAGCTTGTTCACTAGTATATGGTGGACTATGGAAATGAATCGCTTCAATTGTCACGCCTCTTTTCATGACTTCCATACCAGCAACTGGTGAATCTATACCACCTGAAAGCATAAGTAATGTTTTACCACCTGTTCCAACTGGCAATCCACCCTCACCTTCGAGTACTCGGTTATACATATAAATAGCGTCTTTACGTACTTCTACTTTGATTTTATGGTCAGGTCGTTTAACATTAACCGTTATATTCTCTGTATTTTGAAGCACATGTCCGCCAAGTGTATTTTGAAGTTCAAATGTATCTAATTCAAATGTTTTATCTGCTCTTTTTACATCAATTTTAAAAGTATCGCCATCATTGAAATCATTGGCAAATTGTAATGCAACTTCTTTCATTACTTCAATGTCTTTTTCAATTCTTACAACTGGACTTACAGAATGCACACCAAAAACAGTAGTGATACGTTGCATCATTTCTTCAATATCTGAACCTTCATGTACATCAATATACATGCGATCTCGATTGGCTCTTACTTTATATCCTTGTAATGGCATCAATCTGTTTTTTATATTTGATTTTAATTTATTAACAAACATATTTCTATTGCCTGTTTTTAATGTCAATTCTCCATATCTTACTAATATGTGATCATAATTCATTTATTAATAGCTCCTTCACTTCTTTATATACTTTATCAAAGGCTGTTTTAAACAATTCAATTTGTTCGTCTGTTAAATCTGCAGAAATACTGATTCTAATACTTCCTTCTATACGACTTTTAGAAAAGCCCATTGCTTTTAACGTTTCATTATGAGAACTTTTTTTAGATGAACAAGCGCTCGTCGTAGATAAATAAATTTCGTATTTAGAAAAAGCATTTACAAGTACTTCTCCTTTAACACCAGGAAAAGATACATTTAAGATATATGGTGCTGCATCTTTAGGTGAATTAATTAATACACCTTCATATCCTTCTATTATACTTCTTATCTTTAATCCTTTATCAGACAATGTTTTTTTATTTTCTTCTAAATGATCATTCATATGTCTCATTGCTTTAGCTAACGCAACGTTTGCTGGGGCATTAACTGTTCCGCTTCTTATGCCAAACTCTTGTCCCCCACCAAATATAATAGGATTTATTGTTTTTAATTGATTAAGCACTAACAATCCTGATCCTTTTAAACCATGGAATTTATGTGCACTTAAACTATAACTATCTGCTAAATTGACGTCTAACGGTACTTTTCCAAATCCTTGCACACCATCTACATGAAAATGAACTTTAGGATAGTTTTTTAATAACTGACTAATTTCTTCAATCGGTTGAATTTGTCCCATTATATTATTCACATGCATACAAGTTACGAGTATAACATCATCATTTAATAATTTTATCAAATGATCGATACTCAACTTCCCATCTGGCGTTGTATTAATATATTTTAAATTGAATCCTTGTTCTTCTAATCCACGCATCGTTTCTAATACTGATGGATGTTCTATCTTTGTCGTGAGTATCGTGTTACCAAAACGTTTTTTCGTTCTAGCCATGCCTTGTAGTGCAATATTATTTGATTCAGTTGCGCCACTTGTAAAAATAACATCAAACTTATCATTTAAGTTTAAATATTGTTTTATATTTTCTCTAGCTTTTTCAATTAAATGCGCAATTTTAACACCTGCTGTATGAGGACTATTTGGATTAAAGAAATATTGTGTATTCATTTGAGAATACGATTGAATAACATCCTCATGAGGTTTTGTAGTTGCAGCATTATCAAAATATATCATACTGTCACCTCTTTTTTTCATTATATTATGATACCATAAGTCAAATATGATAGATATACTATTTAACACACAATAAAAGTGAGATGATGGGTTCATCATCTCACTTTTATCTTTATATTAATGTTGATTGTTTACTTCTTCTTCGATTTTATTACTTATTCCTGGCTCTACTTTATCTAAAGCTGCTTCTGCAATTTCAATCGCACGTTTATATCGATTGTTAGCAAAAAGTCTTTCTGCTTCATTAAGACTTTTATTTAAATCGTTATTTTCTTTTCTATAACGATTACCATATTGAATAAGTGTTTCAGCATGTACTGCATTAATAAGTACGTCTGTCGTTTCATCTTCGAATTTGTTCATCTGTAAAACAATATTACTTACTTTATCTTTTACATATTGTACATTTATAGGTCTTTGACTGAAAATTTTATTCACTTCACGAATTTCATGATCAATTTCATTTTTCATAATGATAAATCGTTCAGGAACACTTGGTAAATTCGAAGCTAATAATTTTCTGTAGATCTCTTCTTTTCTAGATTGTACACGTAAAGTGTTTTGTTGTGCTGTTGCTTCATCTTCTCTTAATGAAACTAAGTGATTTTGAATTTTTTGTTGGTTACTATTGATTACTTTAACGTGTTCTTCTATATAAAGTAAGTTATCTTCAACTTCACTGTATCTTACGTTTGTTTTAGCCATTTCGCCTAAAATTTCATCGTATACACTAATTAGATTTTGAATTTCATTTTCATATTGTCTTACTTTATGAACATCTTCTTCTGAAATATAATAGTTTTCTTTAACATATTCGATTTCAGTTTGAAGTGTATAGTTCATATCTTTAGCATGGAACAATTCATCTGTAATAATTTCTTTAGATTGTTCAACAGTATTTTTTGATTTAACTTCATGTTCGATTAAGTCGTACATGTCGTCTAATGAATCATTGATTTCATTAATAATATTCTCAGCTTGGCTTAATTCTAAACGACCAATCAATGGTTCGACTAAATTAAGTTTTCCACGCAATGTTTGTAATGTACTTTCAACTTTAACGTGTTCTAGGTTATAGCCTTCGACTTTCAAATCTCTGCAACCAAATTTTAAATCTTGGAATTGACCCGGCAATTCTTTTTGAACATCTTTAATTAATAATGGAATTTCATTCATATCTTCTTGCATACGTTTCATATCGCTATTCAGTTGATCAATATGCCCTTTAGCTTTAATATAATGACCATCTTGAATAAGTTCTTCATATTCTTCTATTCTAGGCAAGAAAGCTTCGATATTTTTCTCAATTAAATCTGCTGCATCCCCAAATTGATGTCTGTTTGCTAATACTTCCCTTTTTGTTTCTCTGTATATTTGCTTAGATTCATTATATGACTGGTCGCTCGTTTCAACAGTAGTAATTAATTCATTAACACTTTGAGTTAAACGCGTATATTTCTTTTCAATACCATCCATAATTTTGTTTGCATCAGCAATACTTTCTTCTGATTGAGAAAATTTAAATTTATCTAATTCTGCATCAGCATCTTGAATCTTTGCATCTACAACTTTTAAATCTTCTTGTAAAACGGTTTGCCATTCTCTTTTAAATTGGTCATACTTGTCTTTGGCTTCACCACGAATGTTTAATTTTTTAAGTTTAGCCAATTCATCTTGAAATGGTAGTTGTTTAATTTTTTGCTTACGCTGCTCAGTCTCAGTAATCAAATTGCGCTTTGAAGTACGCAACCATAACATTATACCAATACCAATTAATATAATGATAATAATTGCAAGTGTTATATAAATTGCCATTATGTATTCTCCTCCTAAATCGTTCTCTTTATTATAACGTAAAACATTTAACCAACAAACCTTTTTCTATGCAAAATATATTCAAAATTTTAAAATAGTATTATAATACAAATAATAAATGAAATGGGGAATTAAGAAATGTCAGAACATCAACTAAATTATACATTATTAAGTAAACAATTAGACGGTCTTTTATCAGGTGAAACAGATTTAATTGCAAACTTAAGTAATACTTCTGCTTTTATCAATCAATTTCTTCCCGAAATCAATTGGGTAGGTTTTTATCTTATTAAAAATAATGCATTAAAACTCGGACCATTTCAAGGATTACCTGCTTGCGTCGATATAGAAATTGGCAAAGGTGTTTGTGGTACTGCCGTTTCAACTCAATCAACTCAACTTGTAGCAGATGTTCATGCTTTTCCAGGTCATATTGCTTGTGATGCAAATAGTAAATCAGAAATTGTTATTCCTGTATATCATAACAAAGAAATCATTGGTGTGTTAGATATAGATGCACCTGTCACGTCTAGATTTAATCAAGATGATCAACAAGGTTTAGAATTACTTGTTCAAATTCTTGAAAAACATATCCACCTATAAAATACACATTGACACTAACTTATAAACTAAGTATAATGGTCTTTGTGTGAATTAACGAAAGTAGCAGTTAAATATTATATGGCTCTATGTTATTCCCAGAGAAGGCGTGTTGTGTAACCGCGGCTGCAAGGTGAAAGCACAAAAATATAACATACCCATATGAGCATTTAACATTCTTTCTTGTTTCTTCATAACAAACAAACAAGAAAAAGGAGGAACTTCATAATGGCAAGATTTAGAGGTTCAAACTGGAAAAAATCACGTCGTTTAGGTATTTCATTAAGCGGCACAGGTAAAGAATTAGAAAAACGTCCTTACGTACCAGGACAACACGGTCCAACTCAACGTAAAAAATTATCTGAGTATGGTCAACAATTACAAGAGAAACAAAAATTACGTTACATGTACGGAATCAACGAACGTCAATTCCGCACTATTTTCGATAAAGCTGGTAACATGAAAGGTATCCACGGCGATAACTTCATGGCACTATTAGCTTCTCGTTTAGACGCTGTAGTATACCAATTAGGTTTAGCACGTACACGTCGTCAAGCACGTCAATTAGTTAACCACGGTCACGTAACTGTAGATGGCGCTCGCGTAGATATCCCATCATACACTTTAAAACCAGGTCAAACTATTAGTGTTCGTGAAAAATCACAAAAATTAGACATCGTATTAGAATCAGTTGAATTAAGCAATCACGTTCCTGATTACTTATCATTCGATGCAGACAAATTAGAAGGTACTTTCGTACGCGTTCCAGAACGTAGCGAATTATCTGCTGAAATTAATGAACAATTAATCGTTGAGTATTACTCACGTTAATCGTAAATTATTTAAAAACCCTTTCCAATTGCGGAAAGGGTTTTTTATTTATTCTTCTAGTAATTTTATTAAATTTTGTGGGTAGTCAGATATAATACCATCAACATTTAATTCGATTAATTTTTTCATTGAAGCTTCATCATTCACTGTATAAGGTAATGTTTTCATATTATAGTAATGCACGTTATCAATAAAACTTTTTGATGCAATTTTGTAATTTGGATTTAAGTATTGTGCGTATTTACTAATTTGGCGTATCGTATCTTTTCTAATAAATTGATGTTTTTTCTTTAATAGTACACCTAACTCAATTGTTTCATTCAATGCTCTAAACCGTTTAACACTTTCTCTATTAAAAGATTGGATTATAATTTTGTTTTCATCTATTCCACTCTCTTTTATTTCTTCTAAAACTTCTTTTTCAATGCCTATATATCTTTCAGGCTTCTTAACTTCTATAAGTAGTACAACATTTGTCGATTTAACTAAAGATAAAACATCTTTGAATAAAGGGATTCTTTCTCCTTTAAATTCTTCCCCTTTCCAAATACCGACATCATATTTTAACAATTCTTCATAAGTTAATTCTTTGATTACGCCTTTTTGTAAAGTTGTTCTTTCAGTCGTTGCATCATGCATGACAACTAACTTATTGTCTTTCGTTCTATGAATGTCAATTTCCAACATATCAATATTTAAAGTAAGTGCATATTTGTATGATGCTATTGTATTCTCTGGTATTAATGATGACACGCCTCTATGTGCTACTTTAATTATAGAATTTTTGTTATTCAGATTCATTGTCTACTCCTTCATAATCAGTCATACTATAGAGTATACCCAATAATTTTTATTTATAGAAAGGAAAATCACTATGACAACACATATTTTTGACTTAAAAGGTACTTGGACTAAAGGAAGAAATGCTTCAGGACATATAACGACAAAAAATTTATCGACTCGCGTATCTATTCCCGAAGTTATGGAGGGCCCAGAAATTGGAACAAATCCTGACGAAATGTTACTTGGTGCAGCTTCAACTTGCTATATGATTTCTTTAGCAGCTATGATCGAACGTTCTGAAATTGACATAGAAAGAATTGAGATTGAGTCTAAAGGTCACGTTGAAGTTGAAAATGAAATAATAACATATAAAAAAATTGAGCATTTCCCAATTATTTATATTGGCGAAGAACCTGATGAAGATCTAAAAAAACGATTAAATAGACTTGTTCAAAAAGCTGAAGAATCTTGTATGATAACTCGCGCTTTAGCAGGAAATGTCGAAGTTGTGGCAACTGGCGAACTAAGATTTTAAAATGAAAGCGTTTTAATCTGAATTTTCAATAAATTCACTATATTTTTATTATTTTCTCTGATACAATATAGAACATAAATTCAGTAAGGAGTGTTTTATATGTATCAGCATGATTCTTTATTACTCGCACCAGGCCCTACTACTGTCCCAAGACAAATTCTTGAAAGTATAAACTTACCAATGACGGGACATAGAACAAAAGAGTTTAGCCAAATTATTCACAATGCATCAAGAGATTTACAAACAATCTTTGGGGCTAAAAACCCAGTAGCTATACTGACATCGTCAGGGACAAGCGCATTAGAAGCAGCAATGGTTAATACTACAAATCCTGATGATGATATTGTCATTATTGTTTCAGGCGCTTTTGGCGATAGGTTTAGAAAAATAGCTTCTTCATATCCTTTCAATGCACATATTTTTGAAGTTGAATGGGGAAAAGGTGTCGATTTAAAAGAATTCGAAACATATTTAAACTCACTTAACGTAAAAATATCAGCAGTATTTACCCAATTTTGTGAGACATCAACTTCAGTTAAACATCCAATAAATGAATTAGGTCAATTAGTACGTAACTTTGATCCTAATATTTATTTTGTTGTTGATGGTGTTAGTATTATTGGTGCTGTTGATGTTGATATGGAAAGAGATAATATCGATGTATTAGTTTCAGGTAGCCAAAAAGCAATTATGTTACCTCCAGGCGCAGCTTTTGTAGCATATAATGATAGAGCCATCGAAAGATTTAAAGAAGTTACAACATCTAGATTTTATTTAGATTTAAATAAATACATAACTTCACTAAACGATGATTCAACGCCTTTCACACCAGCAGTTTCGTTAATTAGAGGTGTTCAAACATATTGTGACTTAATCACTGAAGAAAAGTTTGAAAACACAATCAAACGTCACGAAGTTTGTAAAACAGCTGTTAGAGAAAGTTTAAAAGCTTTAGATATAGACTTATTAGTTGAAGATCAATTCGCTTCACCTACTGTCACTGCTTTTGTTCCTAAAAAAGATGAAGTTAAAAAAATTAAAGACGAATTACTCAATCGTTTCAACATTACGATTGCAGGTGGACAACAACACTTAAAAGGCACAATTCTCAGAGTTGGTCATATGGGTAAAGTTTCACCAAATGATATGTTGAAGTTTATTAGTGCGTTAGAAATCATTTTAGCTGAAACAAGAGGTACTTCTGTACTCGGTAAAGGTGTTTCAAAATTCCAGGAGGTAGTCAATCAATATGTTTAAAGTAATCGTAGTAGATCCCATTTCAGAAGAAGGTTTAAAAAGTTTATTAGATCATGAAGACTTCCAAGTAGATATTAATACAGATTTAAGTGAATCAGAACTTACGAATATAATCAAAGACTATGATGCTTTAATCGTTAGAAGTCAAACTCAAATTACACCCCCTATTTTAGAAGCAGCTACTAACTTACGTGTTATAGCTCGTGCTGGAGTTGGTGTTGATAATATAGATGTAGATTATGCAACTAAAAAAGGTATTCTCGTTATCAATGCTCCAGATGGTAATACTATTTCAGCTACAGAACATTCAATGGCTATGATATTGGCTATGGCCCGAAATATTCCAGAAGCACACCGTTCTTTACAAGAAGGTAAATGGGATAGAAAAAAATACCGCGGAACAGAATTATATCAAAAGACATTAGGTGTAATCGGTGCTGGTAGAATTGGACTTGGTGTTGCTAAACGTGCACAAAGTTTCGGTATGAAAATTCTTGCATTTGATCCTTACTTATCAAGTGATGATGCTAAAAGATTAGACATCACAAGAGCAACAGTTGAAGAAATTGCTGAACAAGCTGATTTCATAACTGTTCATACCCCACTCACACCAAAAACTAAAGGTCTTATAAATGAAGACTTCTTTAATTTAGCTAAACCTAATCTACAAATCATTAACGTTGCCCGTGGTGGTATCATTGATGAAGAAGATTTAATTAAAGCACTAGATGAAGGTAAAATTGCAAAAGCTGCACTTGATGTATTTACAGATGAGCCAGCTAACAATACACCATTAACACAACATGAAAAAATCATCGTAACACCTCATTTAGGTGCATCTACAATTGAGGCACAAGAAAAAGTTGCAGTATCTGTAGCAAACGAAATTATTGATATATTCAAAAACAAAAATGTACTACACGCAGTTAATGCGCCACAAATGTCTGGAGAAGTTGAAGAAGAACTCAGACCATTTGTTGAATTAAGTAGAACAACTGGTGAAATTGGTATTCAATTATTTAATAAAGGTCCAAGAGAATTAAAAATTAAATATCATGGTGAAATTGCACTTGATGATACAAGCTTAATAACAAGACAACTAGTTAAAGGCGTATTACAGCAAGATTTAGGAGACCATGTTAATTTAATTAACGCCCTAGTTCTTTTAAACGAACAAGGTGTTACTTATCAAATCGAAAAAAATAGTAAAAAATATGGTTTTAGTAACTATATTGAATTAGAACTGATTAACAAAGATCATTCTATTAAAATTGGTTCAACAGTTTTAAATGGTTATGGTCCACGTATTGTTAGAATTAATGATTATCCTGTAGACTTCAAGCCAGAAAAACATATGGTACTTATACATCATAATGATAGACCTGGTATTGTTGGTAAAATGGGTCAAATCCTTGGAGAACACAATATCAATATTGCTTCTATGCACTTAGGTAGACATTCAATTGGTGGAGAAGCACTCATGATATTATCAATTGATCAACAAGTAACTGAAGATACGATAACTGACTTGTTCACAATTGACGGTTTCCAAAGCATTAATAAAGTAGAATTAAATCAAACTTTAGAATCATAAAAAAAGTCGACTCCGCGGAGTCGACTTTTTATTTATAATAATACTTTTCTAATATCTAACACGTTATCAACGATATAATCTGCTTCATATTCTTCTAATTCTTTTCTAGCTGTTTGCCCTTTTAATCCTGTTAATGTACCAATAAATGTAGCACCTGTCTTCTTAGCGCTTAATAAATCGGCTAACGAGTCTCCTACAATATATACCTCTTTGTCAGAAAATATATTTTCTTGGTTTTGAATGTATGATAAATATCGTTCTGGATCATTACCTTTATGTGCAATTAAATAACTAAATGGGTTTGGTTTCCCAAGCGGTTTATGTTCTGGATAAGTTGTTTCAGCATTTAGTACTTCAGATGCTGTACCAATATGATAATCATCAAATTGTTTTAACCAACCTACCGCTTCAAATGGTACTAATGTTTCAGTTCTTGGTCTACCGGTAGCAATACCTATTTGGTATCCATTATTTTTTAAGTCTTCAAGTAATTCCGTTACTTTCTCAACTTCCGCTAACACAACTTCGTCTTTAATATATCCTGTTTTAAACGTTGTTTTAGGTTGTTTATTTTCTACTTCACTATATAACTCTGAACCTAAATACCATTCTTGATATATTTCTTGTGCTAAATCCCAGAAAGGACTTTTTAGTTCAAAAATAGATGCGTCCTCTACTTGTAGTTCACTTTTAGCAAATTCTACTAAATCTTGATAAATATTTTCTTTACCAGATGTTGCTTTAGATAAAAAGTGAAGTGGTGTTTCAAAATCAATACTTGAATCATTTAACTTAGAAGACCATGATTTTAACGTATTATCTAAGAAAAGGTCGTTACTTAACGCCAAGTTTTCAAGTCTTGAATTCTTCAATAATTTTATAAGATGTGTACTAAATACAATAAAAAGCATATCCCAATTTGAATTAAGTCCTAAAGACTTAAGCTGGTTTAAAATTTTATCATCTATAAAAATATCTTTTCTAATTTTTTTAATGTCGCTTTCAGTTAAGCTCGTTAAGTTGATTGAGTCATTAAAATTTAAATATTCCTCGCTATATAATAACTCATATACAGTTAAAGCTGATACATCAAAGCATCTTTCTTCACTCAAAAACACACCATCTACATCGAATAATACTTGTTTCATAATATGCCTCCATTTATTTGAACATTCTGATTATAATTTTATCATAATTTTATAGGTAAAACATTATTATAAAAGGTTCTTCGAAATGTAAACGTTTTATTTGGTTTATAATTAAAAACATAACCGCTTAAAAACTCGCTTGCCTAGGGTACAGTCTCAGCCTGTAGTCTTCGACTCGTACTATTCCCTCAGGCGTCTCGTTTTTAATCGGTTTTTAAATTTTAACGGTCACAATTCTGAATAATGGTCGTTAGAACCCGCTAACGGTCACAATTCTGAATAATGGTCGTTAGAATTCCGAAACAAACAAAAAAACTGCCAACAAGTTCACTTTAAGTGACTTTGTTGGCAGTCTGAATTTATATATTATTTTTCCATAGCTTTCTTGGCAATATAAGTTACTTCTTTTTGTAATTCGTTTGTTCTTTTTTCTAGCAATTCCATGACTTTTACGATTTTTTCACTTTTCTTCATATCACTAGGGAAAGTACTTGGATCTATTGGTTCACCAAACTTAATAAATGATTTTTCTCTAAAAGTGAAGATCGATTTCACTTCTTTAGGTCCTTCAAATGCTGCAGGAACAATTGGTTTATTACTTAACACAGCAATTGTAGCTGCCCCTCTTTTTAAAGGCGCTTCTCCTGTAACGACTCTTTGTCCAGATGGAAAAATACCAACGCTTTTACCTTGATTTAATAATTTTACAGGTATTTTTAATGTGCTTGGTCCAGGTTTTTCTCTATCTACTGGAAATGCATTGATTGAACGAAAGAATTTATCTGACCAGTTTTTAGAAAATAATTCTTTTTTCGCCATGTAATTAATTTCTGTTGGATAAAGACTTAAAGCTAACATGATGACTTCAACATATCCTCTATGCGTACAAGTTACAATATACGGCTCAGAGGGAACAAGATTTTTATTTATTGGCACGATTTGTTTACCAAACTTTTGAAAAACGATATGTAATACAGAACTCGCAAATTTATACATTTTTTTAGACCACTCTTTTCTTAATGATATTCATAATTTTATCACTCAAGTACTTTAGTCACAAGTTTTCATACAAAAAATTGTAACAATTAAATATACCTTATTATTGGCAATTTAATGGGAAATACATAATAATTATTTTATGGATTAAGTTAAGGAGGCAATTTAATGGATAACGGTCAAAATGGAGATAACCAATATTCAAATCAATCTGAAACAACTTCAAATGAATATTACTACAAGCAGAAAAATAAGATTCCTTGGTATCAAAGTTGTCTTATACCATTTTTATCAGGAATTGTTGGTGCAGTATTAATACTTGCTTTGTATATAGGCGGTACAAAGATCGTCGACTTAGTCAATTCAAATAATAATAAGGCAGACATAACACAAGCACCTTCCAATGAAAAAGGTGGCAACGTTAAAGATAATCAATCTAGTAACAAGTCTGTATCTACAATGATTAAAGGTGTCTCACCTTCTATAGTCGGCGTGATTAACAAACAAAAAGCTAGCGGATTTGAATCATTCTTTGGAGGTGAAAGTTCAGGGAAATCTGGTGAATCTAAAGAAACTGGAACTGGCACAGGCGTGATATATCAATCTGATAGTAATAGCGCATATATTGTGACTAACAATCACGTTATTGAAGGTGCTAGTGAAATTGAAGTAAGACTACATAACGATAAATCAGTTAAAGCTAAATTAGTCGGCACTGATGTTATGACAGACTTAGCTGTTTTGAAAATCGAAGGCAATTATAATATTAAACCAATAAAATTTGCAGACTCTTCTAAAGTTAAGACTGGTGAAACTGTATTCGCACTTGGTAATCCTTTAGGTGTAGAATTTGCAAACAGTGTTACACAAGGTATTATTTCATCTGAAGAACGTACGATGAATGTTCAAACTTCTCAAGGTACTACAGAAGCTACAGTCATTCAAACAGATGCAGCAATTAATCCTGGTAACTCTGGAGGTGCTTTAATAGATTTAAATGGTAATTTAATCGGAATCAATTCAATGAAGATTTCTCGTCCAGATGTTGAGGGAATTGGTTTTGCGATTCCAAGTAATGAAGTCCAACATATTATTAAAGACATTATGGATGATGGTAAAGTAACAAGACCATATATCGGTGTGAGTATGATTTCAATTGAAGATATACCTGAACAATATAAGAAGGAATTCAAACTAACTGATGAAAAAGGTGTTTATATTTCAGAAGTTGATGAAAAAGCAAATAACGGTCTTAAAAAAGGCGATGTTATAACTGAAGTAGATAGTAAGAAAGTTAAAAATGATTCAGATATAAGAAATTATATTTATAATAATAAAAAACCTGGTGATACAATTAAATTAAAACTCATCAGAAAAGATAAAGAAAGAACGATAGACGTTAAGCTAAAAGAACAAAAATAATAAAAAAGCCAGACAACGTTTCACTTAATCGTGAAACATTGTCTGGCTTTTAATTTGCTTATATTAATTTACTAGAATCCTCTGCCAGCTCCACCGCCAGAGAATCCTCCACCTCCTCCGAAGCTACCGCCACCGGAGAAGCCACCACCAGAACTACCTGATGAGCCACCAAATATAAATGGTCCTGACATGCCGCCTCTTCTCGTACCTCTTCCACTTCGTCCACGCGGAGGTTTTCCACCGCCATTTTTAAAGAAGAACATAAGGAATATGATGACGATTAAGCCAGCAATACCAAATGGAACTTTTCCTGAGTTAGTGCTTTGTGGTTCTTTTTCAGTAAATTTCTTACCATCATAGCCATAACTTTTAGCAATTTCATCCCAAACAGCATCATATAATTTAGTTAATCCTTTACTATAATATGCTTTAGCTTTGGTCTTATCTGTAGTTTGAGATGCTTTTTTCTGATAAGGCATAAAGTTAGTATCAATAAGTTCTCCGACTTTAGAGTCATTAAGAACACCTTCTAAACCATCACCAACAGCAATATCAATACCTCTATTATTATGCTCATTGCCATTGTCTAAATTTAGAAGTATAACGATACCTCTATTATGCTTTTGATCACCGACTTTATAATGTCTACCCGCTTCAAGTGCATAGTCTTGTCTAGGTGTTTGGCCAATAGACTTCATCGTCATCAAAAGGATATCTGCATCTGTACCATCTTGAAGTTTTTGACCTTTTTTATTTATTTTATCTTTATCTTCATTGGCAACTAAATTTGCATGATCTTGCACAAATACTGGTTGTTCTAATTTAGGAAATTTATCATCTGCAGCATGAGCTGTCGTATTTATTGCGACAAAAAATGCTACAAGTAATAAACAAATTCTTTTAAATATTGGATTCATTAAGAATCAGCTCCACCAAAATCAACTTGTGGTGCTTCTTTAGCCTCACCTTTTGCTTGGAAATATTCTTTCTTATCAAAATTAAATAATCCTGCGACGATACTTGAAGGGAAACTACGAGTTGCTCTGTTATACTGATTAATTGACTCATTATAATCTTTTCTAGCTACAGCAATTCTATTTTCAGTTCCTGCTAATTCGTCTCTTAATCCTGTAAATTGTTTATCAGCTTTTAAATCTGGATATTTTTCACTGATTGCAATTAAACGGCTTAATGAACTATTCACTTCACCATTTGCTTCAGCTTTATCTTGTGGTGATTTTGCTCCGGCTAATTTACTACGCGCGTCTGAAACATCTTTGAATACTTTTTCTTCATGTTTCGTATAACCTTTAACCGTACTCACTAAATTTGGAATTAAATCCACTCTTCTTTGCAATTGGTTATCTATGTTTGATAAAGATTTATCGGATTCTTCTTCTAATCCAACCAATCTATTGTATGGTCCAATCATAATCAAACCAACTATGACAATTACAGCTACTACAGCAATAATCGGCCCTAAATATTTTTTCATTCTGTTTCTCCCTTTCTTATAATTTACTTCTCATTCATTATACATCACTCTAGGCCATTATTTGTATTTCACCATTGTGTATTTTTTCTTACCACGTCTCACAATTGTAAATTCTTCTTCAATTTTATCTTCATTTGTAATTTCATGATTTACATCTTGAATACGTTCACCATTAATATAAATTGCACCATTATTAATGTCTTCTCTAGCTTGTCTTTTAGATGGTGAAACACCCGCTTCAATAATGAAGTCTACTAATGTAGTTGTTTCTGTACTTACTTGAACAGTAGGAACATCTTTAAATCCAGCTTCTATTTCTGATTTTGTTAATGATTTAATATCGCCTTTAAATAATGATTCAGTGATACGTTTTGCTTCTTCTACAGCTTCACTACCATGAATAAAACCAACCATTTCTTCTGCTAATACTTTTTGAGCTTCTCTTAAATGAGGTGCTTCTTCTACTGTTTTTTCTAATCTTTCAATTTCAGCTCTATCTAAGAATGTGAAGTATTTTAAATATTTAATTACGTCAGCGTCTTGCGCGTTAATCCAAAATTGGTAAAGTTCATATGCTGAAGTTTTACTACGATCTAACCAAACTGTACCCGATTCTGATTTACCAAATTTTTTCCCGTCAGCTTTTGTTACTAATGGAATTGTAAAACCATAAGCTTCAGTATCACCGTACATACGTCTCATTAAATCAAGACCTGTTGTGATGTTACCCCATTGATCAGAACCACCGATTTGCATTTTACAGTCGTAATTTTTATTTAAGTATCCGAAATCAATCGCTTGTAAAATCATGTAAGTAAATTCAGTGTATGAAATCCCTTTTTCAAGACGTGACTTAACGGAGTCTTTAGCTAACATATAATTGACGCCGACATGTTTTGCGTAGTCTCTTAAAAATGAAATTAAATCTATATCTTTTAACCAATCTTTGTTGTTCACTAAAATTGCAGCATCTTCACCTTCGAAATCAAAAATTTTATGC
Source organism: Mammaliicoccus sp. Marseille-Q6498 (assembly GCF_946151045.1). NCBI lineage: Bacteria > Bacillati > Bacillota > Bacilli > Caryophanales > Staphylococcaceae > Mammaliicoccus > Mammaliicoccus sp. Marseille-Q6498. The sequence goes on along the minus strand of NZ_CAMGYY010000002.1, from coordinate 281,267 downwards.
ATTTGATTCATAATGCCACGAACATTTTCTTCTACTTGTTCATCAGTTTGTAATTTACGTTCTTCATCACGACCTGATGGATCACCTATCATACCAGTACCACCACCGACTAATACGATTGGTGTATGTCCGTGATTTTGGAATCGACGTAACGTTAAATAAGGTAATAAATGTCCAATATGCAAACTATCTGCAGTTGGATCCGCACCACAATATATTTTAATTGATTCTCTGTTTAACAAATCTTCAATTTCTTTTTCATCTGTTTGTTGATATACAAGACCTCTCCATTTTAAATCTTCTAAAAGTTCATTTGCCATAATTATTTCCTCCTATTTTAAAAAAATATATAAAAAGCACCCTTACAAAAAAATGTAAGGGTGCTTGAATACACGGTACCACCATACTTATGACACTAATCGTATCATCGCTCATTAATGTTACGTACATTAAAACGTCGAACTTTGTTATAAAAGGTGTATTCATCATTACTTCTTTATCAGTTCACAGCACCACTGACTCTCTTTAAAAGAACATAACCACTACTTCTCCTTTAGTTCGTTACACTATGTAATTAATTACAAAGTATAAGGCTAACTTTTTTAAAAGTCAATACAATGTATATATGTTATAATTATTCATGATTAGATTGGAGGTAAAATTTTGAGTTCAAATCAGTCCAAAAACAAATTCAAAGATCAATTTAATCGTTCAAGTAAGAAATTTAAAAACACTTTTAAAGAAACAAAATGGTCTCCTAAATTAATATTCCATACAGCGTATAGCGTAATAGGCAATTTATTTTTTATCGTTCTATTCATTAGTTGCCTATTGCTAGCATTAGGTTTGGGTATTGGTGGCGGATACTTTGCAGGTCTTGTCAAAGATGAAAAAGTCATGTCAAAGAAGGAAATTAAACAACAACTTTATTCTATGACCGAAAGCACGTCTGTTTATTTTGGTTCTGGAGAGTCACTTGGTCGATTAAAAAGTGATGTCCAAAGGGATGTTATTAAGGGAAATGAAATAAGTGATAATGTTAAAAATGCACTTATAGCAACAGAAGATGAGGATTTCTATAAGCATAATGGTATCGTACCTAAAGCTTTTATAAGAGCCTCAGTTCAAGAAGTATTAGGAAGTTCTAATTCTTCTGGTGGTAGTACATTAACGCAACAACTCGTAAAAAACCAATTATTAACGAACGAAACATCTTTTGAACGTAAAGCGAAAGAAATGTTACTTTCAATGAATGTTGAGAAGAATTTATCTAAGGAAGAAATAATAGATAGTTATTTAAATGTCGTTTCTTTCGGACGAAATTCTAACGGTTCGAATATTGCCGGTATTGAGTCAGCAGCTCAAGGTGTATTTGGAAAGTCTGCTAAAAAATTAAATGTTGCCCAATCGGCTTATTTAGCAGGTTTACCGCAAAATCCATATTCATACACGCCTTTCTTACCTAATGGTGATTTGAAAGATGACCAATCATTGAAGTTCGGGATAAATCGTCAACATTATGTTCTTAAAAGAATGTATCAAGAAGATAAGATTTCTAAAAAAGAATATGACGACGCTTTAAAATTCGATATTAAAAAGTCATTTATTGATAAAGTTGAAGAACCAGGTCAACAATATCCATACTTAACTGAAGAAGTTGAGAAACGCACGATTGATATTTTAAAATATCATTTAGCTGCAAAAGACAATGTATCTAAAAAAGAATTAGATCAAACACCTGTATTAATGACGAAATATACAGAAAAAGCTAACAAAGCAATGCGCACAGAAGGTTACCGTGTTGATACAACGATTGAAAAAGATATGTACGATAAAATTCAAGACGTTAAAAACAATGCAAATTATTCAACAGATAGAGAAGCTCAATATACTGATAGTGATGGTAAAAAAGCTACTAAATCATTCGAACATGAAGTTGGCGCATTATTAAAAGAAAACAATTCAGGTAAAATATTAGCTTTCGTAGGTGGTAGAAATTATGAAAAATCACAAATCAACCATGCTACATCTGCTAAACGTTCACCTGGTTCAACGATGAAACCATTGTTAACTTATACACCAGCATTTGAACATGGTCTCATCACACCAAATACTGCTTTACTCGATAAGAAATTTGATTATCTAGGTTATTCACCAGAAAACTATGATAGAAGAGAATTTGGTCCTGTAACAGTTGATTACGCTTTAAGAAATTCACTTAACTTAAGTACTTTAAGATTGTATAGCAACGTACAAGACTATAAACCTTGGGAAAATTTAAACAAAATGAATATGAATGTTCCTAAAAATGTTCAAAACGGATTAGCACTTACACTTGGTACTGCTGATTTCACGCTAGAACAAGATGTAAATGGTTATAGTACGTTAGCCAACAAAGGTGAATTCAATGACAGTTATATGATTGAATCTATTAAGACTCGTGATGGCGAAGTCATTTACCAACACAAAAAAGATCCAAAACGTATTTTCAGTGAATCTTCTACTTACTTAACAACAAGTATCTTAAAAGGCGTACTAGATGACGGTTCAGGTTATCAAATTAAAAATACATTTGATGGCACTTGGGCTGGTAAAACAGGTACTTCACAATCAGGTAAAGATAGTCTATTTATTGGTTATACACCAAAAGTAACACTTGGTATTTGGATGGGTTATGATCAACCTATTACATTTGATGAAGACAATCATTATCAACTTTACATGTGGAGAGATATGGTAAACGCATTATCTTCAACAGATAGAGAAAAATTAGGTTACGACAATGATTTCAGTAGACCTAGCACTGTGAAAGATAGTACTGTTTGTCAATATACAAACTCTACAAATGGTTGTAGTAGTGGTGAATCTAAAGCCTCTACAATGATTTCTGATAAAACAGATACATCTAAAAAAGATATTAAATCAGATTATGTATTAAGACGTTTAGGTTTATCAATTGATGGAGGCGTTTCATCGAAAGTTAAACCTAAAGAAAGAGTATCTAAGAAATCAAGTGAAGCTTGGTCTTATAACTCAAAATCAAATAAAAGTTCAAGTAGCAGTTCTTCCGATAAGCCATCGAGTGGTACGAGTACCGCACCACCAAGTAGTGATTAGCAAAGAACACTTGAATAAATATAACGAAACACCCTTGAAAATCAACTGATTTTCAAGGGTGTTTTTTGTTTGTTATATATTTTAGAATAACCCTATTGCTGAACCATCTTCATTTACATCCATATTTAATGCGGCTGGTTTCTTAGGTAAACCTGGCATTGTCATAATATCTCCAGTAAGTGCAACGATAAATCCTGCTCCAGTTTTCGGTGATAATTCTCTAATTGTAATATCAAAATCAGTTGGCGCTCCTAATTGCTTTGGATCATCAGTAAATGAATACTGTGTTTTCGCCATACAGACTGGATATTTATCCCATCCATTTTCTTTAATTGTCTTAAGTTGTTTTTCTGCTTTATCAGTAAATTTAACTGAACGTCCACCGTAAACTTTTTGAACGATTGTTTCTATTTTCTCTTCGATAGACATTTCTAAATCATAAAGTGGTTTGAATTGTTGAGGTTCATTTAAAACATTTAACACTTGTTTTGCTAACTCAACGCCTCCTTTACCACCTTTTTCCCATACTTCTGTTAAAGCGACTTTTACTTCATTCTCTTTACACCAATCTAACACAGTCTGTACTTCTGCATCTGTATCATGTACAAATGCATTGATTGCTACAACTGGTTCAACGCCATATTGTTTAATGTTTTGAACATGTCGTTCTAAATTAACAATTCCTTTTTTAATTGCATCAATATTTTCTGTTTTTAATTCATCTTTTGCGACGCCACCGTGCATTTTTAAAGCTCTAATTGTAGCAACAATGACGACAGCACTAGGATCAAATCCAGCTTTACGTGTCTTAATGTTCAAGAATTTTTCAGCGCCTAAATCCGAACCAAATCCACTTTCTGTTACAACAATGTCGGCTAATTTTCTTGCAGTATTTGTCGCAATAATTGAATTACATCCATGTGCTATATTCGCAAAAGGTCCACCATGAATAAGCGCCGGTGTGCCTTCGATTGTTTGTACTATATTTGGTTTAATAGCATCTTTAAGTATAAGTGTTAATGCACCTTCAACTTTCAAGTCTCTTACAGTAACAGGCTTACGATCGGGTGTATAACCAATTGTAATGTTAGCTAAGTTTTCCTTTAAATCTTTAATTCCATTAGATAAACAGAAAATCGCCATAATTTCTGAAGCGACTGTAATATCAAATCCATCTTCTCTCGGAACGCCTTTCGTTGGACCCCCTAGACCAACGACAACTTGACGTAACTCTCTATCATTCATGTCTAATACACGTTTCCACTCTACACGTCTTGAATCTATATTTAATTCATTTCCTTGATAAATATGATTGTCAATCAACGCTGATAACGCATTGTTTGCTGTTGTAATGGCATGTAAGTCACCATTAAAATGTAAATTAATTTCTTCCATAGGGAGAACTTGAGCATATCCTCCACCAGTTGCTCCACCTTTCATACCAAAGACTGGACCTAACGAAGGTTCTCTTAAAGCGACCATCACATCTTCATTTAATTGATTAAAAGCATCAGCTAAACCAACAGTTACAGTCGATTTCCCTTCTCCAGCAGGTGTTGGACTCAAAGCAGTAACTAATACCACTTTCCCTTTTTCATCTAAATCATTTAATTTTGTAATATCAACTTTTCCTTTAAAATGTCCATAAGGCTCTAACGCCTCAATTGGAATACCTGCTTTTTCAGCAATCTCTTGGATAGGTTTTAAAGTACTTTGTTTAGCAATATCTAAATCTGATAAATGACTCAATACTGTTCACTCCTTAAAATTAATTTACAAAATGAATACCCTTACATATTACTAACCTTAGGATATACAATTATTTAAAAATTGTCGATAACTTTCATATTAATTATTACATTTCAGCATTCATAAAACAAACCAATTCGATAAAAAACTCGCTTGCCTAGGGTACAGTCTCAGCCTGTAGTCTTCGACTCGTACTAAACGCTTAGGCGTCTTCGTTTTTTATCAAGGGATTATATTCTAACGGTCACAATTCCGAATAATGGTCGTTAGAACTCTCTAACGGTCACAATTCTGAATAATGGTCGTTAGAACCCGCTAACGGTCACAATTCTGAATAATGGTCGTTAGAATGCGCTAACGGTCAGAATTCTGAATAATGGTCGTTAGAACCCGCTAACGGTCACAATTCCGAATAATGGTCGTTAAAACTCTCTAACGGTCAGAATTCTGAATAATGGTCGTTAGAACCCGCTAACGGTCACAATTCCGAATAATGGTCGTTAGAACTCTCTAACGGTCAGAATTCTGAATAATGGTCGTTAGAACCCGCTAACGGTCACAATTCTGAATAATGGTCGTTAGAACCCGCTAACGGTCACAATTCCGAATAATGGTCGTTAGAACTCTCTAACGGTCAGAATTCTGAATAATGGTCGTTAGAACTATCTTTTTCGACAATAAAAAAACAAACCCGAAAATTTTTTAATTTTCCGGGTTTGTTTTCTATATATTAACTTATTAATCTTCTAATGTAGATAAATCGCCAGCTGGTAAATCTAGTTCCCAAGCTTTTAATACACGTCTCATAATTTTACCAGAACGTGTCTTAGGTAATTTATCTTTAAATTCTATTTCACGTGGTGCTGCATGTCCAGCTAATCCTTCTTTAACAAATTTTCTAATTTCTTCTTTTAATTCATCTGATTCTTCATATCCATCTCTTAAAGCGATAAATGCTTTAATGATTTCACCTCTGACAGGGTCTGGTTTACCTATAACACCCGCTTCAGCTACAGCTGGATGTTCTACAAGTTTTGATTCTACTTCGAATGGTCCAACACGTTCACCGGCAGTCATAATGACATCGTCTACTCTACCTTGGAACCAGTAGTAACCATCTTCATCTTTATATGCAGAGTCTCCTGAAACATACCATGTATCGTTAATAAAGTATGAATCGTATTTAGGTTTATTGTTCCATACTGCTCTCATCATAGATGGCCAACCTTTTTTAAGTGCTAAATTACCCATTCTATTTGGTGGTAATTCATTACCTTGATCATCAACAATTGCAGCTTCAATACCTGGTAATGGTTTACCCATTGATCCTGCTCTAATATCCATTGATGGATAGTTAACGATCATATGTCCACCTGTTTCAGTCATCCACCATGTATCATGCACGCGATGATTGAATACTTGATGTGCCCATTTAATAACTTCAGGGTTTAATGGTTCACCTACTGATAATACGTGTCTCAATGATGACAAGTCATAGTTTTGAACGACATCGTCACCAGCACCCATTAACATTCTTAATGCTGTTGGTGCTGTATACCATACTGTAACATTGAATGTTTGGATAAAGTCATACCATCCTTCAGGTGAAAATCTTCCGCCAGCAATACAGTTCGTAACACCATTTAACCAAGGACTGAATATACCATAAGATGTTCCTGTAACCCAACCTGGGTCAGCAGTACACCAATAGATGTCGTCCTCTTTTAAATCTAGAACATATTTACCTGAAATATAGTGTACTAACATCGCTTCTTGTACATGTAATACACCTTTTGGCTGTCCAGTTGATCCAGAAGTATAATGAAGAATTAACCCATCTTCTTTATCTAACCATTCAATATCAAAACTTTCATCGGCTTGTTCTAATTCTTTATTAAAATCAACATATTCATCTGATACATCTTCATCAACTATAACGATGTGTTCTAAATGAGGTAACTCGTCTTTAGGAATACGACCTACTAAGTCTTTAGTTGTTATGATAACTTTTGCTTCACTATTTTCTAAACGGTCTTTAACTGCTTTTTCCATAAATGCTTCGAAAAGTGGTCCTACTATACCACCAATTTTTAATGTACCTAATAAAGCAAAATATAATTCAGGTGTTCTAGGCATAAAGATAAATACTCTATCACCTTTTTCAACATTTGCTTTTTCTTTCAAAACATTTGCAGCTTTATTACTCGCAATTTGTAAGTCCTTAAATGTATAACTATCTTGTCTATTTTTATCTTTATAATGGAGTGCAACTTTGTCCCCTTTACCATTATCTACATGACGATCGATACATTCATATGCCATATTAATTTTGCCAGTTTTACTCCAACTGAAATTTTTTTCAATTTCATCCCAACTATGATTTTTGACTGCATCTTCATAATCAGCAAGATTATATTTTTCATTCAATGCCTCATATACTTCAACTTTCATGGAAATCTCCCCTTTTATTAATGTAATCGTTTTCAATGATGCCTATTTCTATTATAATATAAGTATACGGAACTTTTCAAAAAATATTGATTATTCAAAATAAACTATATATTTATACATTATCACATTAAAATGAAAGGAGGTACCATTTTGGAACATATAAAGACATTTGTTTCTGAGACGATTACATATAATCAAGATGCCGAAATCGTAATTGAAGGTCCTGTGTCACCTGAAGATTTAAAGAAAATGACTTTTGATGAAGGATTAAATAGTTTTCGTGTACCGAAAGAACAATTTGAAGCAATCATTGAAATTGCTGAGTTGCCTGAAGGTAGAATTATCATTTGCCGTATTGATCAACACATTATAGGTTATACAACATATTTATATCCAGATCCTTTAGAACGTTGGTCAGATGGTAACCTACCCTATATATTAGAATTAGGTGCTATTGAACTATCTTTAGATTACAGAAAATATGGTCTTGGCAAAAAAATGCTCAAACTAGCGATGAAGTCTCCTGAATTAGAAGACTTTATTATCATTACGACTGAATATTATTGGCATTGGGATTTGAAAAACAGTGGTCTAGATGTTTATGAATATCAAAAAATCATGCATAAAATGATGGCTGAAGGTGGTCTAGAAGTATTTGCAACAGATGATCCAGAAATAATCAGTCACCCAGCAAATAGTTTAATGGCTAGAATTGGAAAAAATATAACACAAGAACAAATGGAAGCATTTGATAGATTAAGATTTATGAATAGATTTTTCTTTTAAGGAGGATGCACTTACATGTTAGTTGAAAAAATTATGACTTCACCTTGTACAACTATTCAAGGTGATAAATCTATTGAAGATGCATTAGTTTTAATGACTCAAAAAGAAATTAGACATTTACCAATCGTAAATGAAAACGAAGAATTACTTGGCATTATATCTGACAGAGACATTAAAATGGCATTACCTAGTATTTTATCTGATGATGATCCAACATCAAGTTTATCGTTATCTGTTTCAAAAATAATGAGAAGAAACGTTATTAGATGTCACCCATTAGATTTCGTTGAAGATATTGCATTAGATTTTTATGAAATGTCTATTGGTTCAATTCCTGTTATTCGAGACAATAAAGTTATCGGAATTGTAACGCAAAAAGATATGCTGAATACATTTTTAGAATTAACAGGTGTCACGATGCCCGGTTCAATTATCGAAGTACATATAGATGATAAAGTTGGTGCGCTTCATGATATTACTGCTGTCTTTAAAGACGAAAATATCGATATATTAAATGTTCTTGCCTATGCCGATCAACAAAATATTAATAAAAGATATCTCATGTTACGAGTGAAATCGATGAATCCAGAGAAAATATATAAACTTTTAGAAGATAGAGACTATAACGTCATTTACCCTTTTGGTATAAAAAATGATTAAATCTAAATATGTTTACTCTGAGGATTTATTAAAATATCGATTTTCAGACAGTCATCCATTTAATCAAATGCGTTTAAAGCTTACGACTGATTTATTAATGGATCTAGGTGTATTAAACTCAGAACATATCATTAAACCTAGAATAGCGACTGATGAAGAATTAGAACTCGTACATGAACCTAACTATATAGAAGCAATTAAAAAGGCTGGCAAAGGTGAACTACCGTTAGAAGAATATGATAAATATGGCTTAAATACTGAAGACACACCTCAATTTGTGAACATGCATGAAAATAGTGCACGTGTTGTAGGTGGAACATTAAGTGCAGTAGACGCTGTCATGACAGGACAATCAAAAAGTGCTTGTCACCTTGGTGGTGGTTTACATCATGGATTTAAAGGTAAAGCGAGTGGATTTTGCATATACAATGATAGTGCTGTAGCGATTCAGTATATGCAATCCAAATACAATCAACGCGTATTATATATTGATACAGATGCCCATCACGGTGATGGTGTTCAATGGTCTTTTTATACAAATGAAGATGTGATGAATTATTCTATTCATGAAACGGGAAGATATTTGTTTCCAGGTACTGGCGCATTAACTGAACGTGGTGATGGTAAAGGATTTGGTACGACTGTCAATGTACCACTAGATGCCTATACTGAAGATGATTCATATATCGATGTATTTAAAGAGACAGTTGAAGCCGTATGTAAATCTTATAAACCAGATGTTATATTAAGTGTAAATGGCGTAGATATTCATTACTTAGACCCACTTACACATTTAAGTTGTACGTTAGACACCTTGTACAAAATTCCTTATATCGTAAATGAATTAGCTGAAAAATATTGCGACGGTAAAGTAATCATGATTGGTGGCGGCGGTTATAATATTTGGCGTGTTGTACCTAGAGCATGGGCACATGTTTGGTTTGCATTAAATGGATTATCAACACCTAAAGATCCTATACCAGATACATGGCTTAAAAAATACGAAAGCAGCGCCCCATTTCCACTACCCGATACATGGATAGATGAAAAACAAGATTATATGGAAATACCGAGAAGAAAAGAAATATCTGAGAAGAATAACAACACAAAATTGAGAATATTAGATTGGTTTAACTAGATCTATGTATTTGAATTCATAATATGATTGATTATAAAAAAGGACAAAACCGAAAACCCGGTTTTGCCCTTTTTTAATTTTATTTCGTCGTACCTCTGTATTCTACTCTATAAGGTAAAATAACATTTGGTTCTTCAATTTCTTCATCATTCATAAATTTCGTTAAAAGTCTCATACCTACTGCACCGATATCATAAAGTGGTTGTGTAACACTAGATAATTGTGGTCTAACCATATGTACTAATCTTGTGTTATTGAAACTTACAACTTGAAGTTCTTCCGGAATTTTAACACCTGCATCTTGAGCAGCATGTACAATGCCGATAGCTTGTTCATCACTTATACATAATATTGCATCTGGTTTCACTTTTGAAATGATTTCATATGCGCGACTGCCATCTTTATAAGTTTCTTTACCTACAAATTTAGCGTTATCATCTATATTAAGACCTGCATCTTTTAAAGCAATATCTAAACCTACGAAAGCATCATCTTGAGCTTTTTCAGAATAGCCACCACCAACAAATGCAAATTTCTTAGCACCGTTATTGATAAGTTTTTCAGCAATTTCTTTACTTGCTTGTGTATAATTAATATTTACTGATGCTAACTTTGAATCTTTATCATTTGTACCTGATACTACGACTGGTACTGAAGACTTATCAATCAAATCTACAGTTTCATCAGTTAACGTACCGCCAAGGAAAATAATGCCATCAACTTGTTTACTTAACAAGTTATTGAAAATCTCTTGTTCCTTTTCACGATCGTTATCTGAATTAGAAATAATAGTATGATATTTATACATTGTTGCGATATCTTCCAAGCCTCTAGCTAACTCAGAATAATATACATTTGAAATATCAGGGATAATAACCCCTACCGTTGTTGTTTTCTTACTCGCTAAACCACGAGCAACAGCGTTTGGACGGTAGTTTAATCTTTTAATAACTTCATTTACTTTATCACGTGTAGATGGTTTAACATTCTGGTTACCATTTACAACACGAGATACCGTAGCCATTGATACTTTAGCTTCTCTTGCAACATCATATATAGTTACAGTCATAATATCCTCCTCTTAGTTGGAAACGTTTTCTTCTATATTCTATCACGTTTTCATAATGTTTTCAAAACAAATGAAAGCGAACTCACAATTACTCATTATAAAATATTCTATACTTATTGTCGATATAATTATCTTGAATTTTAGATACAAAGTGTAATTTAACATTTCTTTTTCAGAAAACAAACGAACAAAGTAAATTGTCTAACTTTTCAATCATAAAAAAACTACCGACAAAGTCATTTCGACTTTGTCGGTAGAATCATCACGAGATTATATTATTTTTCGTATAATTTTGCTGATTGAACAATTTCTTTGTAGAAATCATCAAATTCATTTAAGTCCATTTGTTGTCCAGCATCACTTAAAGCTACTGATGGATCTGGATGTACTTCTGCCATTACACCATCTGCTCCTACTGCTAATGCTGCTTTAGCACATGGTAACATAATATCTTTACGTCCAGTACTATGTGTAACGTCTACCATTACTGGTAAATGTGTACCTTGTTTTAAAATTGGAACTGCTGAAATATCTAATGTATTTCTAGTTGCTTTTTCGTAAGTTCTAATACCACGTTCACAAAGAATAATATTGTTATTACCTTGTGAATGAATGTATTCAGCTGCATAAATGAATTCTTCAATTGTAGCTGATAAACCACGTTTTAATAAAATAGGTTTATTTGTTTTACCTGCTTCTTTTAATAATTCAAAGTTTTGCATGTTTCTTGCACCAATTTGGAATACATCTAAATACTCATCTGCCATTTCAAAATGTGCAGGGTTAACGATTTCACTTACAACGTTTAAACCGTATTTATCTTTTGTATTTTTAAGAATTTTCAAACCTTCTTCTCCTAAACCTTGGAAATCATATGGAGAAGTACGTGGTTTAAATGCGCCACCTCTAATGAATTTTTCGCCTCTATTTGCTAAATCTTTAGCTACTATATCAACTTGTTCTTGTGATTCTACTGAACAAGGTCCAAATACGAATGATTTTTTGTTGTTACCTATAATTGCGCCATTATCAAATTGGACAATTGTATCTTCAGGTTTTAATTTACGAGAAACATATAAATGTTTTTCATTTTCAGACTTTTGTAAGTCAGTTGAAGCTTTAAAGATTTCTTTAAATAATTGTTTAACAGTATTATCGTTATATGGTCCTTTGTTAATATCAATTAAATGATTTAACATTTCTTTTTCACGTTGTGGATCATATACTTGAGTACCTTGTTTACGTTTTTCTTCACCAATCTTCTTGGCTAAGTCACCACGTTCTGATAACAATGCTAGAATCTCGTCATTAATTACTTCTATTCTTTCTCTTAAACTCTCTAATTCTTTTGACATCCTTATTCACCTCATGTAAACAATTTAACTCACATACTTTAAAGCGATAAAATATATAAGTAATTAGGTGTTAGTATAACAATTAAAAAGATTGGATTCAACCCTTAGTTATGATTTTCTGAAAATTTCTTATAATTCTTATTATTATAGACTATTTTGAAGTAAAAGTAACGTGAATGTAATCCGATTCACACACAAAAAACTGCCAACAAGTTCACTTTAAGTGACTCTGTCGACAGTTTTTTTAAAAATTATTTTTTATCGAATGTTTTTTTATCTACTACTGTTTTAGGACCTTTTAAATCTTCGTCTTTAACTTCAGATTTAATTGCGCCTTTTTGTGCTTTTAATTCTTCGTTATCAACGTCATCAGCAGTTACAACGCCTTTATTAGCTTTTTTCTCTTCTTGCTTAGATTTTACTTCGTCCGCTTTTTTCTTAGCTTCAGTTTTCTTTTCTTCTGCTTTAGCTTTAGCTTCAGTTTTTTTCTCGTCAGCTTGAGTTTTTACTTCTTCTACTTTTTGACGAGCTTCTTCTTTTTTCTCATCGGCTTGTGTACGAATTTCTTCAGCTTTAGTCTGAGCTTGACCTTTTAAGTCTTCAGTTTTAGTTTTTACGTCTTCAATAATTTTGTTTGATTTTTCGCTTAAATCATCTTGTAATTCTTTACCTGGTTTAGGTGCTAGTAATAAACCAACGATTCCGCCTACAACTGTACCTAACACTACGCCAAATACGAAATCTCTACTATTTGTATTCTTATCGTATTCTGCTTCGTAAGTTTCTAACCCGTGTGTGTATAAATCTCTGTTATATTTGTTTTCCATAATAATTTCCTCCTGTTAAATGAAATAATGCACTTATAATTTAGATTATAAGTGCATTAGTTTTACTTCTTCAATCCTGCACCAATTTTATCTTCGTCTAAGTTATCGCCTGATGTTGTTTGTGCATTATAATCTTTAGTTACATCTGATTCATTTTCTTTAGTACTAGTTGTTGTACTATATGAAACATTGCTTCTACGATTTTTTCTTAATTGCCATTTGTCTGCAACTTCCATTGCAACGTTTGACCATTGTACTACTTGAGAAATTTTATCTTCATTTTGTGAGATATTGTGAGTTATTGAATTAGTCACTCTATCCACTGAATTATTAAGTGTTTGAACTGAATCACCTACACCTTTAACTGCATCTACTACTGAATTTAATCGTAATGATTTATCTTGAATATCTTCAGTTAAGCGATTTGCTTTGTGAAGTAAGTCAGTAGATTCACGTGTAATACCTTGAATTTGGCCTTGAATGCCATCTAATGTTTCGTTAATTCCTTTAACTGTTTTTAATAATTGCATTAAGAATAGTGCTAAAACTACACAAATTACTAAAAATGCAACAGCAGCAATAATACCTGCTAATGGTAATAACCAATCCATACTAAACGCCTCCTAATAATTATAAAACTTTATATGATTTACTAATAATAAATACCCCTATTCAACTTGCATAAACATACTAACATTAATCTTTAAGTGTTTTTACATAGGCTTTTTGAATTTTTTGAATATCACCAGCACCCATAAATAGTATAACACCATTTGTATGTTTTTTAAGTTGTGAAACTGTTTCTTCGTTAATTAAATCTGCGTTCGGTATTAACGTTTTTAAATCTTTAATTGTTAATTCACCTTGTTGTTCTCTAATTGATCCAAATATATCACATAAGTATACTTTATCAGCTTGAGTTAAACTATCAGCAAACTCATTTAAGAAAGTCTCAGTTCTTGAAAATGTATGAGGCTGAAAAACTGCGACCACTTCATTTTCAGGATATTTTTTCCTAGCAGATTCAATTGTAGCATTAATTTCTCTAGGGTGATGAGCATAATCATCAATTAAAATTTGTTCATCGTAAAAAGTTTCACTAAATCTTCTTTTTACACCACCAAATGTGAGTAATGCTTCTCTAATATTATCAATATTTAATTTTTCTAAATGACATACAGCTATAACTGCTAATGCATTTAATACGTGATGATCTCCGTACATTGGCGTTGTGAATGTACCTATTAGTTTCTTTCCTTCTTTAAAGTACACATCAAAAGTCGTACCTTTAGAAGATGTTTGAATATTTTCAGCATATATATCATTGTCATCTTCAAAGCCATAGAAATAAATTGGAACATCTGCTGTGACTTTTTTCAGTTCAGCATCATTGCCCCACGCTATAATCGCTTTTTTAACATTTTTAGCCATTTCTTGGAAAGCGTTCGTAACATCTTGCAAATCTTTGAAATAATCAGGATGATCAAAGTCAATGTTTGTCATGATTGCATAGTCAGGATAATAACTTAAAAAATGTCTTCTATATTCACAAGCTTCAAAGGCAAAATAAGAACTATCAGGTAATCCCATACCTGTACCGTCACCTATTAAGAATGATGTTTTCTGGTCACCATTCATAACATGTGATAATAGTCCTGTAGTTGAGGTTTTACCATGAGCACCTGTAACCGCTACAGAAGTATACTGTGACATAAATTCTCCTAAGAAAATATGATACCTATTAACTTCCAATCCTAATTCGTATGCTTTTGCTATTTCTGGGTGTGAATCTGGAAAAGCATTACCAGCAATAACTGTCATACCTTCTTGTATATTTTCAACATCAAACGGTAAAATTTTAATACCTTTATTTCTTAACGCAATTTCCGTAAATACAGTATTTTCTATATCAGAACCTTGCACGCGATGTCCCATATCATGCATTATTTGTGCTAATGAACTCATACCAGCACCTTTGATTCCGACAAAATGAAATAATGTCATTTCATGTCACTCCTTCTGTGTCTTAAATGTTAGTCTCATTATCTTCTAGTATATCTTTTGTAAGTAAAACATCTCTTGGTTTAGATCCATTTGGTCCAGAAATATAGCCACGTTCTTCTAAGTTATCAATCATTCTTGCTGCTCTATTGTAACCAATTTGGAAATGTCTTTGTATCAAGGATGTTGATATGTTTCCTTCTTTAACCATAAATTCACAAACCTCATCAAAAAGTGCATCTGCAGGTTGTTCATTTACTTTTTTCAATAAAGATTCTTCTTTAAATAAGTAATTTGGTTTCATCTGATTACTTACATTAGATACTGTTTCATCAATTTCATCATCAGATACAAATGCGCCTTGAACTCTTATTGGTTTATTCATACCGTTACCTAGATACAACATATCACCATTACCGAGTAGTTTTTCAGCACCACCAACATCAAGAATCGTTCTAGAATCGATTGAAGACGATACCATGAATGAAATTCTAGTAGGTACATTCGCTTTAATTAAACCTGTTATAACATTAACAGACGGTCTTTGAGTAGCAAGAATCATATGTATACCACACGCTCTAGCTTTTTGCGCTATTCTAGCTATTGATTGTTCAACTTCTTGCGGTGACATCATCATCAAATCAGCTAACTCATCAATAACTATAACAATTTTCGCCATTCTTTGGTCATAATTAGCCTTTTTATTAAATGCTGTTATATTTCTAACATGTAATTCAGCGAATCGTTTATATCTTCTTTCCATTTCTTCAACAGCCCATTTAAGACTCTGAGTAGCTGCTTTAACATCCGTAATTACTGGCGCGACAAGATGTGGTAAATCATTATACGGCGCTAGTTCAACCATCTTAGGATCAATAAGTAATAATTTTAATTCATCTGGATGGTTTTTATATAACAGACTCGTCAATATCGCATTAATACAAACCGACTTCCCTGAACCCGTAGCACCTGCGATTAAAGCATGAGGT
Source organism: Mammaliicoccus sp. Marseille-Q6498 (assembly GCF_946151045.1). NCBI lineage: Bacteria > Bacillati > Bacillota > Bacilli > Caryophanales > Staphylococcaceae > Mammaliicoccus > Mammaliicoccus sp. Marseille-Q6498. Next base: position 265,125 of record NZ_CAMGYY010000002.1, on the reverse strand, counting down.
GTCTTCGCTATATCCATTAAAAGTGGTTCGTTGTTAATCTTAAAGCCCATTGCTACAGTAAGTTTACTTTCAGCTTGTTGGAATGGTTGAGAAGTAATCATCTGTCCTAGTGGAATTTTTTTAGGAGATTGATTTGGCACTTCAATACCAACTAAACTTGTACCAGGAATTGGCGCTTCAATTCTAATATCTTTAGCAGCTAACGCCATTTTAATATCATCTTGAAGAGCGGTGATTCTTGAAACTTTAACACCTTTTTCTACAGATAATTCAAATCTCGTAACAGTCGGACCTTGAATCATATTTACGACTTGAGCAGGTACATTAAAGTGATAAAAAGCTTCATCTAATTCTTTTTTCTTCTCTTCTAACCATTCAGTATTATCTTCTTCTTCAACGACATCATCTAAAATAGACACAGGAGGCAAGACAAATAATGGACCTTTACGCTTTGTCGGAGTTTCTGGCTCATCAGGTTCATTAGTAGCTTGAGTATGCTCAGTATTAACTTGAGCTGCCTCTTTAGGTTTATTTGCATCATTTTTCATAAATGATTGATAGTTACGCTTATCTGAAGGTGTCATCACTACATTAAATGGTGAAGTACGTTTCTTATTCGGACTTAGCACTGGTTCAAGTGATGGTTTAGATTCAACTTCTTCTACTTCTTCAGGTTCTTCAACTTCTACTTCTTCAGGTTCTTCAACTTCTACTTCTTCAGGTTCTTCAACTTCTACTTCTTCAGGTTCTTCAACTTCGTCAGATACTATTTCTTCATCTTCAACGATTGGATTGTCAGATACTATTTCCTCTTTTACTTCTGCTTCTTCTTGAACTTCTTCAAGTTCTTCTACCGTTTCTTCAGAGATCGCATCGTCTGAAAATGCATATTCTGATTCTAAGTCTTCTGCTTCTTCAATACTGCCAATATCATCTTCAGGTTCTTCTTCAAAACTAATATCATCATCTACATATTGTTCTGATTCACCAATTTCTTCAGTTGATTCAAGAGGATTTTTAATTTCATCTTCAGCAACTTCTTCAAATTGAGGTTGAACATCTTCCTCTTCTTGATTGAAATCAGCCTGTTCAGTATCTTTGATTTCGATATCATCTATTTCTTCAATGTCATCTTTATTCTCGATATCGTTTGAATTATTTTCTTCATCTTCAAAATCTAAATCAATTTCTTCATATTTATAACTCGTAAGGTCATTCACATCTGGTTGCAATGATGCATGAATTTGGTTATCTTCAACCTCAATCGCTTCCCCTACTGTTTCACCAATATGATTATTTTCCTCTTCAGCAATATTTAAGTCATCAACTTCATCTATGTCACTTTCATCGTTAACATCATCTGAATGAGATTTATTTTTAATATATGATGCTTGTTGTTTAAAGAAATAATCTTGGTTTTTAATTTGAGATTTCTCTTCTTCAGATTCAAGACTTTTCAGTTCTGATTCTCTTTTTTCTTTTAATGCTTGTTCAAATTGTTTTTTCTTAAGTAGTTTTTTCTCGCGTTCTTTTCTTATTTCGGAAACAATTTGTGAAGCATATATATTTTCAATATTTATAGTATTGTCCGTCTTTGAATAAGTAGGGACGTCTTTTTGAACTTCGCTACTTTTTTGTTTAGTATTTTCACTTGTATCTTCTATATCTTTAGATTGATCTTGTGTTGTGTCCGTATTATCTGAAATACTATGATCTCTCAAACCACTATTTGGTACGTCTTTTTGTTTTCTCATACCAAATATAGCAGACGGTACTTCTGAAGCTTTAAATTTAGGTTGATGTAATGAAGATATTCTTTCTTCAAATAAATCATTTTCATTTTTAGAATAGCTAGATTTAGTCTTATGACTTGGTTTATAGTCATTTGGCTGTTGATAGCGGCTCTTATTATTGCCTTTATATTCGTAAGGATCAGCTTTTGTTGATTCTTGTTGATTTCTATCATGACTTTTTCTTCGTCTTCTACGTCTATTCGTTGAAAAAGATTGTTCTGATTCATCATAAAATCTATTATCATGATAACTAGTTTCATGATTGTTATTTTCGCGATGTCCATCTTCTTGATTATGATCATCTACTTGATCATATTCCATTTGTATTGGAAATCTAAATTTACCTTTAGGACGTCTATATACTTCGTCGTTTATAGGTTCATCTTCTGAATCGTTATCGAATGATATTTTTTCATTATCATTATTCTCATTGTTTTCATTTTTTTGATTTTTTTTGGATTGTCCAAATATATCATCAAACCAACTCATAGGTTCACTACCTTTCGTCTTCAAAAAATGGTGTTCCTACAGTATAACTATCTTCTAATACCATTATACCTTTTTCTTTTGGAGCACCTTCTAAACCAAGTTCTTTCATAGAACAAATCATACCACTAGAAGGAACACCGCGTAATTCGGCATCTTTTATGATCATACCACTAGGCATAACAGCTCCTACTTTTGCTACGACTACTTTTTGATTTTGGTCTATATTTGGTGCGCCGCAAACGATTTGTAATTCTTCAGTTCCAACGTCTACTTTGCAAACTGATAATTTATCTGCATCAGGATGTTTAGACTTATCTTTCACAAAACCTACTACAAATTTTGGTGATAAATCAACTTCTAGCTTATAATTAATATTATTTTTTTCTAATAAATCTTGAATACTGCCAACATGTTTTTCTTCTACTTTAATATTACCGTTTCCTTCTAATTGAACATATTTTGAAGCATTAAATATATTAAAACCAACGATATTGTTATTGTTTTTAATAATTGTAATGTCATTTTGATAATCATATTCTAAATCCTCTGATACAGGTTGAAGTGTAACCATTAATACATCGCCGACACCATTTTTATTATAAAATAAATTCATTTCGCTAACTCCTTACAGTTACTTTTTATTTTTTTTCATATTTTTAAATATTTCTCTATTCTTCTCAAGTCTATCAATCACTTCTTGATTTCTTTTACGTGAATGATTCTTACCTAAAATGAAAATAGGTTCTAAAGGTTTATCTGGAGAATAAGAGAATGATAATGACGTTATAGGTACTAACCCACTTTGGAAAAATTGCATCGTCATTTGTGCAACAACATCATATCCAACTTCATTCTTAATATCACAAATAACTAAAACATCTTGGTGAGGTGTTGCTAATAACATTTCACCTTCAATATTGTTATAAACTTCTTTAAGAAATGTTTGATTTAATATTCTTGAAGCATCATAACCATCATTTGTATTCACGAAATAGAATGTATTTCCTTGAACTTCATCTGATTTATATGTTGTCTTTTTCTTTTTAATATTAAATAAAGCCTGTTCCTTAATTTGTTCTTTCGTCAATTTAAGTTCACTCAACATCGATTCATCTATTAAACGATACGTATTACCTAAATCTAACGCATAATAAACATTTGTTTCTGCTGTATGTTCATCGATTACAAAAGGTGTCCCCTCTTTCGTTTCTTTATGGAAACTAGTAGCTCTTATAACCGGTAAAATTTCAACATTGTTAATTTCTTTAGTAGATTCGTCTTGCATTGCATGAATAGTCTCAGTTACGTAATATACAATTTCATCTATTGTATTTTCTTTATTATTTTTATATTTAGCAATAATTGGTGCTAATTTAACAGACAGACCTTTTTGGTTATCTGTTCGTTCTATTCTTAAACTTTCTTCATCTCTATTGAACTTGAAATTTACATCAAGTGAATTCAAACGTTCTTTTAATAAATCTCTCATTTGAAAGACATTCATACTTAACACTCCTATTTTTATACCTCTATATAGTTTACAACAAAATATCGTTATGTAACAGTGATAAAGTAATATAAATCAACATATTTAAAATGAAAAAAAGCAGGTTTAATGAAATTAATAAAACTTTCATTACGACCTACTTTTTAATGCAGTTAACTGTTTAAACCATCGATAAATTCACTAATTTGAGGAATCGTTTTTCTTTCTTTACCAACATACCTACCTAACTCTTCTTGTTTATCGTAAGCAAGAAAACTTGGAATACCCATTACGCCAACTTCTTGACATAAATCTATAAATTCATCTCTATCAACTGAGACAAATTGATATTGCTTATATTTTTCTTCTAGTGCAGGTAAATCTGGATCAATAAAATGACAATCCGGACACCAAGAAGCAGTAAACATAAAAATAGTTGGTTGATTTGTTAATTCTTTAAATTCTTCAATTGAAGTTAGTTGTTTCATTTTTTTGCACTTCCAATCATAATAGTTTGTTGTCCATCTTTAATAATATGATATCTTTTCATAATGCTATAAACAAATAAACTGATTACAGCTGGTAATAAAAAATGGAAAAATAAAATTTGGAACCATACTTCAGGACTTGAACCCATCGTTTTTAACGTCATAATTTGGCCAACAAATCCACTTGAACCCATTCCAGCACCAGCCGAATTATTTTCCATCGGCCAGAATACAGTCATAATCGGTGCTACGATTAAACTGGCTACTACTGAAGGTATCAATATAAACGGTTGTTTTAAATAATTCGGAATTTGTAATTTACTCGTACCTATTCCATGCGCAATGACACCAGATATACCATTATCTTTATAACCTGTTACGGCAAATCCAATCATGTGACAGCAACCACCTATTGTAGCAGCCGCAGCAGCCGTTCCACTCAAACCGAGCATTAACGCTAGCGCTGCACTAGATATTGGACTACTTAAAGTAATACCGACTAAACAACTGACAAACATCCCCATGAGTAACGGTTGTTGTTCTGTACTTAATTGTATCCAACTACCTAACGTCTTCATAAATGTATCTATAAATGGGGCGATAAATTTTGCAATGCAAGTACCAACAAACAAAGTGAGTACAGGTGATAAAATAATATCAATTTTTGTTTTTCCAGAATACAATTTACCTAATTCACTTGCAAAAACTGATGCTAAATAACTACCTACAGCACCACCTTGTTCATAACCATACATCCCAGTTACTGCAGTTGTAAAAATGATCAGCGGAGAAGCACCAAGACCATAACTAACTGCTACACCTACACCAGCACCTGTTAAACTTTGTGCCAACTTACCGACTTCTATCATAATAGATGTATCAAAATATGTATTTAATGTATGACCTAAAGTTTCAATAATAAGCCCTACAATTAATGTACTAAATAAACCTAACGCCATATAACTTAAACCATCAATAATGGTTCTTCCAAAGAATGATTTTATTTTATCCATTATTTCACACTCCTTAAAAATGATTATACTATAAAAAAGCACCGGTAATTATTTTTTTAAATAACTACCGGTGTTTTTTAATCTATATTAAACCTCAATAACATTAAGGAATTTTTTTAGTGCGTCTGTTTCAGGTTCGTTAAATAATTTCTCTGGTTTACCTTCTTCGCCAATTAAACCATCGTTTATAAATATCATACGATCTGAAACTTCTCTTGCGAATCTCATTTCATGTGTAACAATAACCATTGTCATGCCTTCGTTCGCCAAATCTTTTATAACTTTTAATACATCGTTTACTAACTCTGGATCGAGCGCTGAAGTTGGTTCATCAAACAACATAACCTTAGGATTCATTGCTAATGCACGTGCAATTGCTACACGTTGTTGTTGTCCACCAGATAATGCATGTGGTCTTTGATCTTTCACGCTTTCTAATCCCACTTTAACTAACAATTGTAATGCTTCTTCATGCGCTTTTTGTTTGTTTAATTTTTTTACAGTAATTAAACCTTCCATTACATTTTCAATTGCTGTCTTATGTGGAAATAAATTATAGCTTTGAAAAACCATACCTGATTCTTTTCTTACTTTAATTTGTGATTTTTTGTTATCAGCTGTATATGTTTCACCGTTCACATATACTGTGCCTTCACTAGGTATTTCTAATGCATTAATCATTCTTAGAAGCGTTGTTTTACCTGAACCAGATCTTCCTATCAAAGTAACAACTTCGCCTTTATCTACTGAAAGATTAATACCCTTGATTACTTCTTTGTCATTAAAAGACTTTTTTATATTTTGAAGTTCTATCATGAACGATACCCTCTTTCAACATAAGATTCATAGAATGATTGAATGACTGATATGATAAAACAAACTACCCAGTATAATATCGCAACTAATAAATAAATTGTTAAGAATTCATAAGTTGTTGACGCTACTTCTTGTGCTTTTCTAAACATTTCACCTACTAAAATGAAACCTAATAAAGAAGTATCTTTAATTAAACTTAAAAATGTATTACCTAAAGCCGGAATAGAAACTCTAATCGCTTGAGGTAAAATAATTCTTTGTACTGTTTGTTTATAGTTCATACCAATTGAATACGCCGCTTCAGTTTGACCTTTAGGAATAGACATAATTCCACCTCTTAATATTTCAGATGCATATGCACCTACATTAAGAGACAAACCAATAATTGCGGCTATAACAGGCGTCAGTGTCAGTTGATTATCTGCATTTCCAGTTGCCAATCTACCAATTTCAGGAATCCCGTAAAAGATAATGAATAATTGTACAATCATAGGTGTACCACGAATGATTGATACATAAAAACGAGCAATTCCCTTTAATATTTTACTACTTGATATACGCATTAAAGCTGTTAGTAAAGCAAAAATCAATCCAATTACAAATGTAACAAGCGTAATTGGAATTGAATATTTTACTAAGCCTTCTAACATTGGCAAAAATGCTTGCTTGGCAGCATTTAGAGCATGCAGTTGTTCATCATTTAGGTTCTGAAACATTGTCGCCAAACCATTTTTTACTTATTTTTTCTAGTTCGCCATTATCTTTTAATTTTTTCAATGCTTTGTTAAAGTCTTTAACTACTTTATCATCTTCATTTTTTCTAAATGCAAAAGCAGATTGACTTTGCTCTGCATCGCCTTCAATTGCTTTGATTTTAGCATTTGGTTTTTGTTTTTTATAATCTAAATATGAAACACTGTCATTAAATGTACCTTCAACACGATTAGATTGAAGTAAATCCATCGCTTGGTTAAATCCATCTACTTTAGTGATTTCAGCGCCTTTAGATTTAGCTAATTGACCATAATTTGAAGTTAATGTTTGCGCTAATTTTTTACCTTTAACGTCATCAAATGATTTGATGTCTTTGTTATTTTTGTTTACTACGAGTACCCCTTTAGAGTATGTGTAAGGATCTGAGAATTTGTATTTTGCTTTTCTGTCTTTATTAATACCAACTTGGTTTGCGATTACATCAAATCGGCTTGAATCTAAACCTGCAAACATTGAATCCCATTGTGTTTCTTTAAATTCTACTTTGTAACCCATTTCTTTCGCTACTGCTTTCGTAACTTCAATATCATAACCAGTTAATTTATCTTTTTTGTCATGATAACTAAATGGAGCATATGTCCCTTCTGTTCCGACAACAAGTTTTTTGTCGTCTTTACCTTTACTGCTGTCTTTTGAGTCATTGCCATTTCCACATGCAGCTAGTACTACAATTAATGCAATGATTAATAATATACCCTTTTTCATTTTACACCCTCTATTCTTAGTATCCTAATCGGAATAAACATATTTTAGACTGAAATAATAGTTGTGTCAATTACAAAATCTGGTTTACTTAAATTTCAAATATTCTATTTTTTCTGAATTTATATTTACTACAATTTCTTCTAGTAAAGTCTTAGCACTTAAATAATCTCTCACATCGTAAATTGCTTTACTTGTATGGATATATCTTGCACACACTCCGATAACAGCTGTAGGGATTCCTGTTAATGCTTTATGGATTTCTCCGCCGTCAGTTCCACCTGGTGATTGGAAATATTGATGATTAATCTCTTTTTCTTCAATTATATCTATTAAATAATCTCTCATTCTTTCAGATAAGATCATTGTACGATCTAGAATTCTGACTAACACCCCTTTTCCTAAAGCACCAGAAAGTCCAAGATGACCTTTCATATCATTAGCAGGTGAACAATCTACTACTAAAGCTAGATCTGGTTGTATTAAATTAACGCTTGCTGAAGCACCTCTTAATCCAACTTCTTCTTGAACATTAGCGCCGACATATAAATCAACATCAAGTTCTTGGTCCTTTAATGCTTCTAACAATTCTAATCCAACTAAACATCCATATCTGTTATCCCAAGCTTTTGCCAAAATTCTATTCTCCGTTAATCTTTCAAAATCAGTTTTTGGTACGATTGTATCTCCTATACGTATACCCATTTCTTTTAATTGTTCTACATTTTCAGCGCCAACATCTAACAACATGTCGTTAATCGTTACCCCAGTTTCATTACCTGTTCTAAAATGTTTAGGGATACTTCCAACTACGCCATTATAATATTGATTATCTCTAGTCTTTAATTGTAGTGTTTGTGATAACCAAACATCTGGAGATACACCACCAAGTGCTGTAAATTTAAGCATACCTTCTTTAGTCATCTCAGTAACCATAAAACCAATTTCATCCATATGGGCTGCAACAAGTACTTTTGGTGCATTTTCTTTTTTTGATTTTTTAACACCATATATACTGCCCATGTTATCTCCAATAAATTCATCTACGTATGGTGCCATTTTTTCTTTTAAATACTCGCGTACTTCACCTTCAAATCCTGGGACGCTATGCAATTCTGTTAATTCTTTCATTCTTGTTAATGTTTCTTGTCTAATATGTGTCATTATGAATCTCCTCGTATAAATATTTATATATCAATTAAGCTTTGTGTTAAACTAGATTTAAGTAGAAGGAGGCTTGGTCATGCAAAATAATAAGTTGAAATTTGTCATTTTGTTATTTTCCATTTTTACAGGTTTAGGTGTCTTCGTTACATATATTTACTTCAAGCAATTTAAACATTACAATTGTGAAGAAATACTTAAACAAGTAAAAAGTAAATTTAATAATGTAGAAGCATCTTATATATTACATATTCCAAAGACCTACCAAAAATTTGGAATTGATACTAAAGTAGTACATGGTGGAGTTACTGTTACTAAAGATAATAAACCTGTACATTACGAATTTATTGCTGATGCATTTAATGGTCAAGTTATAGATATTTATGAAATCTAGTTAATTAAATTCGTAATATAGTAACTTGAAACAAAAAAGGACAAAGCTGATTAAATCTTATGATTTATATTCAGCTTTGTCCCTTTTTTAGTTAGAAGACTTTATTAGAAAGCTGATTCTATTTATTCTTGGATTTCTCCATTTTTCAAAGCATTAAATGACTGTTTGATAGATTTTAAGCCGCCCTTTAGTTTATCTTCGCTACAAGCTAAATTTAATCTAAAATGATGACTTTCACCTAATTCAAATGAATGTCCTATACCCGTTGCTATCTTACCAACAGATTGTAGTGCTTTTTGGACTTCCGCTTCTTTATATCCACTTTTAGAAAAGTCCACCCAAGCTAAATATGTTGATTCTGGCTTAATAAAATCAAGTTGATCAGACATTTCATTATCTACAAATTCTTTCAGTATAGTCATATTTCTTTCAATATGTTCGTTAAGTTGATCAACCCACTCAGCTGATTGCGTGTAAGCTACTTTTACCGCTTCGACCGCAAGTGTATTCGCTGCTGAAAGACCATAATAAGTCGCTAACTTTCTATTAAATTGTAAAGTGAAAAATCGATGTTTCGTAATCATATAGCTACTTGCTAAACTCGCTAAATTAAAAGTTTTCCCTAAACCAGTAACGACTACGATTGGTGAATCAAGTTGCATTAAGTTTGTCATGGAATAAAAACCATTTTTACTTCTTACAAAATCCATATGAATTTCATCAGAAACGATAAAAACATCATGCTTAACACAAATTTCTTTAATTTGTTCACATTCTTCTTTAGTCCAAACTTTACCAGTTGGATTATGTGGATTACATAATATAAGCACTTTAACATCTTCTCTAGATGCCATTTTTTCAAATTGCTCTACATCTAATTTATATCCTTCTTCAGTAGCAATAAGTGGAGATTCAACAGCCTCTCTTTTATTACCTTTAATTAAGTTTAAAAAAGCATTATACGAAGGTGTATGGATTAATACACCTTCACCTTCTTTAGTAAACTCACGAATAACTTCTGTGACAGTGAATAATATGCTTGGTACGTAATAAATATCATTTTTTTGAACATTTACAGAAAATCTTGTTTTGTACCAATGTTTGATAGCATTTAAATATTCATCTTGTTTCCATACTAAATATCCGAAATGTGCTTGATCTAATTTATTTTTCAAATGATCAATAATGTAGTTTGGTGTTTTGATGTCCATGTCTGCAATCCAAAATGGCTCTAGATTTTCATAATCGTAAACTTTATGCTGGCCATCATATGCAATTGTTGCTGTTCCTCTTCTATCAATAATTTCATTAAAATTATATTTCAATTAAATCATCCCTTCTAATATCTTCCTTAATTCCCCTAGTTTCTTCATCAATACGTAATGCAAAATGATTAACATCATGATAAAAGACAAACCAATAATTTTCTTTTATATATTTTTGAAGCAAACGTTCTTTAGCATTAATGGAGTCCATTGGATAATCATCATAAGCTGTTACCCATAAAGGATTTAAATGAGCAAAAGTTGGAAAAATATCTGCCATATGTACAGCTTTATCTCCATTACTTTCAATTTCAATAACAGAATGTCCTGCACTATGACCACCAGTATGTACCATTGTTATTCCCGGTATAACTTCTAATTTATCAACAAACGTTACAACTTGGTGTTCTATATTTTTATAGTTTTCTTCCCAATATGTAGCCTTACTTCTAATATTAGGCGCTCTTAATTCATTCCATTCAATTTGAGAAGTATAAATCGTAGCATTTTTAAATACAGATTGCCCATCTGCAGTCGTTAGTCCACAAGCATGATCAAAATGCATATGAGACATAATGACAATATCAATATCTTCAAGAGTTAAATCAAATTGCTTTAATGAATTTTCTATATCACTTTCATAAGTTGTACCATAATTACGCTTTTGCTTATCCGTTAATTTACCATTACCCATTCCCGCATCAATCACCATGTTATGATTTTTAGATTGAATTAAAATAGGATGCGTCACTAAAGGTACTTGATTTAATTCATTGGGTGGATACTTTTTAGTCCATAAAGGTTTCGGAACAACACCAAACATCGCGCCACCATCCATTTGAGTTATACCACCTTGTAAAGGGTGTAATTTAAAATCACCAATATTCAACAATTCATTTCCCTCCATTCATTAACATTATTTTATCATTTATTAGAGTATTGAACATCAAATGTGATTAGATAAATATGCTGGAAAGGAAATAGACTTATTAGTGTGTATATAGATGGCAGATTTGGGATTTACAACTTCCATATGTTGCTAGATTTGTCAGTTTAGCAATTTAGAGTCGCCCTATGTTGCTAGATTTGTCAGTTTAGCAATTTAGAGTCGCCCTATGTTGCTAGATTCATCAGTTTAGCAATTTAGAGTCGCCCTATGTTGCTAGATTCATCAGTTTAGCAATTTAGAGTCGCCCTATGTTGCTAGATTCATCAGTTTAGCAATTTAGAGCCGCCCTATGTTGCTAGATTCATCAGTTTAGCAATTTAGAGCTTCCCTATGTTGCTAGATTTACCAGTTTAGCAATTTAGAGCTTCCCTATGTTGCTAGATTTGTCAGTTTAGCAATTTAGAGCCGCCCTATGTTGCTAGATTCATCAGTTTAGCAATTTAGAGTCGCCCTATGTTGCTAGATTCATCAGTTTAGCAATTTAGAGCCGCCCTATGTTGCTAGATTCATCAGTTTAGCAATTTAGAGTCGCCCTATGTTGCTAGATTCATCAGTTTAGCAATTTAGAGTCGCCCTATGTTGCTAGATTTGTCAGTTTAGCAATTTAGAGCTCATCTAAATAGTATTTTTTTGGTTTTTTACCTTTTACTTTAAAATATTTATCACAAACTCTTCGAATCGTGTCTCTATTTCTAGCTCTACACCATATTTCAGCTTCAGATACAGTAAATGGCTCTCCTTTACAGAAATATAATTCCTTCAAATTATATAAATATACATACTGTCGATTTTCTATACCCAAACAATTTGTACATTGTAATTTCATATACTTATCATTCACCTTCAAACAATCTATTTCCTTACAGTTCGGGCACTTTAATCCGCCTCTTATATATTCAAAAGGTACGCTTTTAATATTATTATAAATACTTGAAAAGTCAGTTCGGTTATTCTCAAAAATTTGAAGTATTGTTCTGTTTTCTTTCGTTTTAAAATTTCTAAATAGTTTCGGGAGTTTATGCAGTTCTGTTGGTAGTAATAAATGACAACTTGGTGCAGTCATTAATTTTAACGTGAATGTGGAATTTGGAAAAATGAGATAAGATTTTAGTTCTCTATTAATATTGTAATGCGTTATGATTTCATTTAGTTCTTGATTGGCTCGATCTAATTGCTGAAAAGGTGTATTAAACTTATTTCCTCGATCATTTGAAAGATATCCATCTTGAAAAGTATAATCGCTGCTATAATTTTTGACTTCAAAGTGATAAATAATTTGATCGGTTATGACTAAAAAATCAATTTGTATTCTGTTTTTAAGATTTAAACTCAGATTATAACAATAAGATAAATTATCAACTTGCTTTAAAATATTTTCTACTTGTTGTTCACCTTCTAATCCTTTTATAAAATTTTTTGTCTCAGCATCCATTTGTTCTAGTCTGAGTCTAGATTTTAAACATAAAAGATAATTATAAATATCCATAGGCACCCTCCTATTATTTTCCATTAATTATATTACAACTCATTTATTCGACGCAAAAAAGAACACCACCGAAAACCTCTATATTTTCGGCGGTGTTCTTTCGTATTTTTATTTAAAACTAGCTTCCATTCGATAAATTCTAAATCCTCTACTCGAAAATTTATCTTCATACTCTGTACGAATATTATCTTCAGGTTCGTTTTCATGTAAATTCAAGTTTATATAGTCAAATGACATACCATATTGAGACATGCTTTCTAAACTATATTCAAAAAGTCTTTGATTATCAGTTTTGAAGTGAATTTGTCCATCTTTATTCAAAATGTGCTGATAAATATTTAAAAATGTTGAATACGTTAATCTACGTTTAGCGTGTCGTGTTTTTGGCCATGGATCTGAAAAATTCAAATAAACTCTAGAAACTTCATTTTCAACAAAATACTCTGTTAATAACTTAGCGTCTTGATTAATTAATTTAATATTTTCAAGTTCCATTTCTTTAACCTTTTCTAACACTCGAACCATAACATTTTTATCTTTTTCAATTGCGACAAAATTGATATTAGGATTTTGTTTAGCCGTTTCTGTAATAAATCGGCCCATTCCTGTACCTACCTCAATATGAATCGGTTGATTTTTATCAAACCATTCGGCCATTTTATACTGATGGTTGAGGTCAACATCAACAATATGGGGATGACTCTTTAAAAAATCATCCGCCCACGGTTTATTTCTCATTCTCATTCAAAGTAGCTCCTTATATAAATACATTTCGATTCATGACTTCATTTAAGAAGTTCAACCAATCATTCATATCGTTAAAGCGTTTTTTCTCTTCATACCATTCTACCATTGCGATAGCTTGTATTAATGTGTACCATTTCATTCTTTTTTTCAAATCGTGAGTATCATTAATGCCATATTTGCTTAGCCATTCAGCCCAATTTTGTTCATCAACATAAGTATAAAGTATCATACCTATATCGATTGCAGGATCGGCTATCATAGCACCTTCCCAATCTACTAAGTATAATTCATCTTGGTCAGATAAAAGCCAGTTATTATGATTAACATCTCCATGAATAACTGTATAAAATCTACTATCCAATGTTGGCATGTTATCTTCTAAATAAAGTAACGCTTTTCTAACAGTTCTATTTGTTAAAACATGTCTGGATAATGAACTATTTATTTTTTTGAATAATAATTCGGGATGCATAGGTTTCATTTCCATACGCTTTAACATATTTAATAGTTGTTTAGAAGAATGTATTTTTTTAAGAAGTTTGGCAACACGGTTAGAATTCATTTCATCTTGGACTAACGCTCTACCATTTTTCCAATGTTGTGCAGTTACCACTTCTCCTGTTTCAATTCTCTTAGTCCAAACTAATTTTGGGACTATTCCTTCAGCAGACAATGCTGTTAAAAAGGGACTAGAATTACGTTTTAGGAAGAGCTTACGGCCATCTTGTTCTGCCATATATGCTTCACCAGATGCTCCACCTGCTGAGTCTAACGTCCATCCTAATTGATAAAAATGTTCCAACCTATCCACCTCACTTTCAGAAAAAGAAAAAGACTCATGAACATAACTTTTCAAGAGTCATTATTTAATCTTAAAAATTTCTTTAAATTTTTATAATTTTTTCGCGCTTGTTATAAATTTTATTATTTTTCGGTTAAGATTTCAACCTCATAAATGAAAACTTAAGGGTATTTTGAACCTATTCATTTAAATTCAGTCTAATAAATTCAGTATTTACATGATTTACTGACCAAATATATTTTTTACTAAAATTTATTTAAGCTTTTGACTCTATATATTTATTAAATGATTCTTGTAATTTTTTCGTAATTTCTCCAACTTTACCGTCAGAAACTTTTTGATCATCAATTTGAATAACAGGCATAACTTCTATAGATGTACTTGAAATGATTACTTCATCTGCAGCTTTCAAAAATTCAACTGTAAAAGCTTCTTCTACAAATGGAATATTTAAATCATTCGCTAATTCAGCAATGACGTTTCTTGTAATTCCTTTTAGAATTAAATTGTTCGCTGGATGTGTATATATTTTGCCATCTTTAATAGCATATACGTTACTTGAGCTACCTTCTGTTACAATACCGTCTCTATGCATAATTGCTTCAGCAGCATCGTTTTGTGTCGCTTTTTCTTTAGCAAGTACATTACCAAGTAAATTTAAACTTTTAATATCACATCTTAACCATCTAATGTCATCTTCAATTATAGCTTTAACACCATTTTCTAATTGATCGTATGGTCTATCGTAGCTTTTTGAAAAAGCAGAGAAAACAGGCTTTGTATTACTTTCAGGGAATGGGTGATTTCTAGGCGCAACACCACGTGTAACTTGGATGTATACACCGCCATTATAAACATTGTTTTTCTTAGCTAATTCTTTTGTTACGTCAGTTAAACTTTCAATTGAATAACCTTCTAAATTCAAGCCTATTTCTTTCGCACTTCTAAACAATCTTTCATAGTGTTCTTTAGAAGTAAAGACTTTCCCTTCATAAATACGTATGTATTCATATATACCATCACCAAAATTATATCCTCTATCTGAAAAGCTTACTTTTCCTTCTGATTCATCTACGAATTCGTCATTTAAATATATATATGTCATTTAACCTCATCCTTTACACAAACATTATAAATTGCTTCTAAGTATATTGCTGTTGCGTTAAACAATTGCTTCTTAGTAATGTATTCGTTTTTTTGATGCATTAAGTCTTCTGAGTCTTTGAACATTGCGCCAAATGCTACACCTTTGTCTAAGTTTCTGGCGTATGTGCCGCCACCTATAGTATACGGTTCAGCTTGGTCTCCTGTTTGATTACGATAAGCCGAAATTAATTTATCAATAAATGGATCATTTTTATCTACGTAATGTGGTAATTGATGTTTGTCCATTTCAATTTCGAAGCCACGATCAGATACTTCATTTTTAAAACGTGCTAAAGATTCGTCGAAATTAAAACCTTCTGGATATCTTAAATTTATGCCGAATTGTCCACCATCAACATCTGTATAACTCATTATACCTGTATTAGTTGTTACTTCGCCCATTTCTTCAGTTGCAAATTTCATACCCATTTTTTCACCTTTAGGAGAATCAACTAAATAATCATTTGCAAACTTCACGTATGCACTAGCATATTTGTCCAACTTCAACTCATTTAAAAATTGGATTAAATAAAGTCCTGCATTAAGTCCTAAAGTTGGATCCATTCCGTGAGCTGATTTACCAAATACTGTTAAATTCAAGAAACCTTCATCAATTGACGTTTCACCTTCAAGTTCATGTGTGTTTAAAAATGACTCGAAATTTTGAACGACATTTGTCATTTGTTCTTTAATTAATAGTTTAGCTTGAGCTGTGTCTGGTACCATATTAAATCTTTCACCAGAGAAGAAAGCTTTTAATTCCACTTCAGGTTCATCACTATCTTCTACATAACCAGATTGAAGTATATTAAAAGTTACAATGCCTTTTTCCCCATGAATTAATGGGAACTCTGCATCAGGTGCAAAACCTACAGTTGGCATTTCTTCTGTTTCGAAATATCTATCTGTACATTTCCAATCTGATTCTTCGTCAGTACCCACAATAATATGTATACGTTTCTTCCAATCGACTTTCATATCTTCTAAAATTTTAACCGCATAGTAAGCAGCAATCGTAGGACCTTTATCATCTAACGTACCACGTGCTATTATAGCGTCTTCTGTTTCTACTGGGTTAAATGGATCGGAATCCCATCCTGCACCAGCAGGCACGACGTCAACGTGACATAAGATACCTAAAACATCTTCCCCTTTACCCGCTTCAATTCTACCTACAATATTTTCAATATCAGTGTAAGAAAATCCATCTCTTTCTCCAAGATGATACATGTAATTCAACGCTTCTTTTGGTCCAGGACCAACTGGTGCTTCATATGTACTTTCAGCATCATTTCTTACACTTTCGATGCTTAAGAGCCCCTTTAAATCATTAACAATATCTTCTTCATATTCTTTAACTTTATTTCTCCACATCGAAAATCATCTCTTTCTTACTTGAATAGTTATCTATATAATACATGATATTTTTAAAAATATGAAATAGAAAAAGCAATAATTTTCGTTTTTTTTACGTTCAATTTTATTTCCTTATACGTACGACTAAGGTCGTATATAAAATTAAAAATTTATTTCGAATTATTTCCCATACCCCAATCTATTCCATAATAAAATGCTTATTTATAATATTCCCAACTATGTCAGTGAAATACAAAAAAACTAGAAACAGAAAAAGGGCTGAGACTTTTTTGTCTCAGCCCTCGTTAATTTATTATTTTTTTAAATCTTCTTCAGTTACAACTCGTAAGTTCCCGTTAGCTGTGCCGCCTTCGTCATCAAACTTAGCTTCACGTTGTTCTGTTGGATCTTCGTCTTCTTTTTTAATACGAGATTTCGCATTTGAAGCATAACCTTTTGGATCTTCTTTTGCTTTTTGGAATTCAGTTTTTGCTTTTTCTTTTGCTGATTCTTTATAAGAAGTTGGATCTTCTTTATATTTAGAATACTCGTCTTGTGCTTTACCTTTTACTTCTGATGCTTTTTGTTTAGCATTTTCTTTGTAGCTTTCTGGGTCTTCTTTGTATTTACCGTACTCATCTTTTAATTTATCTCTGTTTTCTTTTTTAGATAAGACAACCGCTGCTGCAGTTCCCCCAAGTACTAATAATGTTTTAAATAATCCTGCTTTTTTAGCCATTTATATCCACCTCTGTTTTCGTTAATATAATTAATTATACCCGCAGCGTTTTTTTATAAACATATTTTAATGATTTATATTTAAAAGATTAAAATCTTCTTCAGTTAAATGTCTATATTCACCAGGTTCAAGATTTTCATCTAATTCCAATTGTCCGATTTTTAATCTTTTCAAAAATGTCACTTCACAATTGATTGAATGAAACATTCTTTTAACTTGATGGAATTTCCCTTCATAAATGGTTACTAATGCTTTTGATTCATCACCATTTTCAAGTATCTCTAATTCACTTGGTGTGGAAGTAAAATCACCTAAATCGATTCCTTTTTTAAAAACATCTATTGCTTCTTCTTTTATAAAACCGTCTAACTCAGCGTAATATAACTTCGGTACTTTTTGTTTAGGGCTCATAATTTGATGTGAAAACTTTCCATCGTTCGTAAGCAATAGTAATCCTTCTGTGTCTTTATCTAAACGTCCTACAGGGAAAATGTCTAAATGCATGTATTCAGGTACGATATCGATAACTGTTTCATGTTCATCATCTTCAGTTGCTGAAATATATCCTGCTGGTTTGTTCATCATTAAATATACAACTGGTTCATATTCAATTGGTATATCATCAAAAGTTACAGTATCTTCTTCAGGGTTGATATGCATCTCAGGTTTTTTCACTATTTCATCATTCACAGTTACTAAGTTTTTCTTTAAAAACTTTTTCACTTCTTTTCTTGTTCCAATACCTGCATTTGCTAAAAATTTATCTAACCTCATTTATTACACCCACTTAATTTTACGTCTAATTTTACTTGTTATTTCTCCTAAGAATTCATCTGCTAAACGAGAACGCATTGTTAAATATCCATATACAATCATACCTACTATTGCACCTACTATTAAAATAATTAATGCGCCCATTTTAGAAGTAGGATCTACAACTAAAGAAAGAAGTAAATAACTTATTTCCACAAATAACATCATAATAATTGTGTACAATGTAATTTTCAATGTGTGATAAATAGTTATATTAAAGTTAAATCCAGCATGTTTCCAAAGTACGTAGCAATTAAATCCTACTGCGACTGCCAAGGCTATAGCAGTACCTAACACTGCACCTAAAGTATGGAATACAGCTACTAAAGGCAAGTTAATAATCGCTTTTACGACTAATGCCCCTATTACAATCCATACTGTTAAGCCTTGTTTATCAATACCTTGTAACATCGCTGCAGTTACAGATAATAAAGCAATTAAAATACTTACTGGTGCATACCAGAATAAAATTTCTGTACCCATTGGACTATAACTATAAAAGACGTTATATAAAGGTTGTGATAACACCATAATTCCTAGTGAAGCTGGAACCGTTAAATATAATAATACGCCAAGTGATTTTCTAATTTGGTGATGCATAGCGTCAATACGCCCTGTATTATAAGTATTCGTAATAAACGGTACTAAACTTACTGCAAAACCAGCTGCTAGTGATGTTGGAATCATAACGATTTTATTAGTCGTCATACTTAGCATCGTAAAGTAGATATCTTGTAATTCTCTACCTACACCCGCGATTTCAAGACCACTGTTATGTGTAAATTGGTCAATTAAACTAATGATAGGAAAACATAAACTTACAATTACAAACGGAATGCTGTACTTAATAATTTCTTTATAAATTTTGACATAAGAAACATCAATATCACTTACATCTTGTTCAACTTCAGCTTTAATTAAGTGACTTCTCTTAACCCAAAAATATAACAGCGTTAATAATGCAATTATCGCACCAATTCCAGCTGCAAAAGTTGCAACTTGGTTAGCCATTATTACGGATCCATTCATAACGTTTAACACGATATAGCTTCCACCTAAAATAAAAGCAATACGTGCCACTTGTTCCGTTACTTCTGAAACTGCTGTTGGTCCCATTGAATTGAATCCTTGGAAAATACCTCTCCAAGTTGCTAACAATGGAATAAATAAAACTACAAAACTAATTGTTCGAATGACAGTTGTAATGTCCTCTACTTTCCAGCCACCTTCAATTCCACCATTATTTGCTAAAGTTAAATGAGCAATAGTTGGTGATAAGAAGTATAAAATGAAAAATCCAAGTATCCCTGAGACTGACATAACAAGAAAACTTGATCTGTATAATTTCCGACTCACTTTATAAGCACCTAATGCATTATATTTTGAAACATATTTTGCAGCTGCTAAAGGTACGCCGGCAGTTGCTATTGTTATAATGATTGTGTATGGTTGATAAGCATATGTAAATGGAGCAAGATTTTTTTCATCGCCTATAATTGCATAAAACGGAATTAAATATAAAATTCCTAATACTTTTGTAATCAATATACTAGCCGTGAGTAGAAAGGTTCCTCTCACTAACGCTTTACTTTCTGACATAATTTCATCCCTATCTGATTTACTTTTAAATTTAATAATAACAGGTTTATTTCTATTCTACTACTTTTTTTGAATCACTTTATTCGTTAAAATATCAGTACATCGAATTTTGGAGGTAACATATGTATCATACAATTATAATTGGCGCTGGTCCAAGTGGTTTAATGGCCGCTTATAGTGCAAGTAAAGATGGCCACAGCGTACTATTAATAGAAAAGAAAAAAGGTTTAGGACGTAAATTACGTATATCTGGTGGTGGCAGATGTAACGTTACAAATCGTTTACCTTACGCAGAAATTATAAAAAATATTCCCGGAAATGGAAAATTTCTTTACAGTCCATTTTCAACTTTCGACAATGAATCCATCATTCAATTTTTTGAATCTCGAAATGTACAATTAAAAGAAGAAGATCACGGACGAATGTTTCCTGTTTCTAATCGCGCCCAAGATGTTGTAGATGCATTAGTTCAATCTATAAAAGACAATGGTGTTGAGATACGACAAGAAACTACAGTATCATCTATTGAGAGCGAAAATCAACAAATAACAGGAATAACATTACAAAATGGAACATTTATCCCTTGTAAAACAGTTATTATTGCGTCAGGTGGTTGTAGTGTTCCTCACACAGGTTCAACAGGTGATGGTTATAAATTCGCAGAGCAGCTAGGTCACTCTATTACAGACCTATTCCCTACTGAAGTACCAATTAAATCAAACGAGCCTTTTATAAAAAATAAAATACTTCAAGGCTTAAGTTTACAAGATATTGGACTTTCCGTTTTAAAGAAAAACGGTAAACCTAGAATAACTCATCAAATGGATATGTTATTTACCCATTTCGGTGTATCCGGTCCAGCCGCATTAAGATGTAGTCAATTCATATATAAAGAACAACAATCACAGAAGAAACAAGAAATTAAAATGGCAATAGACGCCTTTCCAGAAATTAAGAAACACGACTTAGAACAACAAATCGTAAAAAAATTAAAAGATGAACCTAATAAAGCAATAAAAAATGCTTTAAAAGGACTGATCCAAGAAAGATACTTACATTTCATTTTAGAACAATCAAACATAGATATCGACATTACGTACCACCATTTATCACAACAAGCTATTAGAACTTTTGTTGATAATCTAAAAGAATTTACATTTACAGTAAATGGTACGTTACCAATTGATAAAGCATTCGTAACCGGTGGCGGTGTAAACATAAAAGAAATCGAGCCAAACACGATGCAATCTAAAATATGTTCAGGACTGTTCTTCTCAGGTGAAGTATTAGATATTCACGGTTACACAGGCGGATATAATATTACGAGCGCTTTAGTAACAGGATATGTCGCAGGACATAATGCTTCTATATATAAATAAAAAACAAACCAAACGGTATACACACGTTTGGTTTGTTTTAGTTTGTCTAAAAAGTCACTTAAAATGATCTTGTTAGCAGAGCGAGAGTTTATAAATGATGATGAAACACATTCTAAGGAGCAGAATTCTGAGAAATGCTCGTTAGAACTCTGTAAGGAGCAGAATTCTGAATAATGCTCGTTAGAATGCTGTAAGGAGCAGAATTCCGAATAATGCTCGTTAGAATGCTGTAAGGAGCAGAATTCTGAATAATGCTCGTTAGAATGCTGTAAGGAGCAGAATTCTGAATAATGCTCCTTAGAATATATCCTAACCCGATTAAAAACGAGACGCCTAAGCGTTTAGTACAAGTCGAAGACTACAGGCTGAGACTGTACCCTAGGCAAGCGAGTTTTTAATCGGTTATATTTATCTACATAATATAAATAAAAAAAGTCTGGGATATTAACGTCCCAGACTTTTTTATTATATTCTATTATTCTCTAAACCTTCGTCGCCCCACTCATGCATGCCGCCTTCTACATTAACAGCGTCAATATCATGGTCTTCTAAATAATCGACTACTTTCGCGCTTCTAATACCACCGGCGCATATAATATAGTAAGTTTGATCTTTATTAAAATGATTTAATTCGTTAGGCACTTCTCCCATTGGTATATGTTTAGCTCCAGGAATCATACCAAATGCTACTTCATCATTTTCTCTTACATCAATTATATTAATTGGTTCACTTGATGAGACTTTATTTGCTAATTCAGTAACTGTTATTTCTTTCATTCTTAAGCACTCCTATCTCATTAATTTGCTACGATGTTAACTAATTTTTGAGGTACTGCAATTACTTTTCTTACAGTTTTACCTTCTATAGCTTCTTTAATTTTTTCATTTTCAAAAGCTACTTTTTCCATATCTTCTTTAGAAAGGTCTTTTGAAATTTTAATTTTATCTTTTAATTTACCATTAACTTGGATAACAATTTCTACTTCGTTATCAACGAGTAATGATTCATCAAAAGTTGGCCATTCTTCATAAGTCACTGTATCTGTATGACCTAGTTTAGACCATAATTCTTCTGAAATATGTGGTGCAATTGGTGATAGCATTTTAACAAAGCCTTCTACATAAGATTTGTTAAATTTATCTTGTTTATAACATTCGTTAATAAATACCATCATTTGACTAATAGCTGTATTGAAGTTCAAAGTATCATAGTCTTCTGTAACTTTTTTAACAGTTTGATTATAAACTTTGTCTAAGTTAGATGTCGTTTCATCAACAACTTTACTTGATATATTCCCGTCTTCAGTTACTAGTAAACGCCATATTCTATCTAAGAAACGACGTGAGCCGTCTAGTCCATTTTCACTCCAAGCAATTGCAGCATCAAGTGGTCCCATGAACATTTCATAAAGTCTTAATGTATCAGCACCATGTGATTTAACTATGTCGTCAGGATTTACGACATTACCTTTAGATTTACTCATTTTTTCGTTACCTTCACCAAGAATCATACCTTGGTTATATAATTTTTGGAATGGCTCTTTAGTTGGAACAACACCAATATCATAAAGTACTTTATGCCAAAATCTTGAATATAGTAAATGTAATACAGCATGTTCAACGCCACCAATATATAAATCAACTGGTAACCAATGTTTTAATTTTTCAGGATCTGCTAATTGTTTATCATTATGTGGGTCAATATATCTTAAATAATACCAACAACTACCTGCCCATTGAGGCATTGTATTCGTTTCGCGACGACCTTTCATACCTGTTTTAGGATCAACGACATTGATAAAATCATCAATATTAGCAAGTGGTGATTCTCCTGTACCAGATGGTTTGACTTGATCAGTTTCTGGTAATAAAAGTGGTAATTCTTCTTCTGGAACTGTTGTCATAGTACCGTCTTCCCAATGTATAACAGGAATTGGTTCGCCCCAATAACGTTGACGACTAAATAACCAGTCTCTTAATTTATAACTTACTTTTTTCTGACCGATACCTTTTTCTTCAAGTAATTCTATCGCTTTAGGCACTGATTCTTCTTGAGTTAATCCATTTAACACGTCAGAATCAATCATTTTTCCATCTTCGTTATAAACTGTAATGACATCTAGATTGAATTTTTCAGCAAATTCAGCATCTCTTTCGTCATGTGCAGGAACAGCCATAACAGCACCAGTTCCGTAACTAATTAATACGTAGTCAGCAATCCAAATTGGCATCTTTTTACCTGTAAATGGATTAGTAGTAAATGCACCTGTAAATACACCACTTTTATCTTTAGCTAAGTCCGTTCTTTCTAAATCAGATTTACGTGACGCTGCTAATTTATATGATTCAACGGTTTCTTTTTCACTATCTGCCGTAATTTGATCTACTAAAGGATGTTCAGGTGACAATACTGCAAAAGTTGCCCCGTAAATTGTATCTGGTCTAGTTGTAAATACGTCGAATGATAAATCAGTATTATCAATATTAAAAGTGACTTCTGCACCTTCTGATCTACCAATCCAGTTTCGTTGCATATCTTTAATTGATTCTGGCCAATCTACATCATTTAAATCTTCTAATAATCTATCTGCATATTCAGTGATTTTTAAAACCCATTGTCTCATTGGTTTACGTACAACTGGGTGTCCACCACGTTCAGAAACGCCGTCAACAATTTCTTCATTTGATAATACGGTACCTAAAGCTGGGCACCAGTTCACTGCTACTTCGTCAACATACGCTAATCCTTTATTATATAATTGAATGAAAATCCATTGTGTCCATTTATAATAATCAGGATCTGTTGTATTAACTTCTCTATCCCAATCATATGAAAATCCTAATTCTTGGATTTGTCTTTTAAACGTCGCAATATTTTTAGCTGTAAATTCTTTAGGGTCATTCCCTGTATCAATTGCGTATTGTTCTGCAGGTAATCCAAAAGCATCCCAACCCATTGGATGTAATACGTTATATCCTTGCATTCTTTTATATCTAGATACGATATCAGTTGCAGTGTAACCTTCAGGATGCCCTACATGTAGACCTGCACCTGATGGATATGGAAACATATCTAACGCGTAGAATTTCTTTTGTCCTAAATTGTCACTTGCTTTGAACGTTTTATTATTTGCCCAAAATTCTTGCCACTTTTTTTCAATTTGTTGATGATTATAATTCATTAAAATGTTCCTCCTAATAAAATAAAAAAGCCATCCCAACCATCTTAACAGTTGGGACGACTTCAATCATTGTGCCGCGGTACCACCCAGAATTCACTTGAAAAAGTGCACTTCATTTATAAGATTTGAGATTGCTTTCATTAATAATAACATTTGGTAAGTTCACTTTATGGATATCATCAGTTCGCACCACCACTGACTCTCTTAAGATTCACATATAAGCTACTACTCCTTAATATACATCCTAATATTATGCAATTTCTATTGATTTTGCAAGTTTTATTTCAAATTAAACAATTTCTTTATCTTTTATTCCTTTGTCATAAATCATTAAGAAATAATAACCTATTAGAATAAGTAAAATCATACTATAGAACATCACCGTCATATCAAACGCGTCCACAATGATCCCACCAACTACGGGACCAAATGCTTTTCCTATTGTTGATGAAGCATTCACAATACCTTGATATGCACCCATTCTTCCTTTAGGTGCTAATTTATTTGCAATTGCAGGTACTGCTGGCCATACAAACATTTCCCCAAATGTTAAAATCACCATGCCTACAACAAACAACGTAAACTGCTCTGCAATACTC
Organism: Mammaliicoccus sp. Marseille-Q6498; assembly: GCF_946151045.1. Classification (NCBI taxonomy): domain Bacteria; kingdom Bacillati; phylum Bacillota; class Bacilli; order Caryophanales; family Staphylococcaceae; genus Mammaliicoccus; species Mammaliicoccus sp. Marseille-Q6498. The sequence continues at coordinate 239,944 of NZ_CAMGYY010000002.1, read as the reverse complement.
GTTACTAAATAACTTACAATAAATATCCCAAGACCTACACACATTTGTAATTTTAAACGTTCTTTAAATCGATTAATAAACGGTGCAATGAGTGGTTGACCTACTAAAATCAACACACCATTTATCGTCCATAATAAACTATATTGTTTTAAAGAAATACCGACTGATTGTGTGTACGTTGCAATGGTCGTTTGCCATTGTACATAACCAATCCAACATAAACTGAACATAACACAAAGTAATATGAGTGCTTTAAACTTAGTTTTATCTTTAATATCTACCGCGCTAGAAAGTCCTTCGTTATTTTTAACATGGATGTCTAAATCTACATTGTAATATTTTAAAGCGATCACTATAAAGACAACATATAATAGAAGATTTGCCATAAAAATATAATTAAAACTAAAGTCAGCTACAAATCCCCCTGCTGCTGCCCCTAACGAAACCCCTAAGTTTTGCGCTAAGTAAATGGCATTAAATGTTGTACGACCACCATTTGGCCAACTAGCTGCAGCCATTGCATAAATAGCAGGCACAATAACGCCACCACCAAAACCTAAAATAATTAACCAAAATGGATACCATGGCCAATCATTCAAAAAGTTCAGTCCTATTAAACTCAAAATATTTAAAACTGAAGCAAATATAATGGATCGATAACCTCCAACTTTATCAAATAAAGTTCCGCCCAATAAATTACCTACAACACTGCCAAATGCATTAAACATTAAAACAAGACCAGCAGTACTTAAACTCTTTCCTAATTCTTCATTCATATATATTGTATTTAACGGCCATAAAAAACTAGAACCAGTAATATTAATCGCCATACCTATAATTAACATCTTGACGATTTTAGGCATTTTCAAAGTCTTCAACCCTTTCTATAATTTGTCAATTTGAATAGTCTAAACCTTTTTCTGCAAAAGTTCAACATTATATGTTAAAATGCTTTAGATAAGTTTGAAGAACAGGATGTGAAATAAAATGGCAGAACAATTCCGTTTTGCATTTGATAATAAAAGGTACCACACATGGAATTATCATTTGAGAAATAAATTCGGTGAGAAAATATTTAAAATTGCAATAGATGGTGGATTTGATTGCCCTAACCGCGATGGTACAGTTGCACACGGTGGATGTACTTTCTGTTCAGCTGCAGGAAGTGGCGATTTTGCCGGAAATAGAGCCGAACCAATTCATGTACAATTTAAAGAAATTAAAGACAAAATGCACGAAAAATGGTCTGAAGGAAAGTATATTGCTTATTTCCAGGCTTTCACAAATACGCATGCACCTGTAGAAGTATTAAGAGAAAAATATGAAGCAGCATTATCTGAAGATAACGTTGTCGGTCTTTCCATTGCTACAAGACCAGACTGTCTCCCTGATGACGTAGTAGAATATTTAGCTGAATTAAACGAAAGAACTTACTTATGGGTTGAATTAGGATTACAAACTGTACACCAAGAAACATCTGACTTAATTAACCGAGCACATGATATGGAATGTTATTACGAAGGTATAAATAAACTTAGAAAACATAATATAAACATATGCACGCACATTATTAACGGATTACCTGGTGAAGACTATAATATGATGATGGAAACAGCTAAAGAAGTTTCCAAGATGGATGTTCAAGGTATAAAAATCCACTTATTACATCTATTAAAAGGTACGCCTATGGTAAAACAATATGAAAAAGGTCAACTTGAATTTATGACACTAGAAGATTATACAAAATTAGTATGTGACCAACTTGAAATTCTTCCTGAAGAAATGATTATTCATAGAATTACTGGTGATGGCCCAATAGATTTAATGGTCGGACCTATGTGGAGTGTTAATAAATGGGAAGTGCTTAATGCAATAGATAAAGAACTAAAAGAACGTGGTACGATGCAAGGATCAAAACATATTAAGGCAGAACATATAGAATCATGATAGTTGATGGTATATTACCTTTTGCTAGAAAGTTGATTTCTTCTCATATAGATAACAATAGTATCGTAGTTGACGCAACTTGTGGTAACGGTAACGACACATTATTCCTTGCAAACGAAGTTACTAATGGACAAGTATACGCATTTGATATTCAAGAAGAAGCAATTAATAGTACAAAAGAAAAAACAAACAATTATCTAAACATACATTATTATCAAACGGGTCATGAAAATGCAGCTTCTATTATTACTAAACAACATAAATTAATAGATGCTTCTATTTTCAACTTAGGCTATTTACCTAAAGGTGATAAGCATATTACGACAAACGCACATACAACCATTACCGCTATTAAAACGTTATTCGATATTACAAAAAAAGGCGGCATAATCGTTTTAGTAGTTTATCCTGGTCATCCTGAAGGACAGATAGAATCTAATGAAGTTAATACATTTGTTAAAAATATTAAGCAAGAAGAAGCACACGTATTACAATATCAATTTATTAATCAAAAAAATAACCCACCTTATATCATCGCAATTGAAAAAAGATAAAAAAACAGACCCGGAAAATTTCCGGGTCTGTTTTTTTATATATTACAACTATCTACAATTGCTTCAAATTGTTTTTCAAAGTGGTCTTTTCTTTGCTTAATTTCATCACAAGCAAAGTTAATTAATTCTTCCTTTTTATCTTCAAACTCTTTATTTAATTCAACAATTACAGTTCTTTCATCATCTTCTGGTCTCGTTTTCTTAATCCAACCCTTTTTCACTAAATTATTATATAATCTTGTACGTTTATAAGGTTTAATATCGATTTGATTGTCCAGTTCTTTTAAACTCATTGAACCGTTATTCCATAGTACAACTAATGTTAGAAATTCTTCTTTTTCAATTCCAAACTTTTCTTCAATTTTATTAAAAATATAGTTTATATTTTTTTGTATATCATCTAGTAAAATTAAGTCACTTACATTGTTTGTTTGATTCGCCATAAGTTCGCCTCCAAATGTATCTATATAACAGTAGTATACCCGAATTGGCGTCCTTTAAGCTTAATCTGTATAGATATCAAATTTATTTATTCTTCATCTTCATCATCTATCATCAAACCTACATAATGTATTCTATTATTCATAAATGATAAAATATATTTCATAACATTCTCACGTTCTGGTTCATTATGCACTTCATGATTTAAGCCGTGCCAAGCTTTAAAATATAATTCATCCGTATTCAAGTTACGACCAATTGATCGTATTGAATCTATATCTACAATTTGATCATCAGTCCCTAACATTAATAACGTTGGTATTGGTGATATATGATGAATATTCTCCATCGTTTTCTTCATTGTTTCTAAAACCGTCTTATACCAGTGATAGCTCACTTTATTCAACATTAAAGCATCTTTATGAGTATCTTCAATTACTTCTTTATTTCTTGTTAAACTTTCTACTTTTATACCTGTATCGAATTTAGCATCTTTAGCAACTGTTCCAAAACTTGAAGCTAAAAAGTTTCTTCTTGTTGAAATACTTTGTTGAAAAGCGACTAAAGGTGAAATCAATAATACACCTTCTACTTTCAAATCCACTTTCTCTAATAAATTCAACAGAATTAATCCACCTAATCCTACGCCCAAAGTAAAAACAGGTAAATGATATTCTTCAGCAATGGATAACCATTCTAATACTTGTTCATGATATTCTTCAAAATCATCTATATGGCCTCTATGAACTCTAGAAGTTTGTCCTTGTCCTCTCAAGTCACCCATTATAACGTGGTAACCTTCTCTACGTAGCTTTGTGATAACAAAAGCATATCTTCCTGTATGTTCAAGCATATTATGTACAATAACAACAATGCCCTTGGCTTCTTTTTCAGTTTCCCATTTCCACATAATATTTATTACTCCTTTTACCTATATAGCTACATTTTTGTTAAACTTAGTATAACAAATTTTTTCAAAAGAATGGAGAATCTTGAATGATAAAATCTTTTAACAATAAAACACCACAAATTCACTCTAGTTGTTACATCTCAGAAAATGCTACAGTCATCGGTGAAGTTGAAATTGGCGAACATAGTTCAGTTTGGTTTAATGCTGTTATAAGAGGTGATGTCGCGCCTACTTACATAGGAAAAAACGTTAATATCCAAGATTTTTGTTGTTTACATCAAAGTCCAAATCAACCTTTAATATTAGAAGACAACGTTACGATTGGTCACAGAGCTACGTTACATTCGAGCATCATTCGTAATAATGCATTAATCGGTATGGACTCAACCATTTTAGATGGTGCAGAAATTGGAGAATATGCTTTTATCGGTGCAGGTTCCCTCGTACCTCCAGGCAAAAAAATACCGCCACATACTTTAGCATTAGGTAGACCAGCAAAAGTAGTACGATCATTAACAGAAGCAGATTACGAAGAATTAAAAAGAATAAATGAATCATATGTGGAAAAAGCTAAAATTTATAAAGCAGACATATAAAAAACAACCAATCTTGAAAAATCATTTGATTTTTTCAAGATTGGTTGTTTTTGTACGAAGCATCAACACCGTTGTTCTGCCTCTTTTTATGCAATTTTAAATTTACTGTGCATAAATGGTAGTTTTACGACGACATACGCGATTAAAATTTCATAGAACATTGAGAAGAATTTCTCAAAGAAGAATACTATATTTTGTACAAACATTGTCCCGATTCCTTGTCCGGCAAATTGATAGTTTACTAATAAGAAATTATCAATGATATTCAAAATAAGTACCACAGCGAATACTGTCCAAGCTCTTTTTGTGAGCATTGCAATTAATATCGCAATTAGACCAATAATGATTGGCTCAAATATAAATAATTGCACGAAGCTATCTAATGGTTTCCCAAACATATAAAATGCCATATCCCTAAACATAATAATAACTCCTTTATGATCATTTCTATACTCCAATATTATAACATGCACAGGCAGCTCTTTTTGTTAAGATATTCTAAAGTTTAAAGCTCTATCTTAACAAAAAATTAACATTATCTTATTACAAATCTTTACAATCAATTTGCAACTAATTAATAAATGCGTGATACATTGTAGATGTAACCTAATATTGATTTTAAAGGAGCATATGCCGATGCAGTTCTTTAAAAAATTTATCATTACTATACTTATTTTAGCTTTTCTACCTCAAGCAATGAGTATTGCTGCAGAACCTATTTCACCTACTTATCATCAATCATCCTATTAAACTCCTTTATAAGGAGTCCTTTTTTGTGTTAGAATTCTTTTATTGAGTACAATTACATTATATTAGAAATGAAAACGCTTAACTTATCTTGTATGAACATGCTAGAATATAATAAATGTTACATATAAATAAGGAGGACTTGCTATGCCTATCGTTAAAGATTTTTTTATCGCAATATCTAACAATAAACTTTTGAATGAGTCAGCAAAGAAAATGGGTCCTGCACTTGGTGCAAAAAAGGTCGTAGCGGGAGTTGATATTGATTCCACAATCGATACTGTTGAAAGACTAAATATGAGAGGGATTTCGTGTACGTTAGATAATTTAGGTGAATTTGTAACTTCTCGTCAAGAAGCGTTACGAGCTCAACAAAATATCGTTGAAATTATGAGAAGAAATTATAATGCTAATATAGATGCGCACGTTTCAATTAAACTGACTCAACTAGGTTTAAATATCGACAAAGAATTTGCATACAGAAATACGAGAGAAATTTTATTAAAAGCACATGAATTCGGTGATGCGTTCGTAAACATTGATGCAGAAAAATACGAAGACTTAGTCGGTATTACTGAAATAGTAGATAGACTTAAAGGCGAATTTAAAAATGTAGGTACTGTAATTCAAGCATACTTATACGACGCTATTAACATTATGGATAAATATTCAGATGTAAGATTAAGATTAGTAAAAGGTGCATACAAAGAAGGTGCAAATGTTGCCTATCAAACAAAAGAAGAAATAGATAAAAACTATATTAAATTAATCGAACATAGATTGTTAACTGCGAAAGCTTTCACATCAATTGGTACACATGATCATAATGTCATTAATCATGTAAAACAATTTGTAAAAGACAATAACATTAGTAATGATCGTTTTGAATTTCAAATGTTATATGGATTTAGAACAGATTATGCGCATCAGTTAGCAGGTGAAGGTTATAATTTCTGTATGTATGTTCCATTTGGGGAAGATTGGTTCGGATATTTCATGCGTCGTTTAGCGGAAAGACCACAAAATATAAACCTTATGCTTTTAGATGTATTTGATAAGAAAAATAAAGGAAAACTTACAGCTGGCGCTAGTATTATAACTGCAGCTACATTATTAACAATTGGTGGTATAGCATTACTAAAGAAAAAATAAATTATAAAAAAGAGGCAAACTGAGCGTTTGCCTCTTTTTTTAAATTATATTTGTGAATCTATATTTTTTAATAAGTTTGCCATTTCAATAGCAGCTAAAGCAGCGTCTCCACCTTTATTACCTGCTTTTGTACCAGCTCTTTCGATTGCTTGTTCAATTGTTTCTGTTGTAACGACTCCAAATATTACTGGAACTTCTGTTACGTCGTTCACTTTAGATACACCTTTAGCGACTTCGTTACATACATAATCATAATGTGTAGTAGCCCCTCTTATCACACAGCCTAATGTAATGACTGCATCATATTTTTTTGATTGTGCTAATTTTTTTGCTACTAACGGAATTTCGTATGCACCCGGTACGTAAGCTACGTGTACATTTTCTTCATCTACATTGTGTCTAATAAGTGTGTCTTTAGCACCTTCTAATAATCTTCCTGTAATAAAATCATTAAATCTACTTACGACAATCGCAACTTTTAAATCTGAACCATTCATTTTACCTTCAAATTTCATTTTAATTTAGCCCCATTCTTTTTATATTAAGTGACCCATTTGGTCTTTTTTTGTATTCATATATGCTGAGTTATTATCATTTGGTTCAATAACAACTGGTATTCTATCTGTAATTTGTATGCCTAAGTCTTCTAATTGATGAAATTTATCAGGATTATTACTGATTAATTTTATACTATTTATATTGAAATATTTTAAAATTTGACTAGCTTCAGTATAATCTCTTAAATCCGCTTCAAATCCTAAAGCTTCGTTTGCTGTTATCGTATCGTAACCTTGTTCAATTAATTCATAAGCTTTAAGTTTATTTATTAAACCGATTCCTCTACCTTCTTGTGGAAGATAAAGCACAATGCCACCGTGTTTATTTATATATTTAAGCGAATATTCAAGTTGATCGCCACAATCACATCTCATACTATGAAAAATATCGCCTGTTAAACATTCAGAATGAATACGTACGTTTGTATCATTTGTTATTTCACCTGATGTTATAGCTAAATATTCTTTATCATCTAATTGAGATGTAAAACCATGCATATCAAAATTACCAAATGATGTCGGTAATTTTACTTTAGATTCAAATTGAATAATTTGATCATGCTTTTTTCTATATTTAGCTAAATCTTCAATCGTAATCATTTTCAATTGATGTTTTAGTTTAAATTCATAAAGATCTTTTCTTTTAGCCATTGTGCCATCATCATTCATGATTTCACATATTGCGCCAGCTGGTTTAGCACCCGTTAATCTTGCTAAATCAACACAAGCTTCAGTATGGCCAACTCTTTCTAACACGCCATTATCTTTCGCTATTAAAGGAAATACATGACCTGGTTGTACAAATGATTTGTTCGTTGATTCATTTATAAGTCCTTTTATCGTATCTGTTCTTTCAAAAGCGCTTATACCAGTAGTTGTAGATATATGATCAACACTTACGGTAAATGCTGTTTTAAATTTATCGCCTGTATCTGTCATTAAACTTAAGTCTAATTGTTTTGCTATTTCACTACTAATTGGGGCACAGATTAACCCTCTTGCATGTGTAGCCATAAAATTAATGGTATCTGCTTCTAAAAACTCAGATATTGCGACTAAATCGCCTTCATTTTCTCTATCTTCGTCATCTACAACAATAATTGATTTACCTTGTTTTAATTCTTCTAATGCTTCTTCAACAGTATCGAACATCTTGATGCCTCCTAAAATCCTAGATTAAGTAGTTTACCTTTAGAAATACCAGATTCATTTTGGTTCGTAATTTTTTGAACATATTTAAATAACAAATCTGTTTCGATATGAACGTTATCACCTTGTTTTTTATTTACAAATATTGTGCGTTCTCTCGTTTCTGGAATGAGGTGAATTTCAAATGAGTGTTGATTAAGTTTAAAAATCGTTAAACTTATACCATCCACTGTTATGGATCCTTTATTAATCATTTGATTCAACAATTGCTCATCTGTGGTAATTTCAATAATCCATTCATCTTGTTTTTTAGTAATGCGTTTAATCTTACCTTTACCGTCAACATGTCCACTTACAAAATGTCCACCGAATCGTCCGTTTGCTGACATCGCTCTTTCTAGATTGACTTGGTCGTTTACGGTTAAATTTTCTAAATAAGTGACTGATAGCGTGCCTGTAATGACATCTACTTTAAATTGTGGTGTTTGTTTTTCAGTAACAGTTAAACAAGCTCCGTTTACTGAAACTGAATCTCCTAATGATAAATCATCACATATTTCTGGAGCATTAATAGTAAGTGACTTTACACCGCTTTTTGTGCTGACATTTTTAATTGTTCCTACAGTTTCAATAATTCCGGTGAACATAATTTCACTACTTTCTTAAAATTAATTTAAGATCTTCATCAATGATTTCTGTTGAAATAATTTTATATTTTTTACTGTTGGATAAAGGATAAACATCATCTGTTTGATAATATTGATATTTGCCTTGACCACCAATCATTTTCGGGGCTTGATAAATAATGAATTGGTCTACTAAATCTTGTTCTATAAATTGACTTACAAGTTTCGGACCTGCTTCTACCATTACGGTTGCATATCCTAGTTCATATAAATCACTTAGAACGCTTTTCAAATTGATTAATTCTACAGTTTTTAATTCTATATTTTGATTTTGTTTAATTTTAAAATTCGGGTTATCCGTTACGACCATAACTGAATTGTGTTTATCTTTAAAAATTTCGAAGTTATCATCAAACTCTGAGCTGTGTGTTAAGACGACACGTTTAGGATCTCTCAAATTATGATTTCTAGTCGTTAATAATGGATTGTCTTCTCGAATTGTTCCACCACCTGTAATGATGGCATCATGTTCACTTCTTAAATGTAAAACATCTTCTTTCACTGCTTTACATGTGATCCATTTGCTTTCTTTTGAATCTGTTGCAACTTTGCCGTCTAAACTAGTAGAAACTTTTAATGTTACAAAAGGTAACTTTGTTTGTTGTTGCTGAAAGAAATCTTTATATAGTTCCTCTGCTCGTTCAGATGGAGCGTGTGTAACTTCTACTCCTGCTTGTTCCAACATATCGTGTCCACTTTTAGATAACGAACCATCTTTAACAGCGTATATGACTGACTTTATTCCACTGTCAATAATAGCTTTTGAACATGGTGGTGTTAATCCATAATGAGAACACGGCTCTAAAGAAACGTAAATTGTAGCACCTTCAGCTTCGTTACCAGCCATTTTAAGTGCTTGGATTTCAGCGTGTGACTCGCCTTTTTTAAGGTGTGCGCCAAATCCAATAATTCTATTTTCTTTTACAATTACTGCACCTACTGAAGGATTTGTACTCGTTTGTCCTTTTAATTGTTCAGCTAATTGAATAGCGAACGTTAAGTATTGATTCATTAAATTTCCTCCTAAAAATATAAAAAGACACCAAAAATAAATTTTCGGTGTCTTGGGAGTAAATGTATCAAGAAATAAGCCTTTAAAATTAAAGACATTAACATTTTTTGTATAACGAAATAAGCGTATCGTATACGCTTTCGTCTATTCTTTCTCCCATCCAGACTTTAACTGTCGGCTTCAGATTTTCACTGAATCAGCCACAAATGTATAAACAAATGTGGGTCGCGGGCTTTATTTACCGCCGGTTGGGAATTACACCCTGCCCCGAAAGAATAATATTAAATTATATTCATCAGTTATCACTGATGACAATATTCTATACTAAATTACTATGAATTACAAATGCTTAAGACTTAATTATTTATTCTTTTTTGATTTTTTCTTTTTATTATTATTATTTTTTTGATTTTTCTTAGTACGTTCTTCTAATTCTATAAACAAGTCATTGACTGCATTAACAGTTTGTTCCACTAACAATGACACACCATTTACGTCAAAGTTTACACCACTTGTTATTTGACCTATCACCTTTAAATTAGGCATTGTTCCGAATTTAGGGCTGATTACTTCATTCGTATAAGGTAATACGAGTATGCCACCGAATGGGTGTGGTGCAAAAATTTGTTTATCTTCCAAACCTTTTATGAAATGTTCATCTTTAGATAGTTCTGACAAATGTTTTTTCGGTCCAGTTGCGTTAATTATATAATGATAACTGTCTTCTGTTTCTTTATCTTTATACTTCAATCTGAATTTTCCGTAATATTTCCGAACATCTTCTAATCCCTCTTTAACCACTACATCACCATTTTCAATCCATTCTATTAATTGCTTCGCTGATGATTGAGGCATTGGATTGGCATTTCTTTTAAAGTGATGACCGTATTTAGTTAAAAACGTATCTTTGTCTTCCATCGTCATAGCATTCCAAACAGGAATTATATTATGTTTCACTTCTTCAACAAATGATTGAAAATGACCGACCTCTTCCTCATTCTTTAAATCATATTTCATGTTGGCTACATTATCTTTCTTAAAACGATACAACATTTTATTTAAATTGATATTTTGATATTCACATTCTTTTTTAAACAATTCTTCTATATCATGTAACGGCGCGATGCCTTTATGATGTTTTTTTATTTTTTCAATTTCTTCATTACAAATGTATTTAAGCTTAATATCATGTTTAACACCACGAACAGTTGGAAACTGCGCTTTTCTTGAAGTGACAACTATTGGTAAGCGACTATGGTTCTCCATAACATATCTAATAACATCTACGGAACTAAGACCTGTACCTAAAATAGCGATATCATCATTTTCCTTCACACCATTAAGTGCACTTGTCGTTGGGTATGGAGATTCAATATATCCATTTAACCCTTTTAAATTATACGGATCCTTATAAGGTAAAGTACCAATTGTCATAAAAACATAATCATACTTTTGGCAAACCGCTTCACCATCTTCTATATAACATACATCTATTTTATATTGTCCACGTTCATCTTTAATTTCTTCAACGTAACAACTATCAACTTTGTATTTATGCATAAAAATATTATCATGATTATCTAAAATACGATTCAAAATAGATTTCATATAGTGTCCAAAAACGAGCCTTGGTAAATACTTCGCTTTACCATAATCAAAATCATCATTTTTCTTATACCATTTTTTAAAATCCTTTTCATCATCAGGATCTAAAGACATTTGATTAGCAGGTAAATTGATTAATAACCGATCACTATCATTTTGAAAAGGTTTACCCATACCCATATCCTCGGCATCATCAAATATATCTACAGTTAAACTTTTAAAATTTTTATGTTTTGATAATTGATTTAAAGTACTAACACCAGCAGTACCCATCCCAATAATTGCTACTTTCATGGAAATCCCCCTATTATTAATAATTCATAAACATCGTAAGCAAAAATTTAGCATATCAACCATTTAAAGTTAACTTGATTTTACCATAAATACTTTAAATTACATGATATGCAAAATCTAGCATAACCTCACAACACCTTTTCTTTTTTTCTCTCATTATATAACCTCTTTTTCAAATCATTTCAATCCACGATTAATACTCATACAATATGGTTCAATATTGTCTTTTATTAAACTTATTAATTTTGCAAATTTTATAATTATGCAATTTTTATGCTATAATCGTGTATATGATTTTCTATTTTTAAACAAAGGAGAAATGTTATGTTATCTATACAAGACTTAACTAAAGTTTACCGTGGCGGCAAAAAAGCTGTTAATGGTATTACTATGGAAATTGAATCTGGTGAATTTATAGCATTCATAGGTACAAGTGGTAGCGGGAAAACTACTGCTTTAAGAATGATTAATCGTATGATAGAACCTACAAGTGGTTCAATTATTTTAAACGGGAAAGATTTAAGTAAGATGAACCCTGTAAATTTAAGAAGAAATATTGGTTATGTCATTCAACAAATTGGCTTAATGCCTCACATGACGATTCGCGACAATATCGTCTTAGTTCCTAAACTTCTTAAATGGTCTAAAGAAGACAAAGAAAAGAAAGCTAAAGAACTTTTAAAGTTGGTAGACTTACCTGAATCATATTTAGATTTATACCCTTCTCAACTGTCAGGTGGCCAACAACAGCGTATTGGTGTTGTAAGAGCTTTAGCTGCAGACCAAGACATCATATTAATGGATGAACCTTTTGGAGCGCTTGACCCTATTACAAGAGACACACTTCAAGACCTCGTTAAGACACTACAACAAAAATTAGGTAAAACAATTATCTTTGTAACACACGATATGGATGAAGCTATCAAACTAGCTGATAGAATTTGTATTATGTCTCAAGGGGAAATTGTTCAATTCGACACGCCAAATAACATCCTTAAAAACCCAGCAAATGATTTTGTACGCGAATTTATTGGTCAAAATAGACTGATTCAAGATCGACCTAACTTAAAAATTGTTGATGACGCTATGAAAAGCCCTATCACAATTACATCTGAGAAAACGATTGATGAAGCTGTTACAGTAATGCGTGACAGACGAGTTGATACTTTATTTGTTACAAACCATAAAGGAAAATTAGTTGGTTACATAGATGTAGAAGATTTAAATGAAGGTTACCGTAAAGGTAGCGATATTATCGACATTATGCATAGAGATATTTATACAGTTAAAACCGGTACAATGCTTCAAGACTCTGTACGTACAATACTTAAGAGGAATGTAAGATTAATACCTGTAGTAGACAATCAATACTTTATTAAAGGTGTTATTACGCGCGCAAGTTTAGTTGATATTGTATATGATTCCATTTGGGGATTAAATGAAGAAGAAGCACAAACGAGTGAAATAAAATAAGGAGTGGATATTAGTGATTGAATTTTTCCAAACTAACGGTAATGAACTTTTTCAAAAAACGCTAGAACACTTCTATATTTCTTTTTCCGCTTTATTACTAGCAATGGTAGTAGCTATACCGCTAGGCATCATGTTAACAAGAACTAAAAAGATTGCCAAAGTTGTATTATCCATAGCAAGTGTTCTGCAAACAGTACCATCTTTAGCAATATTAGCATTAATGATACCTTTCTTAGGTGTCGGTAAATTACCAGCAATTCTTGCGTTATTTATATACATATTGTTACCTATATTAAATAACACTTTTATTGGGATAAATAATGTAGATAAAAATGTAAAAGCTGCTGGATTAAGTATGGGAATGACGAAATTCCAAGAAATGTTTATGGTTGAACTACCATTAGCCATTTCGGTTATCATGAGTGGCGTTCGCCTATCTAGTGTTTACGCAATAAGTTGGGCAGCGTTAGCGAGTTTTATTGGAGCTGGTGGTCTAGGTGACTTCATCTTTAATGGTTTAAATTTATACCAACCTGATTTAATTATCGGTGGTGCCATTAGTGTTACTTTAATTGCTTTAATAATGGATTTCGTACTTTCAAAAGTTGAAAATTGGGTTACACCAAAAGGATTAAAAGTTTCAAGATAAGGAGGAAACAAATACATGAAGAATTATTTTAAATTGTTAGTTCCGATAATAGCATTATCTGTGATTTTATCTGGATGTTCCCTACCTTTCCTTGGAGCTTCTGGAGATGAAAATTCTGTAAAAATCGGCATGCAAAATACAAGCGAATCACAAGTTATGGGTCATATTGATAAACTTATGATAGAACATGAAGCAAAGAAAGATAATGTTGACGAAAAAAATATTCAACTAATCAATAATCTAGGATCAGGGACAGTTGCTTTTAATGCGATGAATAAAGGTGACATTAATATTTCTAGTGCTAGATATACTGGAACAGATTTAACTGGGGCACTCGGTAAAGATCCTATAACTGATCCTGATAAAGCATTAAAAATCGTCAGAACAGCTTTTGATAAAGATTATAACCAAAAATGGTATGGTTCATACGGATTTGAAAATACTTATGCCTTAATGGTAACGAAAGAAACAGCTAAAAAATATAATCTTAAAAAAGTTTCAGACTTAAAAAAAGTAGCTAGCAAGTTAGACGCTGGCGTTGACTCATCATGGATGAAACGTCCTGGTGATGGATACGAAGCTTTTAAAAAGAAATATGGATTTGACTTCAAACGTACACGCCCGATGCAAATCGGTTTAGTATATGATGCTTTGAATAGCGGTAAAATGGATATCGTTCTTGGGTATACGACAGACGGAAGAATCGCAAGTTATGATTTAGTTGTTCTTAAAGATGATTTAAATTTCTTCCCACCTTATGATGCAAGTCCATTAGTTACTAAAAAATTAATTAAAGAAAAACCTTACGTTGATAGAGCGATGAATAAATTAAAAGGTAAAATTTCTACAGAACAAATGCAAAAATTAAACTATGAAGTTGATAATGATCTTAAAGAACCTGCAGTTGTAGCTCAAGAATTCCTTGAAAAGCATAACTATTTTGACGATAAAAAGGATGGTGAGTAAAATGGTTAATGAAAATTTATGGTCACAATTAATAGATTATTATCAAACAAATAGTGGATATGTATTTCAGTTATTTTTAAATCATTTACTCATTTCTGTATATGGTGTGTTATTTGCTGTTATAGTAGGTATACCAATCGGCATATTCATCGCACGATATTCTAAGTTATCTGGATTTATTATATCTATAGCAAATATTATTCAAACTGTCCCTGCCCTAGCCCTATTAGCCATTTTAATGTTAGTTATGGGTCTTGGCGCAAATACAGTTGTGATGACAGTATTCTTATACGCATTATTACCAATTATCAAAAATACTTACACAGGCATCAAAAATGTAGATGCAGGTATAAAAGATGCTGGTAAAGGTATGGGTATGACTTCTAAACAAATTTTAATGATGGTCGAACTACCCCTTTCACTTTCAGTAATGATTGGTGGCATTAGAATTGCATTTGTAATAGCCATTGGTGTAACTGCAATTGGGTCATTCATAGGCTCTTCTACACTTGGTGATATTATCATTAGAGGTACTAATGCAACTGATGGTACTTCTCTCATATTAGCTGGAGCAATTCCAACAGCTTTACTAGCAGTATTGAGTGATATTGTGTTAGGATATATAGAAAGAAAATTAGACCCAACTAAACGCAAACACAAAGGTCCACAAACACAAACACTTTCGGAGTGATAAAATGAAATTTTTTATTAAAGTACTCATTGTAATAGTTTCAATTTTAATACTTTCACCTAAGAAAAAACTTAAATAATTCAAATATTAATATGTTAAACATATAAATTTTTGCAATTAATAAATATTTAGTGGTAACATATTGAAAAAAAGGAGGAAGTATAATGAAATTCAGAGTATTAGGTAGTGTATTTTTATCATCAACTTTATTATTAACGGCTTGCGGAGGTGGAACGAACGATAAATCTAGTTCAGACACAAAAAGCTCAAGCCAAGTAGTAAAAGATTTACAAAGTAACGCTAAAGACGTTAAAAGTTATCATACTGATAATAATATAAAAGTATCAGCTAAAGGTGAAGACAGTCAAACAGTTAAAGTTGGTATGGATGTTGATAAAAAACAAACTGCTAAATTGAGTATGGATCAATCTGGTCAAGCTATGACGATTTATGTACAAGGCAAAAAAATGATAGCTAAAGTACAAGATCAATGGGTAGACCTATCATCTCAAGTTAAAAATATGAATATTGATAATTCATTAGACCAATTAAACTATGCTAAGTATGCTAAAACATTAAATGCATTTAAAGATGCTAAATCTAAAAAAGTAGATAATGGTTATGAACTTACTTATAAAATTAAAAACAAAAAAGATTTCACTAAGTTAGCAAACGCTTCTGGTAACAAAGAACAACTTAAATCATTCGAAAAACAAGTTGATAAAGTTAATGGTAATGCTGTCTTAAAAGTTAACAAAGATAATGAAATTAGTTCATACAAACTAAACGCTAAATTAACTAAAGATAAAAAATCTGTAAATATGAAGACTAATGTAACTTATAATAAGTTAAATAAAGTTAAAGATATTAAG
This sequence comes from Mammaliicoccus sp. Marseille-Q6498, assembly GCF_946151045.1. Lineage (NCBI taxonomy): Bacteria > Bacillati > Bacillota > Bacilli > Caryophanales > Staphylococcaceae > Mammaliicoccus > Mammaliicoccus sp. Marseille-Q6498. Next base: position 223,643 of record NZ_CAMGYY010000002.1, on the reverse strand, counting down.
ATTCCTGAAGAAGCTAAAAACGCTAAGAAAATAGAAGATATGCAACAAGATAGCTCTTCATCATCAAAAAGTTCACAAGAAGCTTCTTAATACAAAAAAATCCTAGGACATCGCGTCCTAGGATTTTTTTATTCTTATTCGTTCTTTTTATCTGGTACTTTATCTAACGCTTTAACTGAAAGTGATTTATCTGTGTCTTGATATTTATACACTGTATAATACTTCCCTTCAGTCTTAAGGTCTTTATAGAAGTCAGCAATTATACGAGCATTACTTTGTGCCCATTTAATATCCGTTGCGTATTGGTGCACACCTGGTTTCTCAGGATTCCATCTCATACTATATAAAGTATTCTGTTTAGGATTTGATAAGTAATGATCATGTATAAATTTAGCACCGCCTGTGATTGCCTTATATGGTGTATCCCAGCCTTGTTTTTTAGCGTATCTAGCGCCAGTACCAATTGGGTCATCATCTAAAGCACCAACTCCGTAGAAGTTATAATACTTCTTACCGTTAGACTCGTCTTTAGATTTTGTAACTTTCCCTTTATCAGTAAGGTAAACACCATTAGCTAGTTGACTCTTATTATTACCTGTTTCTAAAATAGCATGACTAATTAAATAAACTTCATTTACATGCTCTTTTTTAGCTGCGCTTATAAATTGTTTTGTATATTTCTCTAAAACTTCTTTTTGTCTTAACATATGATGAATTCTTTTTTCTTCAATTCCTTGATACTCAGATAAGTTTAAAAATTGATAAACTTGTTTTTTATCTTTTAATATATTCTCAACATTCATTACATCTGAAATTTCACTTCTAGATGCATTTTTCCAATTGCCTGACTCTGTTGCTACTTGCATTTTAGTATCATTTTTATATTGCTTTTCAACTGCTTTACTTAAAGTAAATGGAACTTCGACATTGCTTTCTTTTTTATCTACTTCATTAAACTTTAAATGATCTGAAATCAAATAATAGAACAGGCCAACAATAATTGCTAAGACTATAAATAATACAACTAAATTCTTAATTGTTTCTAGCCTGGCATTTTTCATCGTTTCACCTCAAAATTAATAAACCTTATATCAATAAACTATTGATTGCCTATTTTTTACAATTACTAAAAAGAGTACTCCTACATTCTATAGGATAAGTACCTATTATTCAAAAATAAAAATGTTACGTTTTAATTACTATTATATTTCAGTACAATAATAAAAAAGGGAGTGAGACAGAAATCTAAAATGTTAAATTAGATTTCGTCGTCTCACCCCCGCAAGGGTGACTAGATTTCTAAAAAGCTTGGTACAAGCGCATTTAGAAAACAGACACCTACTGCGTCTTCATACATTTAACCCAATAAAAATTAAGGCTAGGACATTTATGTCCCAGCCTCTCTATTTATAAGGTGTATAGTCCATAAAAATAAATGACATTGCTGCCGATCTATTTTTATAGTTATAGTGACTTAAGTTGATTGTTCCTTCTTCATCACCATTTCTATAATTCATAAATCTGTTCACGTTGTTAATCATTACAAAATCTGCATTATCTCTAATATTATTTAGCTCATTATTTCTAGCAAAAAAATGTTCTAAATTTAAGTGTTCATAATCCATATGATGAGCCTCCTAATCTTTGCCCCCGTAAAACATATGTCCATATATATCCAAATATACACGTTCTCTATTGAATTGTAAATCTTTTAAACATAACTTTTGAAATGATTTTATATTCTAATAATTCTACATTTTACCGCAAGATTAAATGCACTTTTCCAAAAAATAGTGCGCTTAATTTAAGATAACCCTTTTTTACCGTTAATCGCACATTATCTTTTCTTTCATGTTTTGAATAATATCTATTTATCCGGAAATACATGTGTGCATGCTCACAAATGAGGACAACATGAAAGAAGAAAATTTCAATATATACTATAGAAAATATGAAAAAATGATTCACCATTTATTGCATCGCTATCAAATCCATTACCATTATGAAGATTATTTTCAATTGCTTGTTATAAAGCTTTGGGATTTGCTGAAAACTTATGATGAAACTAAAACGTGTAATCAAGAGCAGTATATTTATTTAAAACTAAAATTTTATTTAATCGACTGCATGAGAAAGTATGTAAAAGAATCAAATCGTTTTTTACCAACATCAGATTATAATTTGCTTGATCAATCTTATGTTGAAAATTTCGATTGTAATCTTTATTGCTTCTTAGATATGTTATCACATGAAGAATTAACTTGGTTTAAATTAAATTTAAATGGTTATTCAACACATGAAATAGCCATCTACATGGACAAGAGCGTTTCAACAGTTAAATATTATCGTAAAAACGCACGAGAAAAATTAAAATCCCATTTTTTATTTTAGTTACAAAAAAACATGTAAAACATACAATCATCTAAAGTTTTGTTCATATAGAATCATTTTAGGAGGTGATATTACAGAATTAACAATTAGACCAGATATGACACTATTAAGATACTCAGATAAACCACAATTCAAATTTCAAATTGAATATTTGAATAGTACGATTCAATATACTAACCTACCAATTCACGTACTTATTAATCAAGCTCTATTGTTTGAAGGCGCTAGTGTTAGAACGCGTGAACAGTATGCAAGGTCTATTTTAAAGATTAAGAAACTCATACCTATAATGATTTATGCGACAAAAGATTTTGTATTATTTCCAACCACATCAAAAAGTGACAATCATTATATGCTTTTGAACTCAAAACATATTTTGAATATTGATACTTTTAATACATTTACTGAAATCTATTTTAAAAATGACGCTACCATTCTTATAAAACAGAACCACCATATGATTAGCCGGAAATTAGGTGAATCATTACGACTAATCCACCATCAAAAAATGATTCAATATTAAAATCTCATATAAGCTCACCTCTTTTAATAAAAAAGGCCGGATAATGAATTGCTTCATTATCCGGCTCTATTTATTTATGGTTTAAATTAAGTTGACTACTTACACCTGAAAGTAGTGCTTTATATGCACTATTAAAGAAAGTAAGTAATACTTCATCTCTTCTAACAATACTTTCTAAATCTTCTTCATATATTAAAAAACTACCATCTTTACCATTATATTCAGCATACGACGGTTCCACTTGTTTTAAGTTAATTTTATCTTGCTTAAATGGATTAATCTTTATAATATAATAAGGAGATTCTCTATATTTATCCCCGAAGTAATAACATAAAGATACCGTGTTTTCGTGATTACCTTCCACATAAAATATTGATGTCACATCAAACTTATCCCAGAACAATCCAGTTTTAACATCTTTAATATTTCTTGAATGTATAAATTGATAATGATCATACTGCGCTTGTTGCATTAATCTCAAAGCATGATAAGCCGTTTTAGGATTAAATTCACGCTCAGCATCATCTTGGTCCAATGTTTTATCATAATGTATATGGTATGGCTTTGTGTTAATTTTTATATTTACGCCATAATCGGATAATGTATCAAAAATAAATTGATAATATGCTTGTATCGTTTGCCCAGATTTAACCATCATCGATTCTTCTTTATTATCAACTTTCAATACTAGTAGCTGATCTACAATATCTAAATTGATTTCAAATTCATGACCGTCTTTATTTAACGTCCCAGTAGATAAACCTACTTGGTTAATTGTTAACATGACATGTTTATATAACGGTTCAGGTTTTTTAACAGCTAAACAACATTTACCCATAATTTGTGCTATATATCTAATCGTAGCTCTTGTATTTCGCCATTCATCAAAATATAACAAACTCATACATGACACCCCCTAAATCATTCTACGATATATCTTTAAATCGTTTAGCTATAAGTAACCGCTTCGTAAAGTATGCATTCACCCATCGCATCCCTTTATATCCAATAAAGAGTAAGACAACACCAATAACAAGATATAAGACTTGTAGCATAATTGCTTCATTAATTGGTTTTGTAAAATACAATGTGAATGTCCCTAAAATTAAAAGTGCAGCACTTATTAAAATTCCGACCATTATAACATTTCCGAAAAGTAAGCCACCTAACGTAATCATTTTATAAAACGTTCCAGGCGCTTGAGCTTTACCTATGATTTCATCATCAATGAACTGATTAACGAATTGGCTTGGTTTACCAAACTTATCAATTAATTGATCATTTTCAGATACATCTAATTTGCTGTTTAATGTTTTTGTTTCTTTCTTATTTATAAACCATAATTTTTTTATAACAATTGATTTATATTGTTGATTATTCATGAAACACCTCTAAAAGTCATTAATACTTTAATTATAGCATTAATTAATATTTGTTGTGATTATATTTTACATAAATTAAGAATAAAGGAGATTAAAAATGCTTTCATATCAAGTTACAAAGATTCATGAAGAAATTTCAAAATTTTATAAAAGCGATTGTTTATACATCATATATGTTACAGATGGCGAAGCACTCGTTTTTCAAAATAGTATGTCCTCGTTAAATAAGCTTTCAAGTGGACACTTCACGATCGTTACATTTGATGATTATGCTTTTTTAGACTGTACAAAAGGTAGTGCTACCATTTTAGAAATGAATTGGTTACTGTTTAATACATTAGCAAGTGATTTTCCTATTTATATGAAAAGCTACTTATACTCAGCATTACCTTATCTTAATGAAAGAAATGAACTTGATTGTTACCTTTATACTTTAGAAAAGCATTCACCTTATGAAGACACTAAACTATCCATCGATATCTCCCATGCTTTAATATCCGTTATACACCATTTGTATTCAAGAATAATGTGGTTACATCAAATCAATGATTACTATGAAGGTTACGCCGTCCAAGCGCTACCTTATCGTCAAAATGAAAAACTACAAAGGTTATTTGAAGCTACCCTTGAATTATGCTATAACCAAGATAAATCTATAAGTGAAATAGCTTTAGATCTAGACTATTATGATCAAGCTCATTTTACAAAAGACTTTAAGCAATATAGAAATATGACACCTCACGAATTTAGAAAATTATTTATTTCAACAAGACTATAAATATAAATCAATAATTTCTTCAGCACTAATATCTTTATTTAATATATCAATGTCACTAAAATCTAAATCCTCAGTTATATCATGCGTAATTACGATAACATCCATACCCGCATCAACTGCAGCTTTAGCACCATTTGTAGTGTCTTCAATTGCTAAACATTTTTCAGGTTCAACATTTAAATCATGTGCAGCTTGTATATATAACTCTGGATTAGGTTTTACAAATGCAACATCTTCTCTACCTTTAATAACATGAATATATTTATTTAATTCTAACCGTTCTACATTAGGCATGATATGTTCTTTATAACTACTTGTAGCAATCCCCATCTTTATTTGATGTGATAGTGCATAATCTATTAAAGCTTTCACTACAGGTTTAAGTGGTAAAGACTTAGTACCTTCATAATGATCTTTGAACATTTCGGCTAAAGCTTCATCTGATTTAAGTGATTTAAGTATTTTTTTATTTAATTCTTCTGATACAGAACCAATAGAAGCTTTATATTCTTCCAATGAGATAGGTTCACTATTTTTATCTTTTATATGCTTATTTAAAGTATTAAATAAATTGATTTCTGTATCTATAATTGTGCCATCAAAATCAAAAATTATGGCTTCGTACATGTTTATCTCTCCATTCTAGTATATGCTTCATTTTTTATTTTAATTCAAAAAAAGACAAACCTGATCAAAATCTTATGATCTTTTCAGGTTTGTCCCTTTTACATACAACAAATATTATTCAAATTGCTTAAGTTGAACTATAAATCTTCTGATTTAAGTGTTAATTCTAAGCGGTCTATAATATTTTCTAACTGAATAAGACTTAATTCTTTTTCTGTAGTGATGGTTTCTCTATTTGATGCTAAATATTGAACGATAATCTGTAATGAAACAACAGCCCCACTTTTCCCTTTGTCATCCTCTATTATGAATAAACCATCTGATTTACTTAAGTTTAGCTTTTCTTGTTCTTCTTTAGTTAAATCATTTTGAAAATAAACTGCGCCATGTGCAAAGCTTTTATGTTTTCTTTCCTCTAAGCTTGTTACAGCGTCATGAATAGTTTCATGATTTAAACCTTTATAAAATTGATTAACGATTTGTTTACGGCTTTTCTTGTCATCAACAAGAGTAACATTTTCTAGCACAGTGAATCACCTCTTCTTATTTACTTAATTTTAACATTTTATCTTACATATTTAGAGTGTTTTAATATTACATTTTAAAGTCATTTATTACATACACTTTTCGATATTCACGAAACTTTCATTTTTATGTTTTTTTATATATTGTATTTCAACTTAAAAGAATATACCTTTAAAAAGAAGTAGAATTTTATGGAAGAGAGGACAACTTATGAAGCAAACATATAATCCATTAAGGCGATTACATTTTTATGCTGCATTTTTCATTACACCATTACTGTTAACTTTATCTTTAACTGGAATTGGTTATTTATTCTACACTAATGTAGAAAACAACATGTATCATGATGAATTTTTTAACGAAAGTAGTACGAAAGGTCATCAATCATTAGATTCAGCCATTCAAGAAATAAGAGATACATATAAAGGGTTTGAAGTTCAAAAGATTAGTATAATGGACAAACCTTATAATAATAGAATAACGATTGGTAATAAAGATGGTGATTCACGATATGTTTTCTTAGATAAACATAATCAAATCGTATCAAACCAAAATGCTAAATTTACATATTCAAATGTTTTAAGGGAAACACATAGTTCACTTATGGTTGGTGGAACTTTTGTAAATTACTTAGTTGAATTAGCAGCATGTTGGACTATTTTTATGATTTTTTCTGGTGTTTATTTAACATTTAAATCAAAAGCATTAAAAAAATCTAATAAAAAAGGTTCCTTACTATACAATAGACGATTACATGCCATAGTTGGTTTAATCATCGCAATACCAATTTTTATCATCGTATTAACTGGGTTACCATGGTCAGCATTTATGGGTAAACAAATTAATCAATTTGCATCAGAGCACCCTAAATTCGGATACTCAGCTTTAAAAGCTAACCCACCCCAATCAGAAGATAATGAATTACCTTGGGCAACTCGTAATAAAGAAAAACCAACATCTAAAAAAGATCCACACGCAGATCATCATAGTGGATCAAGTTATGCTATTGGTACAACTGGACAACAAAGTTTAGAAAACATCATAGCACAAAGTGAGAAAAATGGAATTTCAAAACCATTTTCAATCGTATATCCGAAAGATGAAACTGGCGTATTTACTGTAACTAAAAGTAGTAATACTGGCGTCACTGGTCTAGATGTCGCACCTAAAGAAGAAACAACTGTGTACTATGATCAATACTCAGGTAAACAATTAGGAAAAGTCGACTATGAAGATTACGGAATTATTGGTAAATGGTTTAGCTTTGGCATTCCTTTACACGAAGGCCATTTATTTGGAACTGCAAATAAAATTATAAACTTATTAGTCTGCTTAGCGTTTATTGGAAGCATTGTGTTAGGATTCATGTCTTGGATAAAGAGAAGAAAACCAGGTACATATGGTATCCCATCTAGAATGAATGGTAAGTTCTCAATAGGATTAATCGCCTTTTTAATAGTACTAGGTGTAATCATGCCACTATTCGGTGCATCACTCATTGTGGTCGCAATTATTGAATATTTTATATGGAAACGTCATAAAAAAAGATATATTTAACTAAACAAAACACAGCTCAACACGATTTGTTGAACTGCGTTTTGACTGTCTAGAAAGTCACTTAAAGCGAACTTGTTGGCAGTTTTTTATGCATACTTTCTAAGGAGCAGAATTCCGAATAATGCTCGTTAGAATACTTTAAGGAGCAGAATTCTGAGAAATGCTCCTTAGAATTAAAAAACCGATTAAAAACGAAGACGCCTGAGGGAATAGTACAAGTCGAAGACTACAGGCTGAGACTGTACCCTAGGCAAGCGAGTTTTTAATCGGTTATATTTATCTACAAACAAAACGCAGCTCAACATGATTTGTTGAGCTGCGTTTTATTTAATATTACTTTAACCATTACTTTCATCATAATCATGACAAACTGCTTCTAGTAGATTCCTCAAATCATCATCATCCATTTCATCAGGCACTCGTACTTTAATCAAATGATTATTATCTGTAATTACATGAAAGTAATTATGATCATTTTCATATCCTTTACCTAAGATTTTCATTCATACACCCCTTGCAACTGTTTTTAAATCGTTGCTATTTTATTACGTATGGATACTACTAATCTAAATTATCTTCTCGCCAAATTTTATTCATTTGGTTCAGGATGAACATAGGAAGAATATACGCCCGACTCACGCAATTTCTTTTCTACTGAATCACAAATGTCGTGTGCTTCATCGAGGGATAATTTTTTATCTACTATTATTGTAACATCTAAAAAGACACTATTCCCGTGATATCTTCCTTTAATTGATGGAATATCTATAACACCTGGTATATCTTCTATATCTTCTATATAGTTATTTAAGTCTTTTTCATGAAATCCGTCGCTGAGTGTAAATATAGACTCTTTAAATATTGTGAAACCTGTGAACACAATGATACAACCTAGTATAATCGCTAAAATAATATCGACTATTGGAAATCCAAACTGAGTAAAAATCAACCCTATACCTGTTCCAATACTTACAAGTGCATCGGATAAGTTGTCTTTTGCTGCAGACATAAGAGAGGAACTTTTCGTTTTTTTAGATAGTTTAGAATTAAATAGATAAACAAGGATCATGATTATACCACTTATAAAACTGACCCAAATCGTAAGCATACTTGGTTCACTAAAGTCACCACTAAATAATTTCGGGATGTTTCTTGATATAACTTCTATACCTACGAACATGATAATAAAGGATACGATTAATGTCGTAATGTTCTCTGTTTTCATGTGACCGTATGGATGATTTTTATCTGCTGGTTTGATTGAGATTTTTAATCCTACCAATACTGCTACTGATACGAATATATCTGTTAAGTTGTTCAAACTATCTGCTCTTAAAGCTGATGAATGATATGTTGTACCTACAATATATTTCACGATTGATAGGATAATATACGTTATTAAACTAACATACGCACCTCTTTGAGCAATTCTTAAGTTATTTGTCATTATTTACACTCCAATTTTTTCAATGAAATATGATTATATAACAAAATGAATTTAAAAGTAATGGATTAGTTATAGTAAAATAATATTAATTATAATCTATATTTAAGGTTTAGGTATGCCTATTTTGTAATATAAAAATAAACAAACCTGAATAAAATTAATTTAGTCAGGTTTGTTCTATATATGAGTCTTTACGACTTATATTGAATTATAAAATGTTTAAACCACTTGCTTTAATATCTTTAGCGAATCCTTGTACTGTGTCTACTGAAAGTTCGTTAACATCTCTACCGATATTTGGAACTTTTGCAACAACATCTTTAGGACAAGTAATAATATCTACACCAATTTCATCTGCTTGAACAACGTTGAATAACTCTCTACAACTTGCCCATAATAATTTTACGCCCTCTTTACTATGGCATATTTTTTCTGATTCTTTCATTAATGGTAAAGGATCTACCCCAGTGTCAGCAATACGACCAGCGAATACTGAAACATAAGTTTCTACGCCAGGTTTAATAACTTCAACAATTTCTTTAACTTGTTCAATTGTATATACTGCAGTTACGTTTACTTTAACGTCATTTTCAGAAAGTTGTTTAATAAGTGGAAGCATTGATTCACCTTTAGTATTAACAACTGGAATTTTAACGAATACATTTTCACCATATTGTTTTAAAATTTCTGCTTCTTTAGCCATTGTTTCAATATCATCTGCGAAAACTTCAAATGAAATTGAAGCATCTGGAATTGCTTTTACAACTTCTTCAGCAAAAGTTTTATAATCTGTAACCCCTGCTTTTTTCATTAAACTAGGGTTAGTTGTAAAACCGTCTACTTCTTTATTCTGATAAGCTTGTTTCATTTCTTCGATGTCTGCACCATCTGCAAACACTTGTACTTTAAGATTACTCATGAATTTCATTCCTTTCAAATTATGTCTATTTATCGTACCATAATTTGCAATCGCTTACTAAATCATTTGTTTTAAATAGTAATATTTGAGTTATATTAAATGTGTTTTTTTGTGTTTTATGTCATAATAAATACAAATAGTAAAACAAAAATAATTGTGGATAACATAAATATAAATAACTAGGTGGTGAGGTATGATGCCAGATAATCTAGAAACTATAAAACATTTCAAACTTTATTCTACCGGTTCATTTTTAGGTGACGAAGCCGTAATCAATAGTAGTAAAAAAAGTTTGATAGACCGTTACTATATTTTTTCCTATTATTTAGAAATTAATGATTTTAAAATTTTGATTAATACTGGTTTTTCTGAACATGTTAAACCAAGTACGGATTTAAAGACTTTAAAACTTTTCAGAAGACAAGATTATAAAGTTTTCGAAACTTTACCAAGTCAACTTATTAAAGATCATATTCACCCAGATGAAATTGATTACTGTATTATTACAAACTTTGCTAGTCATCATATTGGATACTTAAATGCTTTTAAAAACGCTACTATTATCACTTCAAAAGATGCCTATCATGACTTCATCACACATAAAGTTTCTGATAATAATCTCCAGTTAAGTTTCCATGTTATGCCGAAAGATTTTAAAGAAAGAATTGAATTTGTAGAGGATTTCATTGAAACGAAACATCCCATATTAGGTGAAGGACATAAAATATTCAATCACGATGCTTTAATTAGCTATGATTTGCCTGGTGCCATGCCTGGACAATTTGGCTTAATGATGAAATTTTCGGATTTAGATATTTTTATGTGTAGCGATGCCGCGTGGTGTCGTTCAAATATAGATAAGAATGATTTACCTACTAAAAGGTTATTAAATCAAGCGTATAATGGCGAATCATTCATTGATACGCATGTTAAATTAATTAGTCTTAAAGAAAATGGTAATAGACAACTATTTATTTTACCTAGCCATTGTAAAAAAATGGATGACTTTAATGAGGTTATCAAGTTATTGGATGCAATATCATAATTTTTATGGTAATATAATCGATTATATGAAATTTTTTGGAGGCCAACATGGATAAAGCGAGACGCTATTTTTATATATCAGTTGTACTTATTATTATCAGTTTATTCTTAAGTGCCCAAAATCCTCTTATGGAGTCCTGGTTCGGATCGTTAGTATCACTCGTATTAATAAGTAGTATTTTAAATGGTATTTTACTTTTAATCGCAGTTATAACGACTGATAAATCAATCAAATATCAAACTGAAGATCATAATATTATTAATAAAATCAACAAGTTCTTACCAATTATTTTGTTTATTGTTATTATTTATCATATCATCATAATTATAAGATTCTTTGGTATAATTTAAGAGAAACTCCGGTTTCTCTTTTTATTTTGGAGGTATTTATGATATATATTTCTATTTTTGTAGGTGGCGCAATTGGTGGCGGTTTAAGATATTTAGCTAGCCTACTGTTTATAAATCACACATTTCCATTCGCAACGTTATTAGTTAATATCGTTGGTGCATTACTCATGGGCATATTTTCTACATATTTTATTAAGTACTTTAAAGCACACCCAAATATTCAAAAAATGATCACGACCGGTTTTCTCGGTGCATTAACAACCTATTCATCCTTTAGTTTAGAAATTGTCCATTTAGTAGAAAACGGACAAATTATATTAGCTATAGCATATATTTTATTAAGTATGATTTTAGGATTTACTTTTATGGCTATAGGATATAAGAAAGGATCCATTCAATCATGACACTCATATTCATTATGATAAGTTCAGGCATTGGCGCAGTATGTAGACATTTAACAAATGAAATCGTTAAAAAGACTTTTAACACATCATTCCCAGTAGCAACATTAATTGTTAATATACTAGGAAGTTTTATGATCGGTATAGCAGCACAATTCCTTCAGAACGACACACAAAGTTATGCAATGATCGCAATTGGATTTTGCGGAGGTTATACTACCTTCTCTACTCATTTTCTTGAAATTTATGAACGCTATTTATTAAAATCTTACAAACAAATGGTTATATATCTACTTATGACTATTATATTGTCTATCAGTGCTTGTTTAGTTGGATATTATGTATAAAAAGAGCTGAGACATTCACGTCTCAGCTCTTTGTTTGTAGATAAACATAACCGCTTAAAAACTCGCTTGCCTAGGGTACAGTCTCAGCCTGTAGTCTTCGACTTGTACTATTCCCTCAGGCGTCTCGTTTTTAATCGGACTTTTTGTTCTAACGGGAAAGACTGAGAAAACAATCTCCTTAGAATTTCTAACGTGAAAGAAATCTGAAACAATCCCCTTAGAGTTATTTTGATTGTAAAAAAGTGTAATATCACATCTAAAACAGGTCTTTTTCAGCTCTAACGGGAAAGACTGAGAAAACAATCCCCTTAGAAATTCTAACGTGAAAGAAATTTAAAACAATCCCGTTAGAGCAAAAAAACTGCCAACAACTCCACTTTAAGTGACTTTGTCGGCAGTCTGAGAGCTGAGACATTCACGTCTCAGCTCTTTTACTTTCTATTTTCCTGTAAATTCACCAGGATCTGGTCCAATTCTTTCGTCTTTATTTAATGCGTTCAATCTTGATAATTGATCTTCAGATAATTCGAAGTCAAATACATTGATATTCTCTTCAATTCTACTTGGTGTAACTGATTTTGGTATAACGACAATATTTTCATCTATATTCCATCTGATGATAACTTGTGCTGGTGTTTTACCTAATTCATCAGCTATTTCTTTAACGACTTCATCTTCTAAAATTTGGCCGTTCATAAGTGGTGACCAAGATTGTGCTACTATTTTTTGTGCTTCTAAATATGTTCTTAATTCTTTTTGAATTAAGTAAGGATGACATTCAATTTGGTTTATTACAGGTTTGATTGATGTTTCTTGTAATAAATTTTCTAAATGGTCAACATTGAAATTACTTACGCCAATATTTTTCACTTTACCTTCGTTATATAAAACTTCCATAGCTTTCCAAGTTTCAATAATTAAGTCTTTATCTTGACCTGGCCAATGTATTAAATATAAATCTACATAGTCTAAGCCTAATTTTTCTAATGAAGTTTCATATGCTTTTTGTACATTTTCACGACCGAAATCAGCCATCCAAAGTTTCGTTGTAATGAATAAATCTTCTCTTTTTAAACCAGTTGCTTCTAATCCGTCTTTTATACCTTGGCCAACTTTTTCTTCATTTTCATATACTTTTGCAGTATCAATATGTCGGTAGCCACTTTTAATAGCGTGTTCGACTGATGCTCTACATTCGTCGTTATTTTCAACTCTATAAGTACCTAATCCTAATGCAGGTATCGTGTTACCATTGTAAAATTCGATTAATTTCTGTGCCATTTAAATTCCTCCTGGAGTTTGCATTACTTAGACTAAAATTGAGACAACTTTGGTTTCTAAATATGGTTCAATTCCTTCAGAACCACCTTCTCTACCAAATCCACTCTCTTTCATGCCACCAAATGGAATATGTGCTGCACTTGGGCCACCATCGTTCCATCCGACTACACCATAATCTAAGTTCTCATACAATTGTACACCAGTACTATAGTTCTCTGTAAAGAAATATGCCGCAAGACCGAATGGTGTATCGTTTGCTTTTCTAATGACATCGTCTAAATTTTTATAAGTTTGTATTGGTGCAACAGGTCCAAATGTTTCTTCTTCCATAATTTTCATGTCATCTGTAACATCTGATAAAACAGTCGGTGTTATGAAATATCCACCGTCTTTATAGCTTTCCCCACCAGTCACAATTCGTGCACCTTTACTCTCTGCATCTTCAATGTGAGATTTGATTTTTTCAAAGCCATCAACATTTATGACTGGGCCAATATCTGTTGTTTCATCTTCTCCATTACCTACTTTTAAATCATTTACTGCAGATTTTAATGCTTTTTCAAAATCATCTTTAATAGATTCATGGACATATATTCTGTTTGCACATACACACGTTTGTCCTGCATTTCTAAATTTGGATGCTATTGTTCCATTCACTGCTTTTTCAATATCAGCATCTTCATGTACGATCAGTGGCGCATGTCCACCAAGTTCTAAAGTTATTTTTTTGAGTGTTGAACTAGATTGTTCCATCAATTGTTTACCAACTGTTGTTGAACCTGTATACGTAATTTTAGAAATGAGTGGATGACTCGTAAATATTTTACCTACGTCTTTTCCTGAGCCATTTACATATTGAATCACATCTTTATCAAATCCCGCTTCATGTGCTAAATCTACAAATTTCATAGTCGTTAAAGGTGTATCTTGTGCTGGTTTACATATAAAAGTACAACCTGCCGCTAATGCTGGTGCTGCTTTTCTTGTCATCATTGCTGCTGGAAAGTTCCAAGGTGTAATGCTTGCTACAACGCCTACTGGTGCTCTCGTTACGATTAATCTTTTATTCTCAACATGTTCTGGTATTGTTCTACCGTAAGTTCTTTTTGCTTCTTCAGCAAACCAAAGAATATAGTCTGTTGCGTATTTAACTTCACCTTTTGATTCTTTTAAAGGTTTACCACTTTCTTTAGTCATCGTTAATGCTATTTCATCTACATTTTCTAAAATAAGTTCTCTCCATTTATAAAGTAATGCACTTCGTTCATGAGCAGTCGTCTTTTTAAAACTTTGAAAAGCTTCAAATGATCGTTCAATTTTTTCATTAATTTCATCTTCACTGTTGATATTTAATGTTTCAACTACTTCACCAGTTGCTGGATTTTTAACTTCAAATTGTTTTTTACTCATTAATAAAACCACCTTTTTATTTTTATAAAAAAACAGCGCTACATCATCTGCAGCGCTGAAATATTATGGATTAAACTTTTCAATTTCGTCCATAATGCGTTCTAAGTCTTCCACACTATATTGGAATCGGCCATGGAAGACAAATTTATTAAAGAAGTGTTGTAATTGTTTTTCTCCAACCAATACTTTAATGTTAGGATCTTGTGAGTAATTACTTATTGTTGCTTCACTCACTTCATGTGGATGGAAATAAATAATTGGTGTTGGTGTATATTTAAGCTCAAGTTGTCTTTGAATCTCTTCAGTCGTTTCATCAACTTCTTTAACTTTATCAGTGTAAGAATGGAATGCTGCAGTTTTTTTATTAGATTGTCTTTCTAGTAGTAACGTTTGTTCTTTGTTTGGATTTAAATCCAACGTTTCGAATACTTGTCCTAATACCGGAAAATCATTAAACTGCTGTTCTGTTATACCATGATAAATATGACCACTTACTAAGTTCGAATCAATAACGTAAATACCTGTTCTAGTAAGGACTAAATGATCTACTTGGCGAATTTTACCTAAAGGATCTTTAGGCATAAAAATGTTTGCCATAATGTGCATATCTTCAGGTCTTATTCTACGATCATTTACGAGTTGATCTCGTAACTCTAATAAATGTCTATCTGTTATATATTCCCCTTCATTCTTAGAAAACACCTTTAATGAGTCAATTTCTCTTTCTTTTTGAGAAATTTCTTCTTGATGCTCCTCTTTTTGCTTTGTTAAAACTTTTTTGTTTTCTACTCTTTCGTGATCTAATTTCTCTTTGTGTTCTGATTTAAGTGACTCACTTTGTTGCTCGTGAGATTCTTGAATTTTAGACAATGATTTTTTCTTTTGCCTTAACGCAATGAAAAATAATATGATAAATATTATCGCAATGACAACTGCTGCGATTAAACCATAATGAATCGGTTCTAATTGACCCATATTTGCTAATCTCTCCCTTTCGTATGTATTAAATCTATTATAGTAAAAATTCTAAAGAAATTCAGTATTTAACTGTAATAATCTTTATTTATTTATGCTTATTTTACAATTTCTAAAATACTTCTAACTTTTTTGTTATTATTTCACACTTTACTCCTTATTCGATAAAAATCATAATAAAAGCCCTGCAAGAAATGAATTTTGTTACACTTTTTGCAGAGCATAATGAAAAATTATTTTACAAGGTCTTTTAATAATTCTACTTTATCAAGTTCTTCCCATGGTAATTGAACATCTGTTCTACCGAAATGTCCATAAGCCGCTGTTTTTTTATAAATTGGTTGTCTTAAATTTAACATTTGAATGATGCCAGCAGGTCTTAAATCAAATAATTCTCTAATTTTCTCTACTAAAACATCTTCTCCAACTTTACCCGTTCCAAATGTATCAACTGATATTGAAACAGGTTGTGCAACCCCAATTGCATAAGCAAATTGAACTTCACATTTTTCGGCAAGACCACTTGCTACGATATTTTTCGCGACATATCTAGCTGCATAAGCACCAGATCTATCAACTTTAGTAGGGTCTTTACCACTGAAACAACCGCCGCCATGTCTAGCGTAACCACCATAAGTATCTACGATGATTTTTCTTCCTGTTAAACCTGCATCACCTTGTGGCCCACCGATAACAAATCTACCAGTTGGGTTAATGAAGAATTTTGTTTCATCATCAAGTAATGCTTTAGGTACGATTGGGTATATAACATGATCTTTAATGTCTTGTTGAATTTGTTCTAAATCTATTTTTTCATGATGTTGTGATGAAATAACAATTGTATCTACTCTTACTGGCTTATCATTTTCATCATATTCAATCGTTACTTGAGTTTTTCCATCAGGTCTTAAATAATCAAGCGTGCCATCTTTACGAACGTCTGTTAAACGTTTAGAAAGTTGATGAGATAAGTAAATTGGTAACGGCATATATGTTTCTGTTTCATTAGTTGCATAACCAAACATTAAACCTTGGTCTCCAGCGCCTATTGATTCAATTTCTCTATCTGTTAAATCGTCTCTATCTTCTAACGCACAATCTACACCTTGAGCTATGTCTGCTGATTGTTCATCTATTGCTGTTAATATCGCCATAGTTTGGAAATCATAACCATACTTTGCTCTAGTGTATCCTATATCTTTTACAGTTTGTCTTACAACTTTAGGAATATCCACGTAAGTTGAAGTAGATATTTCACCTGCAATTAAAGCCATACCTGTTGTTACTGTCGTTTCACAAGCGACTCTAGCCTTAGGATCACCTTTTAATAATTCGTCTAAAATTGCATCAGAAATTTGGTCCGCAATTTTATCTGGGTGTCCTTCTGTTACTGATTCAGATGTGAAGAGTCTTCTATTCTTTGGCATAAAAAATCTCCTTTAAATTATGTTGTACGGTCTCTACCTCAGTGCAAATAAAAAGTGCCTTCTCCCCAAAAAATAATAGAGAGAAGGCACACCTGTCCATTCGCTCTTATCGTTCAGACAATATTGGTCTGCAAACGGTTTGGCACCTTTCTTTCATAAATTGAAAGAGGTTGCTGGGTTTCATTGGGTCCATGTCCCTCCACCACTCAGGATAAGAGAATCCGTCAAAAACGATGATACTAAAGTTTTTAGATTATGTCAATCCAACACAATACAATTCAAATGTCATAAATTTTTAACAATAAATTCCCCCATTAGTATAGACTATATATTTCAATGTGTTATACTAATCCCATGAAAATGCTTACACTACTAATATTAGACATGGGGGTCGTCATTTATGGCAATACAGTCAATTACAGAATCTACAGAACTAACTAACCTTCTTAACAAGGAAACTACGCACAAACAACTTTCTAGAACAGAATTATATCGTCACATTCTTGAAACAGGTGAAGGTGAATTAACGGAGTCCGGAGCAATCAGAATGGAAACTGGTAAATATACCGGTCGTTCTCCTAAAGACAAATTCATAGTCAAAGAAGAAGACACTGAACAAGATATAGATTGGGGTTCAGTTAATCAACCTATTTCAGAACATTACTTCTTGAATTTATATGATCAAGTTATTGACTATTTAAACCAAAAATCACAACTTTATGTCTTCAATGGATATGCAGGAGCTGACGAATCAACACGATTGGATTTACGTGTAATTAACGAGTTACCTTGGCATAATCTCTTCGCACAAAACATGTTTATTCGACCAGAAACTAAAGAAGAAGCACTCAATATTGATCCTAATTTCACTGTTATAAGCGCACCAGGATTTAAAGCAAATCCTAGCACAGATGGCACGAATTCAGAAACTTTCATTATTACATCATTTAAACACCGTGTCATTTTAATCGGTGGTACAGAATATGCAGGAGAAATGAAAAAAGGTATTTTCTCAGTTATGAACTACCTTTTACCTAAAAAAGGAATCATGAGCATGCATTGTTCAGCAAACGTTGGTTACAATAAAGATGTTGCCCTATTCTTCGGTTTATCAGGAACTGGTAAAACAACTTTATCAGCTGATCCAAACAGAAAGCTTATCGGTGACGATGAACATGGTTGGAATAAAAATGGTGTGTTCAATATTGAAGGCGGATGTTACGCAAAAACTGTGAGCTTAAGTCGCGAAAAAGAACCACAAATTTTTGATGCTATACGTTATGGTACAGTTTTAGAAAATGTTGGCGTAAAACCATGTGGAGCAGTTGATTACGAAGATACTTCATTAACTGAAAATACACGTGCGGCGTATCCAATAGATTTTATAGACAACATTGTAACACCATCTATTGCTGGTCACCCTAATACAATCATTTTCTTAACAGCAGATGCATTTGGCGTATTACCTCCAATTTCTAAATTAAATAAATCACAAGCAATGTACCATTTCTTAAGTGGTTTCACATCTAAATTAGCTGGTACTGAAAGAGGCGTTACAAGTCCTCAACCTGTATTCTCAACTTGTTTCGGTTCACCTTTCTTACCATTACATGCTACAAAATATGCAGAGCTATTAGGACAATTAATTGATGAACATGATGTAGATGTTTATCTCGTAAACACAGGTTGGACTGGCGGAGAATACGGAGTCGGTTCAAGAATGGACTTAAAACATACACGTTCTATGATTCGTCGTGCAATAAGCGGAGAAATTAAAAACTCTGAATTTGTACAAGATGAAATATTTGGATTAAGCATTCCAACACATGTTTCAGGCGTTCCATCAGAAATACTGTACCCTAGAAACACTTGGGTTTCATCAGACGCTTACGACGAAAAAGCACATAAATTAGCTAAAAAATTTAAAGAAAACTTCAGCAAATTCGGCGAATCTTCAATGCATATTCAAGAAGAAGGCGGATTCTTATACAATGGTTAAATAAAAAAGTCTGGACATTGCGCCAGACTTTTTTTATTCTATTTATTTTTGCTCACATTCATCCATCCAACTATGAATTTGTTGTAACGTTTCTTTTTCAACTGCGGGACGAAATACATGACCTTCCCCTTTTTCATAAATCGTTTTATATTTTACTTGTTCTTTTTTTAAATGTTCTTCTAAATGGTAAGCCATATTGATGTTTACTTGTTGATCATGGTCTCCATGTACAATCAGTACTGGTGGGCTATCTTCATGAATATCTTTTATCGCATTTCTTTGTTCATATTTTTCGCGTTGTTTTTTCGGGTGACCAATCATACGTCGTAACATACTACGGAGTTCTATACGCTCATTGTACATCATGAGCATATCTGTTACGCCTCCCCATATTATATAACTTGTCGCTTGTACTGTTTGGTAAGTAAGCAAGCCTTGAATACCACCTCTTGAAAAACCTATCATATGAACTGGAATGTCAGGATATTGCGCTTTTAAAATATGAATACCAATAATAACATCATTTAAATCATCTCCACAGAAATGATCTCTACCTTCACTACCATTACTTCCTCTATAATATGGCGCAAATACAACGGTGTTTTCATTTTTGAATTGTGCCATTCTTGCAGGTCGCACTCTCCCTACTTGTCCTTTACCACCGCGCAAATAAACAACGATTCTCTTTACTTCAGCGTGTGGAGACATTAACAGGCCTCTTACTTTTAATCCGTCCACCGAATAGACCACTTCATTTGTTATATGATCTTGAAAAAATACAGGCATTCTTTTTCTACTTAAGAAATCCAAGTTCATACATCCTTTCGACACACTTTAATATCGCTTTGTCTTTTAATAAAAAGCTTTTATCTTGTTCTTTCACTTCGTTTACATTATGAACAATTAATGGACCGTACGTTTCATAATAACTGTCTAGTTGTTCAATTTCGTCAACGTTGATAATATATACATCTTTATCAAAAGGTATTTTATCATGAACGATATATGACGCTATAAAATAGACTTCTTTTGCTATTGCACCTGTTTCTTCATAAAGTTCTCTAACCACCGCTTCATGATTCGATTCATTCTGCTCAACTTTGCCACCAGGAAATTCAATACCTCTTATTTTATGGTGAGTTAAAATAAGTTTATTTTTATAAATCGGAATCGCAAGTACATGTTTAGCATGTTGTTCTTCTGAATGATGTTTAAAAAATAAATCAACATTCAAACCGTTTGGATCTATATAACGCATGATACACGACCTCTTTCATTGATTATGATAAACTGTATATATATTTTATAAGGCAGGTAGAAACTATTGAAAAAGTTCATTTTAACGACCTTTGTATTAACAATTACCTTTATTCTAGCAAGTTGTAGTCCACAAGGTCAAAGTAATTATAAGAATAGCAGTGAAGCTATTGAATCATTTCAAAAAAATATTAAAAAAATTGATACGCATTCAATTAAATCTGAAAATGAAACAACTGTTGATTTTCAAGATAAACAAACAAAGTTAAACCAGTTATCTTATGGTCGTACGAACCATCACGATAAAATGGCGTTTGATATTGAACAAAAAAGTAATCATAAGCAATTCAAAACAAATAACAAGAGTATTTACATTGATTCTAACGACTTAAAATCTTCACCAAAGTCACATTACTTAAACTATAATGCTCAAAATGCAGAAGTAGATTACTATCAAAAACTTGGTCAAGACTGGTTCGACTTAACGACTTTTAATCAAAGTTTATTAAAACCAATTGAAGATGATATCAATATTGATAATCGTACTTTATCATACGAAGGCACTGGAAGCGTCATGAAATATTTATATCAACTAGGTTACAGTCAATCTCCATTAATAGATCAAAAATTCTTAAGTAATATAGATGATTTAAAAATTAAAAAAGGTAATTTTAATTTAACACTACAAGATGACAAAAGCTTACCTAAAAAACTTACTTTTGATATTACTGCAACAGGAAAAATCAAAAATGAAACGATAAAAATTCATATGAAACAAACAACTCATTTTTATAAATATAACAAAACTGAAGTTAAACCGTATGAAAATTTAACAAAAAATAAATACAAGTAGGTGTATCATTATGAAGAAACTATTTATTAAATTGATTCGGCTATACCAACGTTATATTTCACCATTAACACCACCTACATGTCGCTTTGAACCTACATGCTCAAACTACGCTGTAGAAGCAATCTCAGAATATGGTGTTATAAAAGGAACTTGGTTAGGAACGAAGAGAATATTAAAATGCCACCCATTTCATGAAGGTGGCTATGACCCAGTCCCACCTAAAAAAGATGAATAATAAATAAAAGGCATAAACGCAGCTCCCTAGCGTTTATGCCTTTTATTTTAATAATTTATTTAATTCTACTTTAGGTGGTGTATAAAATACTTTATTCCCATTTAAAATAGAAGGATTACTTATAAAATCTTCATCAAAGTAATAATCACTTGGTGTTATATCACTTGGATAATGACTAAATTGAGCTAAATAAGCTGTAAAATAGCCACTTAAACCAAATTCATACATTCCACCAACAACGAATTTAATATCATGTTCATTACAGTAATGAATAACTTCCAATGCTTTATCAATTCCACCCACTCTAGATGGTTTAATAACGACGCCATCTATTAGTTCAGCATGAATAAATTTTTTAATTTGTTCAATACTTTCTGCAGATTCATCAATAAATATTGGTAAGTTTAATTGTTCTCTATATTTATTATACTTATCATAATCTTTAAAAGGCTGTTCGATGTAAATAAAGTTATCGTCCTTAAATTGGTTTAGCAATAGAACATCTTCACCATTAAGTACACCATTAGCATCGATCGCCCTTTTAATTTGTGGATAATGATCCGTTAAATAATGTATATCTTCTTCAATTTCTGTATGCCATTTTAATTTAACTCTAGTTGGAAGCTTGTTGTTATAATTTTTAAAATGTTGTTCAAGATTACCATTAATTGTAGCGCCATAATCTACTTCTACGTCATCTAGTTTATGAAATTTTTGAAAGAACACCATCGACATAGCGCTTCTCGCATTTGGATACTTGTCCAGTTCATTAATTTTATGACATGCTATTTCGTAACTTTCAAAGTCATCAATTTTATGCGTTTCAAACCATAATTGCAATGCTTCTTTTACCGTTTGTATCGTTTCAAAATGGTACCAATCACTAGAAAATGCATTACATTCTCCATAATAAGTTTGTCCATTTTTATCTTTCCATTCAACGATAAGTACTTCCCGTTCTTGTAATGTTGTTAATGGTGTTTGAATCGGTATTTTAAAGTTTGCTTTATATGTGTAAAAGTTAAGCTCATTTTGCTTCATGTTCAATCCACGCTTTCACTTTATGTCTTGAAACTTTACCAGTCGAAGTTCTCGGTATGGCATCAATTCTACAAAAGTATTTTGGATGTTTATATTTCGCTAAATGTTTATTTAACAAAGCTTGAAACGCTTCAATATCGATTTCATGATCTGCTTCATATGCAAGTGCTGGTACTTGTCCCCATTTTTCATCATTTACAGGAACTGCCACACAATTGATAACATCTTGATGATTTAAAATTGTATGTTCTATCTCATAAGGATAAATATTTTCCCCACCGCTAATGATTAAATCTTTTCTTCTATCATAAATATATACAAAGCCTTCTTCATCTATTGAGCCAACATCACCCGTTTTAAAATAACCGTCTACAAAATCTTGGTCGCGATTAATCGATGTTAAGTATCCATTCATAACATTACCACCTGAAACAATAATTTCACCGTGACCATTATTGTCTTGGTTAATAATCTTTAACTTAACATTTGAAGCTATTTTTCCGACTGTACGTGGCTTTTCAGCTAGCATTTCAGGACTTGCTGTCACAAATTGAGAACACGTCTCTGTCATACCAAAGGAATTATATATAGGTAAATTTTTATTTAACGAATCTTGAATCAGTTTATCCGATAATTTCGCGCCACCAAGTAATATTTTTTCTAATTGATAAGGTTGGTCCAATCCATCATCCATTAGCCATTGAAGCGTTTGCGGAACTAATGATAAATGCGTAATATTGTCGGATTTTATCATGTTCATCACACGTTTCGCTTCAAATTTAGGCTCTAAAATAACTTTAAATCCAAATATTAAACTTCTAATAAGTACACTTAAACCTGAAATATGATATATCGGCAAAACAGACAACCAATTCGTTGATTGATCATAACCTAGCGTCTCTTTACACCCTACTGCACTATAATAGTGATTTGAAAATGTTTGCGGAACTGCTTTTGCCGGACCAGTTGTCCCAGACGTAAACATGATTGTAGCGATATGATTCAAATCTAATGTGTAAGTTTCATTCACACGATCTTGTAATACTATATCTTCTATAAGTTTAACTTGCTGTTTAATGTTTAGTGCTTGATATGACAATACAATATCAACATCAACCGTTTGTAATTGATTTTCAATTTCTGAAGCAGTTAATTTCGTATTTATCATCACAACTTCGATATTTTCTAACCATGCCCCTATTATTAAGGCAACATGTTCAATATCATTTTTTATATATAAACCAATTCTTTTTTGATTCAATTGTTTAAAAAAGTAAGCATACATTTTAGCTTGATCAAACAATTCTTGATTGGTTAATTTTCTTTCATCTTGAATAATAGCAATTTTATCGGGCGCTTCATTCGCACGATCTTCAATCCAATGTTTCATTAATAATCGGACCTCCTTAATACCATTATTCATTATACCTATAAATTTATATTTGAACATGTAAAATGCTTTTATAAATTATGGTTTATGCCGTTTGTTTTTCACCTTTTTTCGTAACAATCAATTCTAAAATTAAGAATATCAAACCTATAATAGTTAAGAACGGTGCCACTAATGCTAAATCTTTTACTTCTAAATGCGTAATTACAAGTCCACCTACAAAAGCACCTAAAGCATTACCAATGTTAAATGCTGATTGATTCATTGTACTTGCAAGCATCGGTGCATCTTGAGAAATAACCATACTCTTATATTGTAATGAAGGATTCATACTAAATCCCATTAATCCAAATATGAGTATTCCGAATACCATTAAGAACGTATAATCTTGAATGAAGTACATCATAAAGATATAAATTGGAAATGCTATAAAAATAATTTTTAAAGCGCGATTTAAATTCCAATCGGCTAATTTTCCGCCAATAATATTTCCTAACGTAACACCTACGCCGAAAATAATTAATAGAAATGAAATCCAGCTTTCATCAAAATGCGTTACATCAGTCAATATTTGAGAAATGTATGTGAAATATGCAAATACACTACTAAAACCAAATAAAGTTGTACCTAAAGTTAACCATAATTTTAAATCTTTTAAGACACTCAGTTCATTTTTAATAGAAATTGGTTGTGTGTCTTTTTGGTTTGGCACAAATTTAATAATACCAATAAGTGTACATAAACCTAAGAAACTAATGATGATAAATGTCATTTTCCAACCTAACATTTGACCAACAAACGTACCAAATGGCACACCTAATACATTACTCATTGTTAGACCCATAAACATGATAGCCATGGCACTCGCTCTCTTATGCGTAGGAACCATGCTTGCTGCTAATATTGAACCTATACCAAAGAAAGAACCGTGAGCTAATGCAGCTACAACTCTACTTAGCATAAGCAATCCATATGTAGGTGCTATTCCACCTATTCCATTACCAATAATGAAGATACTCATTAATAAAATTAAAAGATTTTTTCTCGGTAATTTATAAGTTGCCAATACAATAAGTGGACCACCTATCGCCACACTTAATGCGTAACCAGTTATTAATTGACCAGCGTCAGATACAGTTACATTTAAATCTCTTGCAACATTTGGTAAAAGTCCCATAACGACAAATTCTGTCATACCAATCGCAAATGCACCTAAACTTAATATCCATATCGCTAAAGGATACTTCTTCATTTTATGTCACTCCTTTATTCCTATAATTTTAATCAGATTTAACTATATTAGTACTTTTGAAAGAATAAAACAAGAGGTTAAACTTAAAAAAATAAATAAAAGCGCTTTTATTTAATTAATATAAAAAAATAATGCTGAGACATATTTATGTCTCAGCATTTTTTATTCTAAGTTTAGTAGATCTCTATACGATTAATATTTTTTATTCATTTATATTTATCCAAGCTATAGCAATTGTTCCATAACCCGTATGTACACTAGCTACTGGAACTAAAGGTTCTATAAGTACTTCAACATTTCTATTTATAGTAAGAATACGCTCTTTCCATATATGCGCCTCAGTATCATTACCAGCATGAAGTACCGCAATTCTCTGTACACCATTTTTAATTGCTTCATTAATATGCTGTACTAAATAAGCTTCTATTTTCTTCATTCCTCTAGATTTCAGTTTTAAATCTATCGTTCCAAGTTCTAACTTTAATAATAGTTTGATATTCAACAAACCACTTAAAATATATTTGCTATTCGAAACGCGACCACTATTCTTCAATTGATGTAAATTCTTTGGTAACAAATATAATTCACTCGACTTTTTAACAGATTCAAGTTTACTCTTTATCTCTTCAAAAGATAAACCATCATCTAACAACTTCTTCCCATATTCGACTAAAGCTTTTTGAGGAAAACCACCAGTACCACTGTCAATAACATGCGTTTCCATAGAAAAAGTTTGTGAAGTTGTAAGTGACGAAGCATACGTACCCGATAAATTACTTGAAGGATGAATCGCAATAACATGCGTATAACCCTCTTGTTCAATTTGTTCATAAACCTCAATAAAATCTTGCGGTGTCGGTTGAGCCGTCTTAGCCCCATTACCATTCTCTTTTAATAATTTAAAAAATGATTTAGAACTTTCAAACTCCGTATCCTTATACGGTTTACCATTTATAATAGTTGATAATGAAACGACAAATAAATCCTTCTTATCAACATTTTGATCTATATAAGTTGTTGTATCTATTAACCATGCTAATTTCATTACTGCCTCCAAAGTGTAAAACAAAGTATTATTTTTATATAAGCCGTCCTCAAATGAACCAAAACGCTATACTTATTTTTACCACATATTACATATATATACAATTAAAAATGCGATTATAGGTTTTTTAAGCACAGAAAAAGAGCCCTCGAAATTTCGAGGGCTCACAGACTGTGGACAAAGTCACTTAAAGAGAAATTGTTAGCAGGTTTTGTTCTAACGGGATTGCTTTAGATTTCTTTCACGTTAGAAATTCTAACGGGATTGTTTTCTCATTCTTTCACGTTAGAGCTGAAAAAGACCTGTTTTAAATGTGATTTTACACTTTTTAGTAGGCAAAATGGCTCTAACGGGATTGTTTTAGATTTCTTTCCCGTTAGAAATTCTAACGGGATTGTTTTCTCATTCTTTCACGTTAGAGCTGAAAAAGACCTGTTTTAAATGTGATTTTACACTTTTTAGTAGGCAAAATGGCTCTAACGGGATTGTTTTAGATTTCTTTCCCGTTAGAAATTCTAACGGGATTGTTTTTTAATTCTTTCACGTTAGAGCTGAAAAAGACCTGTTTTAAATGTGATTTTACACTTTTATATAGCCAAAATGGCTCTAACGGGATTGTTTTGGATTTCTTTCTCGTTAGAATTTCTAAGGGGATTGTTTTTTAATTCTTTCACGTTAGAGCTGAAAAACCGATTAAAAACGAGACGCCTGAGGGAATAGTACGAGTCGAAGACTACAGGCTGAGACTGTACCCTAGGCAAGCGAGTTTTTAATCGGTTAAGTTTATCTACAAACTTAGAGCCCTCGAAATTTCGAGGGCTCTAACATCTTCAATATATATTATAAATAGAAATTATTTGTTTAAAATTTCTAATGCTCTTTTAGCAACTTCTTTACCAGATTGTGGATTTTGACCGGTAACTAGTCTTCCATCTACTACTGCATATGAAGTCCAGTTATCATCTTTAGAAAATCTTGCGCCTTTATTATTTAATTCGTCTTCAGTTAAATAAGGAACATGTTCATCAAGTCCGATTTGTTTTTCTTCAGAATTTGAGAAACCAGTTACTTCTTTACCTTCTACAAGATATTTTCCATTTTCATCTTTAATATTTAATAAGCCAATTGCTCCGTGACATACTGATGAAACAATGCCGTTTGCTGAATATATTTCTTTTGATAATTCTTGAAGTTCTGCATTATCTAAGAAGTCCCAGATTACGCCATGTCCGCCTGCATAATAAATTAATTCATAGTCTGAAGCATTAATTTCAGATGGTTTAAGTGTATTACCTAATTTATTCATGAAGTTTTTATCTTCATAGTATTTCCAGTCTAAATCTGTCATTGCTTCAGGTTTTAAACTTTCTGGATCAAGTGGTGTATATCCACCCATAGGACTTACGTAATCAATTTCATATCCTTTATTGTACATTTCATCAGCAAAATGTACTGCTTCTCCTAACCATAAGCCTGTTGGTCTTTCCATGTTAGGATATTTTGAAACGCTAGTTACTGCTATCAATATTTTTTTCATATTAAAATTTTCCTTTCTTCTTTCCTATTTGTTATACTGAACACTATAACACTTAAACCAAGGTTTAAAGAAAGGGATAAGCTCTATGAAATATTATCATATAAATGAAGTCGCTAAAATAATGGATATCAACTCCAGTAAAATAAGATATTACGAAAAACATAATTTAATTCAAAACATATCAAGAGATGAAAATAATAACCGCTTATACTCTGAAAAAGATATAGAAATGATTAATTTCATTATTTGTTTAAGAAGATTAAATATGCCAATTCGCCAAATTAAAGAAAAATTAAGTTCTTTCCATAATAACGCAATTACACTAACAGATATATTAAATGAACATAAAGCAACTTTAGAAGACACGATAGCTATTTATCAAAATTATGTAGATGAAATTGAGAACAAAATAGAAAATAAAAAAGAAACTGAATACTTAGCTGACATTGCCATTCCTAACTAAGATAGAAAGAGCGTAAATTCTTGTTTTCAAATGAATTTACGCTCTTTTATTTTTACCACTTATCTTTAATATAAACCAAAATCCACACCAGCACCCCACTAAAGCAAGAAGCATGTGAATATATTATTTCAACATCTCCAAAAAAGAAACAATAAATACACTAGATATACACAATAAAAACTTATCTTTTATGTATTATAATTAGATAATAAGAAAAATAATCGAAATCACCAATAACTTGGTAATGATATTCCCTTTCTCAAAGATAAATTATATATTATTAGTATCAATTCGACATGGAGAACTCACTGAAGATACATACAATTAGTTACACTAGATTTTATTAGTGCTATTTTTTTCATTTTATTTGTCAAAAAATAACATAATTAATATAAAAAACCAGTTTGGAGGATCTAACATGAAAAAGACAGCAGCTTTATTACTATCATCTTTATTAATTATAGGAGGTTGTAATCAAAAAGAAGAAAGCTCATCTAAAGAAGATAAGAAAAAATCCGAGATAAAGAACAAAGATAAAGAGAAAAATGAAGAAAAAGAAAGAAATAAAAATAAACAAGTTACTGAACAAAACAATAATAATCAAACTACACCATCATCAGATACTATAACTCAACAGGAAGAAATAAATCCTAACCAAAATAATAATTCTAATATAAACAATCAAACACCAAACAAACATCAAGTTGAAACAAATCAACCAACACCTAATATAGAAAATAATGAGTCAGGTCCTTCAAGAGCAGACTATGAACGAGCAAAAACTTTTACAGAAGACTACAATAAAAACCCCGATAAATACCAAGGTATTGGTGGTGGACCGGGGTTCAGTATAGAACCAGGTGAAACATATGAACAATATAGAAATAGAGTTATTGAGCAAACTACACCATCACAATAAATTCAGGGGTAGTTCGGCTATCCTTGAATATTATTGTAACAAGGATCTATTTACATAATATTGATCAAACAAAAAGAACCCCACTACTTCAAAGGGAATTGGGAATTGCAAATCATAAATATACATATGGATATATTATGATATTTAAGTGTTATTTTTTGTCTTTAAATGTCAAAAAATAACATCTATTATATATAAAACCAATTTGGAGGGAACAATATGAAAAAACCAGCAATTTTGTTACTATCATCATTATTAGTTTTAGGAGGATGCGACCAAAAAGAAGAATCAAAAGAAAAAACTGAAACAAAAGAAAAATCTGACGAAAAAGTAAATACAAACAAAGTTCAATTCAAAAATGACACAGTTGTTATTGAAGATGGATATTATACTATCAAAGAAGTATTTATTTTAAATGATAAAGATACTAATAAAAAGAATATTGTATTCAAAATCTTAGCAACTAATAAAACAGACAAGAATATAAGTCCTTCTACATTATTCATGGCAACTACTTCAATATTCCAAGATGATGAAAATACAGAAACTAAACTTGATCCAAGTATATCGGCTAATGAAGATGATTATAAGGAATGGAAAGAACATACACATGATAACATCAAAAAAGGAAAAGAAGCTAAAGGAATCATGACATATGAACTGAAAAGTAAAAACGATGTCATAGTAAAATTTAGGCAAGGTATTAGTGGTAAAAATTTAGGTGAGAAAAAATATAAACTAAGCGATT
Source organism: Mammaliicoccus sp. Marseille-Q6498 (assembly GCF_946151045.1). Classification (NCBI taxonomy): domain Bacteria; kingdom Bacillati; phylum Bacillota; class Bacilli; order Caryophanales; family Staphylococcaceae; genus Mammaliicoccus; species Mammaliicoccus sp. Marseille-Q6498. The sequence continues at coordinate 193,519 of NZ_CAMGYY010000002.1, read as the reverse complement.
TAAAAGAAGTTGATTATTCAATGAAACAATAATCACCAACAAAATTTACGAAAAAATGTGCATTGGGCATATTCATTTACCTATTTATTTATTTGTTATCCCAAAATAGCACAAGCTTTTATATTACTAGGGTAGCTCACCTACCCTAGTATTTTTTTGATATATTATACTACATAATCCTACCACTTATCTTTAAACTCTCAAAGATCTCAATTAATTTATTTCTTAAAAGCAATGACACATATAGTCACTTATTAGACGAAACAAAAGACAGAAAAGAAGAAAAGGCATTAAAAGCTATTTCTAACTTGTAATCCTCAAGCTCCTACTCTGCCTAGTCTTGGAATGTATTTTATGTTGGCGTTGACGTTGGCGTCAGATTACATAAAAATAACAAAATTTTATTAATATTGGCGTCAGGTTGGCGTAGAAATCTGATTACGCTATTTTATTGAATGAACATAAAAAAAGAACCCCCGCTACATCGGGAGTTTTAGCAATATCAACGTCTTGGATGTTGTTAATATTAAGGTACAAACGGAGAGTGAGGGATTCGAACCCTCGAGACGCTTGTGGCGCCTACACACTTTCCAGGCGTGCTCCTTCGGCCAGCTCGGACAACTCTCCACAAATAAAAAAATCAGAAGCGATATTTCACCTCTGATTATATGACCCCTACGGGACTCGAACCCGTGTTACCGCCGTGAAAGGGCGGTGTCTTAACCGCTTGACCAAGGGGCCTTTATGGCTCCACAGGTAGGACTCGAACCTACGACCGATCGGTTAACAGCCGATAGCTCTACCACTGAGCTACTGTGGAATAATAATGGAGCGGGTGATCGGAATCGAACCGACAACATCAGCTTGGAAGGCTGAGGTTTTACCACTAAACTACACCCGCTTAATAAAAACTATAATGGGGCGACTGATGGGAATCGAACCCACGAATGTCGGAACCACAATCCGATGCGTTAACCACTTCGCCACAATCGCCATACTTGTAAAAAAGTATGGCTCAGGACGGAATCGAACCGCCGACACAAGGATTTTCAGTCCTTTGCTCTACCGACTGAGCTACTGAGCCAAATTTAAAAAATGGCGGTCCCGACGGGAATCGAACCCGCGATCTCCTGCGTGACAGGCAGGCATGTTAACCGCTACACCACGGGACCACTAAAAAAAGTATTGCGGGAGGCGGATTTGAACCACCGACCTTCGGGTTATGAGCCCGACGAGCTACCGAACTGCTCCATCCCACGTTAATAATAAGTAAATTGGCTACCTTATAAATATAACATGTTTATTAATATTATGTCAAGAAAATATTAATTTTATTTTAATAAAAAATGGTGACCCCTACGGGACTCGAACCCGTGTTACCGCCGTGAAAGGGCGGTGTCTTAACCGCTTGACCAAGGGGCCTCTAATTGAGAACTTCTTAATTATATATAGAAAAATGAAGAACGTCAATGCTATTTCTTTACTTTTCTTAATAAAAAATTAGAACTTTTAACATCTATGTGACATTTGTCACTAAAGGGAAAATAATTATTCAGAAAACCTCGAATATAACAATATAAAATGAGAAAAACGGGAAAGATATATCGCATTTAGTCGATTTAATCTTCCCCGTTTCACCTTAAAATATTAAAAATACTTAATCTTTTAAGTAATTTATCATTTTGTCGCTTGCATCTTTAGCCATTTGCACACAATCTGGTAATCCAACTGCATCAAAAGAAGAACCTGTAATAATTAAATTATGATATGTGTTTTCTATATGTTCTTGAATATCTCTAATTCGATCGATATGCCCTACTTCATATTGAGGCATACTATTCGGCATTTTAGTCACAATAGAAAATTCTGGTTCACCTTTTATAGTCATTATTTTATTCAAATCATTTAAAGCAACTTGTTTAAGTTGTTCTTCATCTTTATGACGTATAATATTTGAGCCTGGTTTACCAACATATGCTCTTAATAAGACTTTACCTTCTGGCGTTGTATGTGGCCACTTTTTATTCGTCCATGTACATGCCGTTATCGCTGTATCACTTGTTCTAGCTATAACGAATCCTGTACCATCTTTATCATTTACTACTTGTTCTTTATCAAATGCCATTACTACAGTTGCAACACTCGTACTAGGCATGTAATTGAAATAATCTAAATACAAGTCATCTTTAAACCATTTCACAAAATGTTGATGTGGTGTCGTAATGATCACACCATCATAGTCATAATCTTTATCATTGATTGTTAAAATTGATTTTTCATCTTTTTCAGTTACATTTTGAACTGCTGTATTTAAATGTATATTCACATTTCTACTTTCTAGATTGTCTCTTAAAGTATTAATAAATGATTCTAAACCATTTTTAAATTGTTTGAATTGTCCTTTAGGCTTAACGGTCACTTTCTTATTGGCATTATTCTGAGCTTTTTGAGCAATCATACCTTTAATTAAGCTGCCTTCTCTTTCCTCTTGCTCTTTAAAATGTGGAAAAGTAGATTTCAAACTTAATTTATCAATGTTTGCGCCATATATACCAGCCATTAATGGTTCAATTAAATTCTCTAATACTTCATTACCTAATCTCTGTCTAAAAAAGTGACCTATAGAAACATCTGTATTCATAGGTTTTACAGGAAGAAAATAATCTAATCCTGCTCTCAGTTTAGCTGCTGGAGATATAAGTTGAGTTTTAAGAAACGGTTTAATTTCAGTTGGTATACCCATTATAGATCCACCTGGAATTGGATAAAGTTTATTATGACTATAAATATACGATTGACCCGTTTTATTTGTAACTAAATCATCGGCTATTCCAATTTCTTCTGCTAATTCAGTCATAATTGTTTTTCTACCAAGGTAGGATTCAGGACCTAGTTCTATAGTATAACCATCTTTACGGTATGTTTTAATTTTACCGCCGACTCTATCTTGTTGTTCATATACATCAATTTGAATATTTGGATCTTCTTTTCTTAAATAATGGGCAGCAGATAACCCAGTTATCCCTGCCCCTATTATTGCGATACGTTTTGCCATGCTAAACACTTCTTTCATATTAAAAACATATTAGAATTTTTTCTTTATTGCTTCTACCATTGCTTCTATAAATTTAGGATCAATATTTGGCATCGGCGGTCTATGATAATTTACACCTAGCTCATCACATACTACTTTACACTCATAATCATTATCATACAGTACTTCTAAATGTTCACAAACAAATCCAACTGGTGTATAAATGAAATGTTTATATCCATGTTCTTTGTATAAGTCACGTGTAAGATCTTGAACATCAGGTCCTAACCATGGTTCTCCCGTTTGACCTTCTGATTGCCAACCAACTGAAACATTTTTTATGTTTGATTTTTCGGCTAATATTTTAGCTGTTTCTTCAAGTTGGTCTGGATATGGATCGTTAGCTTCTTTAATTTTCTCAGGCAAGCTATGCGCTGACACGATTAAAACTGTCTCGTCATGACTTTCTTTTGGAATCATTTGTAATGTGTCATTTATCATTGAAGTCCAATAATCTATAAATGCTGGTTCTTTATAGAATTGTTCCACATGATGTAATGTTATGCCATATTTATCCGCTTCTTCTTTAGCACGTTTATTATAACTGCCTACAGAAAAATTAGAATAATGTGGTGCTAAAACGATTGTTACCGCTTCTTCTATACCATCGTTGTTCATTTCTTTTACTGCATCTTCAATAAATGGATTAATATGTTTTAATCCAATATACATTTTAAATTCAGCATCTTCGTAAGTTTCATTTAATGCACCTACAAGACTTTCAGCTTGTTTTTCAGTTGTACCTGCTAAAGGTGAAATTCCCCCGATTGCATTATAACGTCCTTTTAAATCTTCAATTTGTTCTTCAGATGGCTTACGACCACGTCTAATATGCGTATAGTAAGGTACGATATCACTTTCTTTATATGGTGTGCCATATGCCATAACTAAGAGTCCCACTTTTTTAGTCATTTTCTTACTCCCTTTATATAAAATTAAAGCTATTTATAGTATTTATTTTTGTTGTGATTTATATTTTGCAGAATAGTCGTGTACGAATTGAGCTACTCTTCTTAACGTATCAGGTTGAACTTCAGGAAATACGCCATGTCCAAGATTAAATATATAATTGTTGTCCATTAATCCTTGATCTAAAATATGAATTAATCGTTCCTCAATTACTTCCCACGGTGCTAATAAAATGGCAGGATCTAAATTACCTTGTAATGCTTTAGTAATGCCTTTTTCACGCGCTTCTTTTATTTGCAAACGCCAATCTAATCCTATTACATCAACAGGCAATTGATTCCATTCTTCTATTAAATGACTTGCACCAACACCAAATGTTGTCACAGGAACATTTTTTTCTTTTATAGCAGAAAATATTTTGTTCATAGAAGGTCTTATAAAATAGTGATAGTCTTCAGCATTTAAAGCGCCAACCCATGAATCGAATACTTGAATCATTTTACAGCCTGCATCAATTTGAGCGTGTGTATATCGAATAGCCATATCTGCAAGAGTATCCATTAATTTAAACCATGCTTCTGGTTGTTTATACATAAATGCTTTTGTTTTATTATAATTTTTAGACGGCCCACCTTCAATCATATAGCTCGCAAGTGTGAATGGTGCACCAGTAAATCCGATTAACGGTACATTCAACTGTTCTTCAGTCAAAAGTTTAATCGTGTCTAAAACATACTTTACATCTTCTTCTGGATTTAATTGTCCGAGATGCTCAACATCTGAAATATCTTTTATTGGATTATGGATTACTGGTCCAATTCCAGATTTAATTTCTACATCTACACCTATTCCAGTTAAAGGTGTCATAATATCTTTATATAAAATCGCAGCATCTGTATTATATTGATCTACAGGTAATTTTGTGACATACGCACAAAGTTCTGGTTGATGTGTGATTTCAAACAATGAATATTTTTCTTTTATTTTTCTATATTCAGGTTGTGAACGCCCTGCTTGTCTCATAAACCATACTGGTGTATGCGTCGTTTGCTCACCTTTTGCTGCTTTTAAAATTGTTTCATTAAACGGTACAGTCATTTATTTCCACCTCTTTATAATCATTACAATTTATTTTAACATATTCTTATATAATGACATCCTTAAGCACAAAAAGTCATAAATTATACAAAAGATATATATAAATGTTTGATTTTAACGCTTACATGTTTATAATCAAATTAAAGATATAAAGGAGGTTTGAATTATGAAATTTTATATAACTACAGGCACTTACCAGTTTCTTCATAATATTATGAAAAAATACCCAGGAGAAAATATTCATCATTATACAAGACAAGATACAACTGTACTCATTCATGAAACAACTGGGGAAACTGTATTTTCATCTCCAAGAGAATATCGTGTTCTAGAATCTAAAGGTGAATTTTACAACCATGAATTTATAGCTGCTAGTTATATACCCGTCTCTGATGAAATGCTACATCGCTTCGAAAACCACTACGTTGATGTTGATAATCAATTTAGTGAATTTGAAGGATTCGAATCCTTTAGATTATTAAAGCCAAAAAAAGGCGATACTTATATGATTTTAATTGGCTTTGAATCAAATGATTTATATGAAGATTTTACTAAATCATCATTTTATACAGAATACTTTTCAAGAGAAGCTACAAGAAAATTTTCAGGAGCAGAACAATATTCATCTGCTAACTACACAAAATATTGGTATAGACCTGAAGAAGACGAAGCATAATAAAAAGACAAACTACAATTTGAGGTTTTTACCTCAAAATATAGTTTGTCTTTTTATTTTCATTTAATCTCTTAATAGTTCTTGATGTTTTTTTATTTTTTTAATTGAAGCATCGATCGTTAACCATCCTACAATAAAGAATAAAATTATAAAATAAAGTGTCGTTGTAAATTTCACGATATATATAATTGATAAAACAACACTAAGTATCCACATCATAGATAGTAAGAATTGATGATATCCTTTTATAACTTTATCCTCACTCACCGGCCAAACTTGTGGCCACAATCCATAAGCTTGTTGCTTATAAAATTGAGAAAGTTGTAATATCAATAAATACATAATTAAAGCACCTAATATAGCTGATATAACTGCTTGATCAATCCACCATATCAATATCAATCCTATAATAAGAAATCTCAACACGATAAAGAATGCATCTTTACCTCTCGCAAAACTTCTAACAAATAAATATTTGTACATATAGTTCTCATTGAATTTCTTCGCTGATGGTACTTTTAAAAATACATCTAAATATCTTCTTCTTACAGTTCTTTCATTCAATACTTTTACATCCGTAAACATGTTAACGAATTTATAGTAGTTCATTTTATGGTTATACTCTATTGAAATAAGCGTTTCCCATTGGTAGAACGTATTTTTATTAAGCATGTTCATTAATAAAATGAATGCACTTAAAATTATGATCGTGGATATTCCTGAAAAAAGCCCTACTGCAAGCGTCGTATAATAGCCACTTGCATATACGATAAAGAGCAATACGTTAACGCTCCATATATCAAGACCATATTTTATCCAAAACCATTTTATAATTAATCCTAACATCGGAAAAATAAAACTTAATACGATAGTAACGATATACAAGTAAAATTCACTGCCCATTATTTTATAAAATAACGGTAAACCTATTACAAGGACAATGACCGGTAAATATAAACGATTGATATAACTATAGAATATAGCTTTTTTAATATAAATGTTTAAATGCTTTTCAAATGGTAGTAAATATAATTTATCCGCTTCTCTAAATAAAGTTCTTATTGGAAAAATGGATACAAACGAAAGAATGACACTTAAAATTAATTTATAGTTAATATTTTGCGGTATATCTTTCAACCAATTACTATATCCTAATGCAAAAGCGCCAAGCATGATTGTTATAAAGATTAAAAAATGACCATTAAAGATAAATTTATTATAATTTATCTTTTCTATGATTTCTTCTTTTTGTCTTAAGTTATATAAAGTTTTAGCATCATTCATATGCTTCACCTTGTGTTAAATGTATATAAATATCATCCAATGTTGCATCTGTTAAACCAGTCAATTCTCGCAATTCGTCAAGGTTCCCCATCGCAATTAGTTTACCTTGATGAAGAATAATAAATCGATCACAATATCTTTCTGCAGTTGCTAGAATATGTGTTGACATTAAAACAGATGAACCTTGATTTCTTCTTTCAACAATCAAATCTAACATCGTTTGTATACCAAGTGGATCTAATCCAAGAAATGGTTCGTCAATAATATATTGTGATGGTTCAACTAAGAACGCACACACAATCATTACTTTTTGTTTCATACCTTTAGAAAAATGAATTGGAAATACTTTTAATTCATTATCTAATCTCAACCTTTTCAAAAGTGGCATCGCACGTTCAAGTGCCGTTTCTTTATCAATACCATACGCCATTGCAGTCATATAGATGTGTTCTTCTAAAGTTAATTCATCATATAATACCGGGCTTTCCGGAATATATGTCAGATTTCTTCTATATGCTTCTATATCTTCTTTAATATCAATATTATTGATCGTCATCTCACCTTGTTGTGGTGTTAATAAGCCTAATAAATGTTTAATTGTAGTACTCTTCCCTGCTCCATTTAAACCTATTAAACCGACAACTTCATTAGGTTTACATTCAAATGAGATATCATGGATTACAGCTTTTTTACCATAACCACCCGTTAAATTATTCACTTTAATTGTCACGTGAAAACACCTCCGAAATATATTGTAGCATGTTCTTATCGTTTCATTCATTAAATAATACCCTAAACTAGTGAGTTGATGCTACTTGTCTGATATAATAAACATTATATTTACTTAGGAGATGATATTATGTCAGAAACGATATTCAGCAAGATCATTAAAGGCGAAATACCTTCATACAAAATTTACGAAAATGATTATGTATATGCATTTTTAGATATTTCGCAGGTTACTAAAGGTCACACTTTACTAATACCTAAGAAGGCATCAGCAAACATATATGAAACAGATCCTGAAACAATGAAGCATTTAGCAGAAGCTTTACCGATTGTTGCTAAAGCAATTAAAAAGTCATTTAACCCAGATGGACTTAACATCATTCAAAATAATGGAGAGTTCGCATCTCAATCTGTATTTCATATCCACTTCCACCTCATTCCTAGATATGAGAATGACATCGATGGTTTTGGCTATATTTGGAATACAAACGAAGACAAAATAGACGATACTAAAAAAGAAGAAATAGCAAAAACGATACAATCAAATTTAGATTAAATGAATACAATTAATATTTAAGGGTATTTTAATTAATAATAGAGTTCAAGGAGGACATATCATGAAATTTTCAAGACTTGCTTTAGGTGTAGGCGTAGGACTAGCTACTGGTTTTACTACAGCAATATTAAATACAGATCGCTCAGGTGACGCTTTAAAAACTGACTTGAAATCAACAAAAGACGACTCAAAAATTCAACTTAGCGAAATTAAAGAAAATGCACTTGAAATTAAAAATTACGTATTAAAAACAAAAGACGAAAGTCAAATCGCGATTCAGTCTTTAAGTGAAGAAATTAAAACAATGATTAATGAATTTAAAGCAGATATTAACCCTAATATCGAACAAATTCAAAAAAATATTGAAAATATTTCGAATCGTGGTAATGAAATTCAAAAAGAAATTCAAAATACAAAACTTCCATTTCTAAAAAAATAGAAAACGTGTTAAAATTATTATATTATTAAAATGTTATTTTGTAAGCATGATACATCAGTATCATGCTTTTATTATACAAATAAAGGGGAGATTGTTATGACGAATGAACGGGACATGATAGAGAAAATGTTATTCACACATAAAGTTTCGCAGTTATCGAAAGCTTTATGGAAAACAATCGAAAAAGATTGGCAACAATGGATTAAACCTTTTGATTTAAATATTAACGAGCACCATATATTGATTATCATAAGAAGTTTAGAAGAAGCGACTATATCTGAAGTGAGTAATTATGGTGTTATGCACGTTTCTACTGTATTTAATTTCGCTAAAAATTTAGAAAAACGTGGCTACTTAACAATGCCAAAAAGCCAACATGATAAACGAACAACATATCTTGAATTAACAGATAAAGGTCTTGAAGTTCTTCAAAAAACGTATATGAGCTACACGAATGATACGAATAGATTATATGATATTGCTACTGAATATGAAAAAGTTATGTACACGATGCCTCAGTTTAATGATGTGAAATATATAGTCGGCCAAATATACGGAAGTGACTTTATAAAACATATCGATGAAAATCATGAACAGTTAAGAAAATATCTACTTGACGAACACTCTAAAGATGATGCATAATATCAAGATAAATCTTATCTTAGAAGGTGACATATCTTATGTTTTTATGTTCTAAATCTATTAATATACAGTCTCGTTACGGTTTACAGAGAATTATATTAATCAGTGCTTTAGTTTCATTTCTAACATTTATAGTCACTTACGAAATATTTAATTATATACAAAGACAACCGTTAAAGGACGATAAGTTTATATTATTCTTATTCGTCCTTTGCTTAATTTATCCAATCCATAAATTGTTGCATCTGATTGTACTCATTTATTATCGTAAGTCATTTATAATAAACAAAACAACTAAAGCTAAACGCACATTACCACTATACAATATACGTGTAGACAGACCTGTAAATAAAATAGTATTTTGTTTCGCATTAATCTGCCCTCTTATTGTAATCACAGCATTATCTATTTTTCTAATCAATATCATACCTCAATATGGACATTACATTTTATTTATCATGTCAATTAATATTGGAATTTCAATTATTGACCTACTATATTTAAAAATAATTTTGTTCACAAAAAGAGGAACTTATATTGAAGAAAGAAAAAATGGAATCGAATTGTTAACAAAACGTTCACTGGATCCTGAACATCTATAGGTTATTTTTTGTAATTAAAATGATAAATATGCTATATTTATCAATGTATTCTTACAAAAGGAGTTATTTTATGAAATCAATCAAAAAAATAGTGTTACCTATAACACTTTCAGCATCTGTATTAACATTAGGCGCTTGCGGTAATGGATCAGATAAATCTGAAACTTTAGTTGAAACTAAAGCCGGTGACGTTACATCACAAGACGTACTAAATAAAATGGGTAAAAGCGAAGTAGCTCAAAACGCATTTCAAATTGTTTTAAACAAAGTCTTAGCAGATAAATACAAAGACAAAGTTGATACTAAGAAATTAGATGAACAAGTTGATAAGCAAATCGAGCAATACGGCGGCAAGAAGAAATTTGAAGAAGCACTTCAACAAGAGAAACCTGGTGCTACTGTCAAAGAATTCAAAAACTCTCAAAAAACTTCTAAATACCAAGAAGAGTTTATTAACGACGCAGTAAAAGTTTCTGATAAAGAAATTGAGGATAATACTAAAAAAGGTTCTCATATCTTAATTAAAGTTAAATCTAAAGATTCTAAAGATGGCTTAAGTGATAAAGAAGCTAAAGCTAAAGCAGAAAAATTAGACAAACAAATTAAAGATAATCCAGATGACTTTGACAAAATTGCTAAGAAAGAATCACAAGATGAAGGCACTAAAGCTAAAAACGGTTCTTTAGGCTTTGTACTTAAAGGTCAAATGGACGAGTCATTTGAAAAAGCGTTATTTAAACTTAAAGACGGAGAAATTTCAGATGTTGTTAAATCACAATATGGTTACCATATTATAAGAGCCGATAAAGGCGAAGCATCTAAGAAAGAAAAATCTAGTCTTAAAGAACAATATCGTCAATTGAAAATACAAAAAGAACCAAAAATTATCATTAATGCTTATAAGAAATTATTAGATGAGTATAAAGTAGATTATAAAGATAAAGATATCAAAAAATCTATCGAAGACAATATCTTAAACGAAAAAGCATTACAACAACAACAAATGCAAGCAGCACAACAACAACAATCATCAGCAAGCTAAACTAGTAGTACATAAAAAAGGACGCTATCAACAAATGATAGCGCCCTTTTTATATTTAACGGGATCGTTAGAGCGTTCTAACAACCATTATTCGGAATTCTGACCGTTAGAATAAGATCACCACCAGCAATATAGTACAAAAAAGCCCGGGATATTACCATCCCGGGCTTTTGTTTAATCTAAATTTTCAGGTTTATAAAACTGTCTATTTTCTAAAGCAAAGATTCGTTCTGTGAACTGACCTTTATCTACTTTTTTAAGATGTTTTTCGAACATCATCATACGCGCATCTATATTATCTATAAAATGAAGAATTTCAGCTTCTTTAACCATTGGTAATTTTGGTGAACCGTATTCTAATTTACCGTGGTGACTTAGGACAAGATGTCTTAATAATAAAACTTCTTCCCCTTCTATATTATGTTCTTTAGCTACTTGAGATATCTCATCACTAACAATAGATATATGACCTAACAAGTTACCTTCAACAGTATATGTTGTTGCTACTGGTCCTGAAAGTTCTTTTACTTTTCCTAAATCATGTAGAATAATTCCACTATATAATAAGCTTCTATTTAATATTGGATATATATCACATAATGCTTTTGCTTGTCTTAACATCGTCACAACATGATAGCTCAATCCTGATACAAAGTTATGGTGATGTGAACTTGCTGCTGGATAAGTAAAATATTCTTTTTGATATTTTTTAAGTAGTATTCGAGTAATTCTTTGTAATTTTGCGTTTTCAATATCTAACATAAATGTCATAATTTCTTCTGACATTTCATCAATTGTTAAAGGTGCAGCTTCTAAAAAGTTCTCCAATTTAACATTGTCATCTTCTACTGCAACTCTAAAGTTATTAACTTTCATTTGTTTACGTCCACGGTAATCAATTACGTCACCTTTTACTCGTATAATCGTTTCAGGTACGAGTAATTTAATATCTTCATTACTTACTGTCCATACCTTTGCTTCAATGTCACCACTTTTATCTTTTAAGTAGAGTGTCATGTATGGTTTGCCTTGAGCAGTGACGCCTTGAGTAGCACGATGTATTAAGAAGTAATGATCGACTGCATCACCTGGTTTTAAAGCCTCTATTGTTCTCATTTACTCTTACCTCCTTCTATTTTTGTCAGAGTTATTGTTTGTTTTTGAGGTACATTATTATCTTTATTACATGTAAAGTATAATATTTGAATATCTTTTGACATCGTCATTAAATATTTAATCATAATTTCTTTACGATGTTTATCAAAATGCACAAACGCATCATCCACTATGATTGGGAATGGATAGTATTTATGCAATGATTTAATTAAACTAAATCTTAAAGCAATATATAACAACTCTTTAGTTGATTGACTCAGTTCTGTAGGATGGAATATTTGTCCGTTCTGATGTCTTACTTGAACGGTTTGCTCTTGATAAATAACTTGATTGTAACGCCCTTCAGTTAAAGCATTTAAAATATCCGTTGCATCCTTAACGACATAAGGCAATCGTTTATCTTTAATTTGCTTAATATGCGCTTCAACTAAGCCTTGTAAATAACTTAAAGCTGCCCAGTCTTTAGCAGTTTCATTTACTTTTTCTTTCAGTAAATGATATTCATGTCTCATCGTGGAAAGTGTTTCATCTGTTTCCATTTGCGTGATTTTGGCGTTTAAGTCACTTAATTCAGCTTGAACATTTAAATAATTGTCATTATATTCATCTACTTGTAGTTCCAGCTGCTTTCTTTCATTTTCTAAATCTGTTTTAGTCATAAAGCTTAATTGCGTATTTTTATCATAATCGTAATTGTGATTATTCAGTAATTCAGACAAATAATTAAATCTTTCCATATCTTCATTATACGAAATGTATGCTTTATGATGTCTATAATATGCTTCTTCGTCTGATACATTGATGTAGTTAAACAGTGTTTCAATAACTTTATTATTATCTTCAAGTCTAACTTGCAATGCATTAATCTCATTTGTTAATAATGCTTCTTGCTCAATATTTCGTGATTTTATATTTGATTCCTTTTGATGTTCATCTAAAGCTTGTTTAACATCGTGGAACAGTGATATTTCTTGATAATGCAATCCAGCATGACTAACAATACTGTCAGCTTCACGATAAAATGACTTAAGTTCTTCATCTTTTTCGTCTCTTAATTTAGTTAAACGATTTAATTCAAGTCTATTTTGTTTAATTTTCTTAATCGTATTTAAAGCATCATTCAATAACTGAGATGATAATTGCTCAGAAACATGTAAATTACTTTTCGTTTCACTTAATGCTCTTTCTTTTTCATCAACTAACGCTTCGATACGCGCTAATTCATTTTTTAATTCTGATTGCTTTGTAGCTAAAATTTCTTGCGATTGGTAATATCTATCCAGTTCTTGTCTCATTTTCGTTTGTTCATCTAAATTAAAGTCTAAATCATAAAATTGCTTTAATTGTTTAACTTTTTCTTCTAAATCATCAATCTCTCTTGAGAATGCTTGATCATGATCTAAATCTTTAGATTTAATAAAGAACGACAATATGACTAATACTAAACCAACAACTGCAAAAATACCACTAAACACAATTTGCGACGCTATAAATGCATATATTGCAACGGCAATTAATAATAAACCACTCACAACAGCGCCAATACGAAACTGTTTACTACGTTTTTTACTTTCTTCTCTTTGCTTATTAAAGCTTTCTTCCATTTTTTGATAAAGTGATTTCTTTTCACCTAGTTCTAAAGCTTTTTGATTAAAAATTTTCTTTTGTTCATAATTTTCATCAGAAACTAAATCATTATGCAATCTTTCAATGCTGTTATTATATCTTTCTTGCTCTATATCTTGTTGATTTACTGCACGTTTAATTTGTTCGCGCTCGAGTATGTTTTCATCTTTAATTCTATTTAATTCAGCTATATGTGTCTTCATAGCTTCTGAAGTATCAACATCAAGATATTCTTCATTCCAACCAATATCTTGTCTTAATAATTCATTATCTCTTTCAGTTTCCTCAATTTGTTTATTGAGTTGTTTTAATTCTTGATGCTTTTCTTTAATATCTGTTTCACGTTGTCTAATGCTATTTAATGCTTTTTCATCTCGTTCCGACATGACCTTTACTTGGTCTAAAGTATGTACGACTTGAGCAAGCTTTTCATTTCTTAAAGTTAAATCTCTTTTAATGCTTTCAGTCGCTCTCATAGCTGACTCGTAGCGTTCTATCCCTTGCTCAGGGAATTCGTATGGTTCTATATTTAAACTACTCTCTAATTTCTTCCATTCAACAACATCGCTATGTAAGGAAATTTCTTTTTCTTTGTCTGTTAACCTATTTGAAAGCATACCTACATTATCTCTTAATTGATTTAATTTACGAGATACTTTGTCTCGTTCATTTTGTAGTCTTTCATATTCAGACATTTTCTTTTCTTCATTTTTGATTTTTATCTCTAAATCGTTTAATTGCTCTAATTGAACATTTAAAGTTGGATTTTTGCCATTTTTCTTATATAACAGTTCTTTTTCAGTTTGCATTAAATCGCTCATGCCAGTAAATTCTGTTGACCCTAATGCACCAGCTTGCAATAAATACATTTGAAGTTGTTCTTCTGTTAAATTTTTATGAATATCTTGCAAACCTAATACATTAAAAGAAAAAATACCTTGATAAGTCTTTTTATTGATGAAGTTTAACTTTTGTTTCAGCCATTCTTCGTCTTTAATTTTACCATTAGGAAGATAGACTTTAACGTCACCAGTCACACGACCTTTAACTCTTTCTACTTCTACTTTTTGTCCATCAAAATCAAGTTCTAATTTACCACCGTATTGATTGCCCAACCTTGGCTCAAGTCTTGGTTCATTTTCTTTCTTAGTAGGAAATCCAAATAAAATAGAATGGATAAAGGCTTGAATTGTAGATTTTCCTGCTTCATTCTCACCATATATTTGTATGAAACTTTGGTCGAATTTAATTTTTCGAGACATGAGTTGGCCATAGCCATAAATTTCTAAAGATTTTAATTTCATCGCTTTAACCTCTCATTCTTCTTTTTAAAATTGCTTCTCCACGTTCAATTAACGCTTGTTTATCCACGTCACTAAATGGCTCGAGAAAACGATTTGCCTTAGGATTCATATATAAATCGCTTAATGCATCTTCTAATATATTTTCATCTTCTAAAATATCTTCGTTGAATTCATTTGCTAAAGCAACTTCTGAATCTTGATCAAAGAATACATTTAATTGTTCAATAAATATAAAGTTTGTTTGATTTTCTTCATATTCTTGTATAAGTTGTATCACTTGGTTTACTTCTTCTTGTTTAAGTATTTCATCATGTTTAACATAAACATCTAATTGATAAAATGCTTTGCCTTCAGTTCTCACACTATCTTTAAACTTTTGAATTGCTTCATATAAAGCATGTTTACCTTTAGCTTTTGTTTCAATAACAGCTTTTTCAAAACGAATATACTGTGTTGGTCTAAACTCTGCAACAAGTTTAGCTTCATCGCCTTCAACGAGAAGATATCCTTTTTCGCCTTTTTCTTTGAAATGTCTAGCTTGTATATTACCTGGATAGTGTACTTGAGATAATTCACTAATCATCGCACGCTCATGTATATGTCCTAACGCCCAATAATGGTATAACTTACTATTTAAATCTTCTATATTAAATTCTGTATAACGTTGATTTACATTTGATGCTTGTGCATATGTACCGTGTAAGACACCAATATGGATGCCTTTATTTCCTGTAGATTCAGGATATTCATCTATTTTATTTTCATAGCTTTCATCTTTTTGGTAACTAAAGCCATGTAAATATACGACTTGACCATTTTTCGTAATCAGTTGGTAAGTAGATACTTTATCACTGAACACTGTTACGTTATCCGGCCACACTGTATGTACACCTTTTGAAAGTGGATCATGATTACCATGAATCAAATATACAAAAATTTGTTCTTGCTGTAATCTATCAAATTGCTCTCGTAAAAATACTTCTGCTCTAAGTGTTCTATTATGTTGATCAAATAAATCCCCGGCAATTACTATAAAATCAACTTGTTCATTAATTGCTTCGTCGACAATTTTAGTGAAACTATAATACCCACTTTGCTTAACATCGTTTAAAATTGAAGGGCTTAAATAATGTCTAGATTTAAATGGACTATCAAGGTGTAAATCCGCACAATGTATAAATTTTATCATTTAACTAACCTCTTTCACTATTAGTACATTTTCATTTTATAATATCCAAGCACAATTCATTATAATAACGTGATGATATGTATACTTTTAATGCTTTAATTTTACCATATAACGCCTTTATACGATACAAAACAAAGTTAATAAGCATGCATAAAAAAAGAGTCTTGTTAGATACACAAATGTATCAAACAAGACTCTCTTTAATTAAAATTATTGTTGTTGACCTTCTTCGCCTTCTTCAAGACTACCGTAGATATCTTCTAAAGGTTTCATGATAACACGATTAATGTCTTGGATTAATTGACTCATAGCTTGTTCAGCTTGCATCAATTCAGCAATTGTTTCGTTTTGTTCAATTTCTTGAGCAGATTTTTGCGCTCTAGCGATATCTACTTCTGAAATTTCTTCACCTTGCATTTGTTTATTTTGTAATTCTAATTGAATTTCACGGAATTCATCGAATAAATTTTTTGTTTCTGGATTAGCATTTACTTTTTCATATTGTTCTTTAATTTTGTTGTATTCTTTACTTTCACGTAATCCTTGTTCTAGTTCATTTGCTTTGTCATAAATATTTATTTCAGCCATAATAATTTCTCTCCTACTTTTATAAATTGTATTAGAATATCAATTCCAATAATACTGTATCATACTTCTAGTGCTTATACAAAAATAGCGATTATACCTTGTAATAGTCCAATAATACCACCTAATACAAATCCTAATAATGTGATTAATTTCAACTCTTTATTTGAGATTTCAATGACTAATTTTTCTAAATGTGATAGTTCAAATCTATCTATTTGTTCTTTAATTAATTCAGCCAATTTCATGCGGTCTAAAATGACTGTTATATTATCTCCGACTTTTTGAATCATGTAATCAATAAATCTTTCTGTACCTTCACCTTCCATATATTCAAATAAACTTGGTACAAGTTCATGAAGAGGTGTATTTAAATAGCGGTTAACATTGATTGATTCAGTTATTTCATCTGCAATAATATTTTTAGCTTTATCTTTTCTTTCTATCGTAAGTACTTCATCTAATGGTTTAGTCATCCATTTTTGGTATTCTGCATGAACTTGTAAATTAATCATGTTTTCAATTTTTTCTTGTTTAATGACATTTTTTAATTCTTTTATAACTTTAATGACAATTTCATCAGTCGTCATAAACATTTGAATCATGCCGATCATTCTGCCTTTTTGAGCAAAGAATTCTTCGACCATTGTGTAAATATCTTGTTCACCCTTTTCAGATGATAAGTATTCATCTACTTTCAAAAGAATTTCAGGTGTTACTCTATCTACTTGACGACCAATTTGAGCAGTTATTTCATCAGGAATTAAACTTTGAATTTCATCATTTTGATGCAATTCGTAATACTTATCAACTTTTAGTTTAATTGTCTCTTTTAATGTTTGATTTAATTTATCTTCAAGTGGATAATCTACTCGATCTATAAAATCTTGCGGTGTATAATTTTGTTCTTTCAACGTGTTGAATTGCATTTTGATTGTATTTTCTAATACATTTTTTGTGCTAGGATTTACTAATTTTTCTTTAAAAACATCTGGTGTTAACAAATGATTCGTTACCATTTGTCCTACTTTTTCTGAAAGTTCATTTCGTCGTTTTGGAATAAGTCCAGGTGTGAATGGTAACTTATGACCAAATAATTTGATTTCATGGTATGGATGGAACAACATTTTAATCGCAACAAAATTTGTAAAGCCGCCTATTAGTGCGCCAATTACCATCATACTAAAGATTGTTATAAATACTGTCATATTCTTTCTCCTTTAAAAAAAAGCTACTTCTATAGAATAATCTAAGAAATAGCCTTTAACAAATATTAAACAAATAATGATTGAGTTTTACGTAAGAAATAAGTTTCTGCTTCTCTCTTTTTAGCTGTACCAAAAATTGGTTGGCGTTCTTCGTTTAACACTCTATATAAATCTGATTTTTTATTAGATTGTAAAATGTAGCCTGCTTTAGAATCAAGTGTTACCCAGTAAATGTCACTTGTGTTGTCATGATTTGGGTATGCACAATGATGACGAGAAATAATTTGAATAACTTCTAAAGGATCACAACC
Organism: Mammaliicoccus sp. Marseille-Q6498; assembly: GCF_946151045.1. Classification (NCBI taxonomy): domain Bacteria; kingdom Bacillati; phylum Bacillota; class Bacilli; order Caryophanales; family Staphylococcaceae; genus Mammaliicoccus; species Mammaliicoccus sp. Marseille-Q6498. The sequence goes on along the minus strand of NZ_CAMGYY010000002.1, from coordinate 175,109 downwards.
GAATGTAGAATTTAATACATCTGAATCTCTAAATAATGCACAAATTGATACACATGTAGTCCAGTTTGGTAACACTCTTTCTTTTTCAATTTGTACTAAAGTTTTTTTAGATAACCCCACTGTATTCGCCATTGTATCTTGCGTGTAACCCGCCTCAATACGAACCATTTTGAATTTTGATTGAATTATCGTTGTAAATGTCTGTTTGTCCATCTTATAACTACCTTTCCACTAAATATATATTATTAATGTATTTTTCTCATGTTGCAAAAATACACATTTATTTCAAGCACAAGTAACATCATAATACATTTTCACAAAAAATAAAAGAGATAAATTGAATTTTATATCAATTTACCTCTTTAATCTGTTAAATTGTTAGTTTTTCGCCAATTTTGATTTTTCTCTTTCAGATAAGATTAAAGCACATGCTGCATCACCTGTAATATTTACAGCTGTTCTTGTCATGTCTAGTAGTCTATCTATACCTAAAATGATACCGATAGCTGCTGGGTTCAAACCAACTGCTGAAAGAACCATTGCTAACATGACTAGACCAACACCTGGTACACCAGCAGTTCCGATTGAGGCAATTACAGCAATGACCACTACAGTTGCCATTTGTAAAACTGATAAATTGACGCCTGAAACTTGTGCAATAAAGATTGTCGCAACACCTTGCATAATAGCTGTACCATCCATGTTGATGGTTGCGCCAAGTGGTTGTACGAAGGAACTGATTTCTTTTCTCACACCCATTTCCTTTGTACATTCTAATGAAATCGGTAATGTTGCATTAGAACTTGATGAACTAAATCCTACCGTCATAGCTGGGAAGAATTTTTTAAAGAACCAAAATGGATTCTTTTTTGCTAATAGTTTTACAGCTCCACCATATACAACAAAGAAGTGTACTGCTAACGCGAGTAACACAACAAAGAAGTACATGCCGAGCTGTTTAATTGCACCAAATCCTGCATTTGTAAATGCTGCTGCAACTAATCCAAATGTTCCGATTGGCGCACAATAGTTCATAATCATCGTTACGATATACATAAGTATATCGTTCGTCTGCTCGAAAAGCGTTTTTACCGCTTCTACTTTCCTGCCAAGTGCTATCATTCCAATACCAATAAATATAGCAAAAGTAATAATCGGTAACATATCTTGATCAACCATTGATTTCATTGGATTTTTCGGGAATAAATTAATTAAAGTTTTATCAAAAGTTTGATTTTCTGGCGCTGCCGAATCAGAAGTTTTAGCTTTTTGTTCAGCACCATACTTTTTAACATCATCACTATTTAGTAAATCAGAATGTCCTACACCAGGTTTAAATACGAGTGCTAGTAACATTGCTATAGTAATTGCGATTGCTGTCGTACATAAGAAGAAACCAAGTGTTTTTAAGCCTATACCACCAAGTAATTTTGGATCCCCTACACCAACAACGCCTAATACAATTGATACAAAAACAACTGGTACAACTAACATGAAAATTAAATTAAGAAATATTTGACCTATAACATTGAAAACATATTGATTTGTATTTACTACGAAAGCTGATCCTGCGTAAATATTCATTATTGACCCTATTGTAATACCTAAGACTAAAGAAATAACTATTTTTAACGTTAAATTCTTCCTGACTTTCATATTAAATTTCCCCCTTCAGTTTAAATATTAAATCCCCTTACGTTTTACATTATACGTTAAGCGTTTACTTTTTGTAATATCAATTATTAGATTTTTCAAAAAAATAGAGAAAATATTGATATAATCAACATTTTCTCTATTATTTATTTAATCTTTTAATTTATTAATTGATGTTCCATTGCATATACTGCAGCTTGTGTTCTATCTGATACTTTAAGTTTATTTAAAATATGGCTAACATGCGTTTTAATCGTTTTTTCAGATACAAATAACGTTTCAGCTATTTCTTTATTTGTTTTACCTTTGACCATTTCACTTAACACTTCAAGTTCACGTTTAGATAATTTATTTTCTCTGTGTGGTCTTTGTGCACTTTCTGAAATAATTGACTGTACTTTCGGATGAATTTTTTTCTCACCGTTTAATACATCTTTAATCGATTGAATGAGTACTTCAGGTTCAACATCTTTAATTTCATAACCGTCAGCACCTTTATCAATTGCTGATATCACATGTTCCTCATCTAAAAAGCTTGTAAGTACTAATATTTTAACATTAGGATATCTCTTCTTCATAATTTCAGTCACTTCAATACCGTTCATATTTGGCATTACTAAATCTAATAACACGATATCAGGTTCTTCATTTTCTTCAAGATATTCTAATAATAATTGACCACTTGAAAAATCAGCAGTAATTTCAAAGTTTTCTACTGTACCTATTAAAAACCTTAACCCTTGTCTCACTATATGATGATCATCAACTAAAATAATTTTTTTATCCATATTGTTACCCCAATTCCTTTAAAGTGGAATAGTTAATACAATTTCTGTTCCTTTATTCATTTCTGAATGTATTTCAATATGTCCTTTAATAACTTGTGCTCTTTGTTTCATATTTCTTAAACCATGTGAAATTGTATTTTCTATATGATGATTTTTAAATCCTTTACCGTTGTCCGAAATACGAGCTTTAAATTGAGCATTGTCTTGTTCTAAATGTATTTTTGCATGATTTGTGCCTGAATGTTTATTAATATTATTCAATGATTCCTGAATAATGCGATAAACATTTTCTTCGATTATATTTGGTAAATCGATTAACCCTTCCACTTCAAACTCAGATTCGATATGAATAAACTGACTATATTGTTTAATCGCTGATATGAGTCCTTGTTCCAGTCCTACAGGTTTCAATTGCCAAATTAACGCTCTCATTTCATTTACTGCGCTTTGACTCGTATCTTCAATCGTCTGGAACGCTTCTTTCGCTGCATCATGATCTGTAATACCTTTTGCTGCATGAGCTGTAATTTTTAATGAAAATAACATTTGGTTAACGGAATCGTGTAAATCACGCGCTAAACGGTTACGCTCATTTATTCTAGCCGCTTCTTTTTCTTGATCAGTTAAAATAATCCTTTTAATAGCAGAGCCAATTTGAAATGCTACTGATTCTAACAACTCCAAATCTTCTTCAGAATAACGTTTCGTATTGGGTGTCGCTATATTTAATAAACCAAATTGTTCGTTTCCTGATCTTAATGGAACTGTTGCGTGATGCGTAATACCGTCTGTTTTATCATGGTGTTCTTTTGTAGCTTTTACGATACGCGAACAGTTAATAATATTCGAAGCTTTTGTTAACTTTTTATTCTTGTATGCAGTGACACACCAACACGTACCTTCAGTCATATATTGGCACTTATTATGCGTTAATGCAGGTGGCAAGGCTTCTTCTGCTACTAATTCGTGTTGTCCATCATCGTCTATAAAAAATATCCAGCCAGTATGAAAATTACTGCCACTCACTAATTTTTTTAGTGCACCGTGCATCATACTGTACATTTCAGTCTCTTCATTTAGAAATTCAGCTATTTCTTTTAAAAGACTTGTACGTGTTGGTTTCTCCATAAACATCACCTTTAACTTTATTGATTATAAGTTACAGTATAAACATCATGTCTTCTGTCTCTTAAATGTCTTACAGTACCGTTTTCTCTACCTCTTCTTAACACTTCTAAGTCTATTTCACCTATTGCGACCATTTCTAAGTTTTCACCTGTTTCACTTACAATACCATCACGCGCAAATCCATAGTCTGAAGGTGAGTATATTGCTGATGCACTATATTGAATATCCATATTTTCAGTTTGTGGTAAGTTACCACAAGTACCAGACGTTACTGTATAAATTTGATTTTCAATTGCTCTAGACATGCAACAGTATTTAACACGTAAATAACTTTGTCTATCTTCAGTTGAGAATGGTGTGAAAATAATTTTCGCGCCTTTTTCAGTTGCAATTCTAGCCATTTCAGGGAATTCACTGTCATAACAGATTTGAATCGCGATTTTACCGCAATCTGTATCGAATACTTCAACACCGTTACCTGGTGATACACCCCACCATTTTCGTTCATTTGGTGTTACGTGGATTTTATATTGTTTTTCAATTGAACCGTCACGACGGAATAAATATGAAATATTATAAATATCTTCGCCTTCTTCAACGAAGTGTGAGCCACCAATAATATTAATATTATATTTCATCGCAAATTGATTAAACATTTCGATATATTCAGATGTATAAGTCGTTAACTTACGTATAGATTCAGCGGGATTTCTTTGCTCATCAAAACTCATTAATTGAGTCGTCAACAACTCTGGAAATACAATAAAGTCACTGTCTGCATCATAAGCAACATCAATAAAGTATTCAATTTGATTTGCAAACTCTTCAAATGAGTTAATTTTACGCATCATATAGTTTACTGTACAAATTCTAACAGGTTCACTCGTTTTAAAGTGGACATTGCTTCTCGCCATATAATCTGGATTATTCCATTCCATAAGCGTTGCAAATTTCAAACTTTTAACATCATCGTTTAAATAATTTGGATTAATTCTCATCAAAGTAAAATCATTCATTAATTGGAATGTTAAGACTGGGTCTTTAATTCTATGTTTAATAACACCTTGAACATATTCTCTAGGTGTTAGTTCGTCACTATATTCATGATAGTTTGGAATTCTACCACCAATTATGATGCTTTTAAGGTTTAATTCATATGCAATTTCACGACGTGCTTCGTATAATCTTGCGCCAACCTTCATCCCTCTATAGTCAGGATGTACCATGACTTCAATACCATATAAATTATGACCTTGATCATTATGGTTAGTAATATAACCGTTATTTGTAATGCTATCCCAAGTATGTCTATCATCGTATTCATCAAAATTAATAATTAAAGATGAACATGATCCAATAATTTCCCCTTCAAATTCAACAACAATTTGTCCTCTTGGAAACATTCTCAAATGACTTTCTAAATGTGCTCTTTCCCACGGTTCCATTCCCGGAAAACATTTTGCTTGTAATGCTATTACTTCATCAATATCATCAAAAGTCATTTGACGAGTATTAATACTAACATTAAATTCATTATTATCTATTGATTTTGACATGAATGATACTCCTTCTTTGTTTTTCTTGTTATACTGATTATAACTTATTTTTAAATACTATATAAACTTTCCCGATTTTAAGAGAAATATTCCTGGAGGATACCATGAAAATAACAATACCATCGAAATACGAAGGCCAAACAATAGAAGAAATGTTTAAATCATTACATTTACCTAAGAAAGAATTACATCTATTAAGAATGTCTAAAGAGATTACTTTAAATGATGAACAAAGTACTTTTGGAAGCAATTTATCTGAAGGAGATACTTTAAACATACCGGTACTCAATGAAACAAGTCAGTATGTTCCAAGTTATCGATTAGCAGAAGTAAAATATGAAGATGAATTTTTAGCTATAGTTGTAAAACCTAAAGGCGTTAAGACACATCCAAACGATTTGAAAGAAGCAAATACTTTAATGAATCACGTCATTTATACTTTGGATTCTGATTATGTAGAACCTGTTCATAGACTTGACCAAGAAACTGTAGGACTGTTGCTTATTGCTAAACACCCTATCGCTAAAAAAATACTTGACCGTATGTTAGAAGATAGAAAAATCACACGTACTTATAAAGCTCAAGTAGATAGTCTATTACCGTTGAAGCCACAAACAATTGATATGCCAATAGGAAAAGACAAATTCCATCCTAATAAACGACGTGTATCTCCAACCGGTCAAAGAGCAATCACGCATATAATAGAAAGCCATATGTTAGACGAACGTACTGCAGAAGTCGAACTAAAATTAGACACAGGACGTACCCATCAAATTCGTGTACATTTAGCTGAAATCGGTCACCCAGTTGTTGGAGACCCACTGTATAATAACAGTAAATTAAGACAACTAAAATTACACAGCTATAAAATTGAATTTGAACATCCTTTCAAAGATGAAGTGATTTCCGTTACATTAGATGATTAATAAATTAACCCCCAACCAAACGTCTTTACTGTTTGGCTGGGGGTTATATTTATCTACTTAATCTTTCTTTAAATCGATTAAAGAAATTATTTTTTCTACTTTTAACTGGTTTACCAATTTTAATTTGATTTTGCTGCATTTCTTTAGCGTTTAACAGTGCTTCGTCCATCAACATTTGTTGTGAATCCATCTGTTTGTTACCAAATTCATTATATTGATACACACCGTTAGCATTTTGTATTCTACCTTTTAAACCGTCATTTAATTGTAGATTTAAAAATGATTTTAATCTTTTCACTACTTGAGTGTCTAGAATCGGGAATAAAATTTCTACTCGTTTAATCATATTTCTTGTCATCATATCAGCTGAAGATAAATACATTTTTTCTTTGCCATTGTGATGGAAATAATAAATTCTTGAGTGTTCTAAAAATCTGCCTACTATACTTATCACTTCAATGTTCTCACTGACACCTTTAATGCCTGGTTTCAAACAGCAAATACCACGGATAATCAGTTTTATTTTCACACCGCATTGTGATGCTTCGAATAATTTTTTGATTACTGTTTTATCGGTTAATGAGTTCATTTTAGCAATGATTAAACCGTTACCGTGTTCTTTATGGCAAATCATTTCTTGTTCGATATGATCAACAAAGAAATCTCTAATCTCAAATGGAGCGACGATTAATTCGTTATATTCTGGTTTTAAAGAGTAACCACTTAAATAGTTAAAGAAGTTAATTGCGTCTTCTCCTATTTTAGGGTTAGTCGTAATAATGCCCATATCCGTATATAATTTAGCTGTTTTATCGTTGTAGTTACCCGTTCCTAAATGGACGAATGGTATAACTTTGCCATTTACTTTTTTAATTACGAGCGTGATTTTACTATGTGTTTTTAAGAATGTCATACCGTATATGACGTTACAACCAGCATCTTCAAGCATCTTCGCCCATTGCACATTATTTTCTTCATCGAATCTCGCTTTTAATTCAACTAATACTGTGACTTGTTTTCCATTTTCAGCAGCATTTTTAAGTGCTTGAATGATCGGAGAATCCATACTCACACGATATAAAGTTTGTTTAATAGCAAGTGTATTTGGATCTTCAGAAGCTTCTTTTATAAATTCTACTATTGGTTTAAAAGATTCATATGGATGATGGAAAAATATATCTCTTTCTAAAGCTAATTCATAAATGTTTTTATTATTTAAAGATGCAGGTAATTGTGGTGTATATGGTTTAAATAAAAGGTCAGGAAACAATTCTTCCAATTGACCGACAAGAGAGAATAAAACAGTTAAATCTAGCGGACCATCAACCCTGTATACATCTTGATTACTAATTTCTAATTCATTCATTAAGAATAAGCTTTTTACATCAGCATCTATATGTCTACTATCTAATTCTAATCTAACAGCAGCACCGCTTTTACGTTCTTTTAAAAATCGCTCAATTTCAATAAGTAAATCTTCCGCACCATCTTCATGAATCGTTAAGTCAGCATTTCTTGTCACTCTGAATGTATACGTATTAATCACTTCAAAGCCATTAAATAATTGTTCTATAAATAAAGAAATAACATCTTCAAGAAAAACAATATATTTCTTACCTTCATGTTCTAACTTTATAATTCTCTCTAACAGTGTTGGAACAGGCACAATTGCTGACTTAATTTCACCATCATTTAAACGAATATCAACAAATAAATTAAGCATTCTATTATTTAATTTAGGAAATGGACGATACGCATCAATTCCAAGTGGTGACAATGTTGGCAATATTTCAGAATTAAATTGTTGTTGTAATTTATTGATCAGACTTTCTGGTAACCTTTCTGGCTGTGTTATAAAAATGTTGTAAGATTTTAATTGATTTTTTAATTCATTAAATCTCTTATATTGAAGTTCGACGTTTACTCTATTCTTTTCTTCAATGCCTATGAGCTGTTGTTTAGGTGTTAATTGCGCTTTATTCTCCGGCTCATTAAAACTCATTTTTACTTGGTCTTTTAATCCTGCCACTCTGACCATGAAAAATTCATCCAAGTTCGAACTATGAATAGCTAAAAATTTCATTTGTTCAAGTAATGGGTTGTTAGGATCAATTGCTTCTTCAAGAACACGGTAATTAAAGTCTAGCCAGCTTAATTCCCGGTTGTTATAATAATCTGGATTATCAAGATAATATTGTTCCGATTGTGTTCCCATAATCTTCTCACCCTTTGCAAATTTCCAATCTTCAATAAATCTGACACTGTTTCATTAAAACGTATAATTATTAACCTTGTGTAAATTTTATATTAAGTTTCTTAGGTAACAACTTTTCTATATGCTTTTTTTGTCTTTCAGACTGATACTGCTCTGCAATTGGATCTGTAACATATTCTACTTTTAATTCATATTCATCTTTGTTATCAATTAATTCAATGGATTCTATACAATCCGTGTTTGAAACGTTCAAAGCATGTGCGAATTTGATAATGCCACCTAATTTTTGAATTTGTTCAACTTCACTATCATTAAACCATGATGTTTCTTTTGCATAGAATTTTAATAAAGTTTTGTTTTTAAAGCTTGCTAAAAGTGCTAATTTCACGCGTTCTTTATGTGATAATCCGTTAATACTTGAGTTCGCAATAATATAATAAGTATGTTGTGAACTTGAATCTGCATCTATAAATGATCCTAAATAATAAATATATGCCGCTTCTTTAAACAACGCTCTTTCTTCTTTAGAGATTTTTAAGTCCGTCTCATTTATAACAATATTTAATAATGATTCTGCTAATTTCATTCTTTGTTTACCATTTGATGGATAAATGTGATATTCATTAGCTAAATATTTTAAAGCATCTACTGTTACATTTTCTCTATTAAATGATTGAGGAAATTCTTCTTTTAATCTTGTCATCACTACGCCTTCTCTTAAACCTTTTCTTGAGAAAGTAAATCTTGAAGCATCACTGATATCGAACAACGTATTAAACACGATTGAACTTGGCATAATAATATCTGTGCGATCTCTACTCAAACCGTCTAAATCTTTCAAATCACTACTATCTGATTTTTTCAACGTTTCAAATACTTCTTCAAGCCCTTTTTTCGTCATATCATAACCATGTACACCCGCTATTGGATAGTTATGAAGTGATTGATGGATTCGCGCATTATTTCGTGCAGAACCACCTATGCCTATAATCGGCACTTTTTTATCTTTGATCCATTTTACCGATTCAAATTGTTCTTTAACGTATTTTTCGCATTTTTTTATAGCATTTTTATCATTGTGGTCTTTGCCATCGAAAAACAATTTTTGTAAAGTCACTACACCAAAAGGAAAACTAATCGCTTCTTTCAATTTTTTCTTTTCAAAATAAGTTACTTCAGTAGACCCACCACCAATATCAACGGTCATACCATTTTCAATATTAAGTGTGTGTGTCGCAGCATAAAATCCATAAAACGCTTCGTCTTCTTCAGGAATCACTTCGATATCAAGATTTGTTTTAGATTTAACTTTTTCAATAATTTGGTCTAAATTTTTCGATTGTCTAACAGCTGCAGTAGCTGCGGGTACAAGTTCTTCTACAAAAAATTTCTTAGCAACTTTTTTGAAACTATTTAACGTTTCAACTAAAACGTTTATTCCTTCTTCAGTCATTTCTTTATCTTCAGTTAAATATTGACTCAATCTTGCAGGTGTTTTAACGTTCTGTAATTCATTCAATCCTGTTTCTTTTGAACATTCAAAAATCACAAGTCTTATTGTATTTGAACCAATATCTATTAATCCTAATCTCTTCATATATGCCTCCAGGAATACATTTTGATACACAAAAAGGTGCATATAGCACCTTTTTGTCTGTTTTCTTTATGTTATTATAGCTGCTACTATTTTTTTGAACTTATCATATCTTCTGGTTTAATCCATTCATCAAACTGTTCTTCAGTTAAATGACCAGATTGAATTGCTGATTCTTTTAATGTTAAGCCATTTTTATGTGCATTTTTAGCAATTGCTGCTGCATTTTCATACCCAATATGTGGATTTAAAGCTGTAACTAACATTAATGATTGATTTAAGTATTTATCAATATTGTCTTCAATTGGTTCAATACCTACTGCACAATTGTCATTGAATGTTTTCATACCATCTGCTAATAAATAAATAGATTGTAATGTGTTATATAGAATAACAGGTTTGTATACGTTTAATTCAAAGTTACCTTGAGATGCAGCGATTCCTACAGCTGTATCATTACCCATAACTTGGACAGAAACCATAGTTAACATTTCACATTGTGTTGGATTAACTTTACCTGGCATAATAGATGATCCAGGTTCGTTTTCTGGAATTGAAATTTCTGCTAATCCTGCTCTAGGACCAGATGCTAACCATCTCACATCATTTGCAATCTTCATTAAATCACTTGCTAAAGCTTTAAGTGCACCATGTACATAAACAACTTCATCATGTGCTGTTAATGCGTGGAATTTATTTTCAGATGAAACAAATGAATAGCCTAGTTGTTTACTAATTTGTTTAGCGACTTTGTCACCAAAATCAGGGTGCGCATTAATTCCAGTACCAACTGCAGTACCACCGATTGCTAAATTTAATAATTGTCCTTTTGATTCATTTAATAATGATTCACATTTATCTAACATGTATCTCCATCCACTTACTTCTTGACCTAAAGTTAATGGTGTCGCATCTTGTAAATGTGTTCTACCTATTTTAATAATATCTTTAAATGATTCTTCTTTTGTTTTAAAAGTATCTCTTAAAGTACTTAATGCTGGTAATAGTTTAGATTCAATTTCATGATATAACGCAACATGCATTGCAGTAGGATAAGTATCATTTGAACTTTGAGACATATTCACGTGATCATTAGGGTGAACATTTTCCTCTGAACCTTTATTTTGTAAATATTCATTTGCAACATAGCTCACAACTTCATTCACATTCATGTTACTTTGAGTACCACTACCTGTTTGCCAAACGACTAATGGGAAATGTTCATCTAAATTCCCTTTTAAAATTTCGTCTGTTGCATATACAATTGCATCTTTTCTGTCATCAGATAATTTACCAAGTTCATGGTTAGCAATTGCAGCAGCTCTTTTTAAATGTGCAAATCCATATATAACTTCAATAGGCATTTGTTCTTTACCAACTGGGAAATTCTGTTTACTTCTTTGTGTTTGTGCTTTCCAATACTTATCACTTGGTACTTTAATTTCACCAAATGTATCATGCTCAATTCTGTAACTCATTCTTAATACGCCCCTTTATTCCTAATTTAATACTACTTATCTTCAATATTATTATATCTTATAAACTTTATGATTTAAACTATCAGTTGTCAGATAATTCATTTTTGTAAAATTTTTCACTTATATATAATGAAATAGGCGAACCTGATTAAAATCTTTAGATTTTTCAGGTTCGCCCGTATGAAAAACTTTTGTTGTTTATAAACGTGACAAAAATAAATTATGATTCTTGTTCTTCTTTCTTTTCTTCATATTCTTCATCATTTTGTTCTGAAATTTGTTCCATTTCTTTACCGAGTTCTTTCACATCGTCTAGATCTTGAACCATTTCATTTTCTTCTTCGATATTTTTATCCAATTTGTTCACCTTCTTATGAAAATTGAATTGAGAAATAAGATCTCACATCTTCAGGTAATCCTTGAGCAGCTTCGTTATCTAAAATAACTGTAACCATTCTATGTTGTTTTAATTTTGCTGATTCTACTGAACCTTTTGCAGATTCTTCGTATAATTGTGTAATTGCTTTAGCTTTCTCTTTACCTGTCGCTAAAACAATAACCTCTCTTGCTGGGTCAATAGCTGAATTATAATCTAAACCAGTTCTGCTATCTTCAGTTAAAGTTAATACGTTTAACATTAATTTGTTTTTCTTTTTATCTGTATTTACTTTATCTTTAATAAATGCGTTAACGTCGCTACCTACATCCGTTTTTAACACTTGTTTACTAGGTACGCCTAATTGAGTATAGTAGTCTTCTTTTCCATCAAAATCTAAAATATGAATTTGACTAAAATCTACTGGATAGTTCTTCACTTCATCTACTAAGTTATCAAAAAATGTAGTCGTCTCACCATCTAAATGTATACCTACTACTGAAGTAGGATCACCGTTGAATTGTTTACGCACAACATCCGCAGCGTAACTTGCAGCATTTTCTTTCGTTTCAAATACTTTAAAGTTTAAAGCCATATTTTCCACTCCTCATTTGGACTCATCTATTATTATAATTATAATCACTAATCATTATTTTTAATATACCCTTTTTTAATAGTAGTTAAAACATTTAATTCTGAATCAACTACAACTAAATCAGCTTGTTTACCTTTTTTGATTGAACCAATTCTATCATCCACATTTAAACGGATTGCTTGATTTAAACTTGTCGTTCTCCAAGCTTCTTCTAAAGTTATGCCTGTAAAGTCCATTAAATTTTTCAAACCTTTATTCATTAACAGAATACTACCAGCTAATGAACCCGTTTCTAATCTTGCTTCATTATTTTTAACGTATACATCTTGTCCACCTAAATCATACTTACCATCTGTCATACCTTTTGCTCTCATCGCATCTGTTATAATACAAAAATTCTTATTACCTTTTGCTAAATAAGCAAGCTTTACGGCAGTTGGGGCTGAATGTATACCATCTACTATAACTTCAGTCGTCAATCTTTCGTCAGTCAATGCAGCGCCAAATACGCCTGGTTCTCTATGCGTAAATGTAGTTTGTGCATTGTATAAATGCGTAATATGTTTCAGACCATTATCTACCGCTTCTTCAATTCCATCAAAGTCAGTTACTGTATGTCCTGCTGAAAATATAACATCATTGCTTAACGATTTAATTGTTTCTTTAGCGCCTTCTACTTCAGGTGCAATTGTGACAATTTTTATTTTTCCATCAGCTTTATTTTGAAAATCATTAAACTTTTCAACTGAAGGTCTTGCTACGAATGCAGGATTTTGAGCACCAACTTTATGTTCAGATATAAATGGTCCTTCTAAATGGATACCTAATATCTCTGCACGCAAATCATTTAAAGGTTTATAGTTTGCAACATTTTCTATCGCTTTATTAACCGCTTCAGTAGATTGTGTCATCGTCGTTGCTAAAAAGCTTGTCGTTCCTTCAGATAATAATTTTTCTGATAATATATTTAACGTTTCTGGAGTTGCATCCATTGCATCTTGTCCGTATCCGCCATGAATATGTATATCTATAAATCCTGGTAAAAGGTGTTGACCATGTAAATCGATTACTTTTTTATCACCGTTATAAGTTCCCTCTTGAATATCTTGAATCAAACCATTACTAACTTCAATAAATCCATTTTCAATCTTGCCTTCCTCTGTATAAATCTTTGCATTTGATAAAATGTATTCTTCCATCCTGAAGTCTCCTTAAAAATATATTTAAATATTCTTCCAATTCGTATATAATAAAGATAACACAACTCATTACTAGGGGGCTAATTCCATGAACACGTTATTAATCTGTATGGTTGGTGTAGCATTTTTAACAGCAATGTTAACTGCCGGTCGTGATTCTAAAGATTATGGTCTTAAAGAAGAAGCTTTAAATGAAGAACTTGAATCTGTAAAAAACCATAAATAAAAACTGAGACCAATTTGGCCTCAGTTTTTATTTATGACAAATTAGGATAGTTTTGTTGTCTTAATGCTTCATAAATTAAAATCGCAGCCGTATTAGATAAATTTAAAGCTCTTACGTTGTCATTCATAGGAATTCTTAATGCTGTTTCTTTATATTTTTCTTTTACCCAATCAGGTAGTCCAGTTGTTTCTCTACCAAAAATAAAGTAATGATCATCTTCTACATTACTATAATCAAATTCAGTATGTGGTTGTGTACCGAATTTAGTTAATAAATAGTAATTGCCGCCTTGAGTCTTCTCAAAAAATTCTTCAATACTGTCGTAATACACGATATTTACAAATTTCCAATAATCTAATCCTGCTCTTCTAAGCATTTTATCATCCGTACTAAATCCTAGTGGTCTAATTAAATGCAGTGTTGTATCCGTTGCAGCACAACTACGTGCTATATTTCCAGTATTAGCTGGTATTTCTGGTTGATATAAAACAACATGGTTTGTCATAATTTATTGTCTCCTCGTTTCTAAACCTTTAATCATTTCTTCTTGAACTTCTTCTATTTCATGTTCATAGTGTGACATAATAAATGTTCTTGCATCCTCACCTTGAATTTGACCAATTGCCCAGTAAGCTGTACCTCTGATCATCGGTCTAGGGTCAGTTAATGCAACATCTTTCAAATCAGGAATCGCACTTTCTTCATTGAAATGCGCCAACGCAACAATCGCGTTTCTTTGAATAGGCTTTTTACCTCTCCAAGCTCCTGCTAAATGTCCGTAAGTATTTTTAAACTCTTTATTCGACATCTTAAGAAGTGGAACTAATCTCGGTTTTAAAATTTCTGGTTCCAAAACAATATCATCATGCTCAGTGTTTATACCTTTATTTCTAGGACAAACTTGCTGACATGTATCACAACCATAAAGTCTATTACCAATTTTATAACGATATTCATCCTTTAAATATCCTTTAGTTTGAGTTAAAAAGCTAATACATTTTTGACTATTTAATTGACCATTACCAACCAATGCACCAGTCGGACATCTATCTACACAAATATTACAATCTCCACAACTATCTAACACTGGATCATCAGGCTTAAATGGTATACTTACCAACATTTCACCTAAATAAGTCCACGTTCCTAAATCCTCATTTATAACAAATCCATTTTTACCCGCAAAGCCTAATCCAGCTCTTTCAGCTACAGAACGATCCGATAACACACCTGTGTCCACCATAGATTTCACTTCAACATCTGGCACTTTTTCTTGTAAAAATAAAGCGAGTTTATCTAAACGATTTCTCATGATCGTATGATAATCTTGTCCCCAAGAAGCTCTAGCAAACATACCACGTCTATCGCCCTTCACACTTTTCGGAGCATTTTTTAATTTATTAGGATAACCAACAGCAATCGCGATAATGGACCTTGCTGAAGGTAAAGATAATTTTGGAACTGTTCTTAAAGCAATATCACTTTCCTCAAAACCCGACGCATAACCTTTGTCATGGTAATCTTCAAGCTTTTGCTTTAATTCATCAAAAGGATCTGCAGTCGTAAAACCTATACTGTCTATACCTATTGAATGTGCATATTCTATTACTTCTTGCTTCAATTGATCTAAATTCAAGTTTATTCACCTCACTATCAAACACGCCTATACATTTTAACATATTTAATTCTTAATACTATCAAGAAATTACTGATATCGCTATAAAAAAAGAGCTGAGACTGTACCCTAGGCAAGCGAGTTTTTAATCGGTTAATTTTATATACAAACTAAAAAGAGCTAAGACTTATCCGTCTCAGCTCTTTTAGACTGTCGACTAAGTCACTTAAAGTGAAATTGTTGGCAGTTTTTTTAATGTTTCGGAATTCTAACGACCATTATTCAGAATTCTGACCGTTAGCGAGTTCTAACGACCATTATTCGGAATTCTGACCGTTAGCGGATTTTAACGACCATTATTCGGAATTCTGACCGTTAGCGAGTTCTAACAACCATTATTCAGAATTCTGACCGTTAGAGCGTTTTAACGACCATTATTCGGAATTCTGACCGTTAGAATATTCCTAACACGATTAAAAACGAGACGCCTGAGGGAATAGTACAAGTCGAAGACTACAGGCTGAGACTGTACCCTAGGCAAGCGAGTTTTTAATCGGTTAATTTTATATACAAACTAAAAAGAGCTAAGACTTATCCGTCTCAGCTCTTTTTTATATTAATTATGAAGTTATCGTCGTTCCAACCATTTCTGAATTTGAACTATTTAATAATGCATGCTCAGTTGATCCAGGAATAATTTTTACACTTGTACATCCTTCTTTAATTGCTGATATTGCTCCAGTTACTTTAGGAATCATACCGCCATAAATTTCTGATGTTTCGATATATTCATAAATTTCTTGTACATTTAAGTTAGGTTGTACTTCATTTTTTATTAACACGCCAGGAATATCACTAATTAAAAATAAATCAGCGTTCATCTCACTTGCGACTTTATATGCTAAACTGTCCGCATTTATATTGTATTGTTGATTATTTTGTCTATCCATACCAATTGGTGCAATGACCGGTATGAAATTTTGACATAACATCTCTAATGATTTTTTATTCACGGCTTGGCATTCAGCTACAAAACCATATTTTTTATCAAGTGGGCTAATATCGAATAAATTTAAATCCATTCCATTTATTCCAATAGCAACTGGCTCTTGTTGATTGACTTGATGCACAATTCTTGGATTGACTTCACCTATTAAAGTATTCGCAGTTTGTTGTAACACTTCAGAATCTGTCACACGTAAACCGTCTACAAAATTGCTTTCTACACCAATTTTATCCAATTGCTTGTTAATAAATGGTCCGCCACCATGAACAATAATAGGGATATAATTATTTTTTCTTAAATCAAGGATATCTTCAACAATGGTTTGACTAAGATCATTGAGTATACTTCCGCCTATTTTTATAACAGCATACTTCATTTTTTATACCTCCTTATTATGTTCTATATAGTGCGTTAATTTGTACATATTCATACGATAAATCACAACCAAAAGCTGTTGATTTAAATTCTGAATCTCCTACTTTAGCTTCAATTTCAATTTCATCTTGTTCCATTCTAGCTTTCATATCTAGCTCGTCAAATGAAACTGGCATGCCATTTTTAATAATTAAATGACCACATAGCCAAGCTTCTACATTTTCAGGATAAATGGAATCATCTGCATATCCAATAGCTGTTACAATTCTACCAAAATTAGGATCTGCGCCATGAATGGCTGTTTTAACTAAACTTGAACCAACAATTGTCTTAGCAATTTTATTCGTAATTTGTTTAGTTTCTCCACCTGATACAGTAACTTTGATTAATTTAGTTGCACCTTCGCCATCTCTTGCAATACTTTGAGCTAAATGTTGGCTCACATATTGTACTGCTTCAGCAAATTTATGCCACTCTGGATGATTTTGAGACAATTTTTGATTTGAACTCTCACCATTTGCCATAAAGAGAACCATATCATTTGTACTTGTATCACCATCGACAGTAATCATATTGAATGTCTCGTCTACAGATGTTTTTAACAGTTTATCTAAATCCTCTGAATCAACATCTGCATCAGTCGTCATGAATCCTAACATCGTTGCCATGTTTGGATGAATCATTCCTGATCCTTTACATGTACCACCAATTGTTATAACTTGATCATCAATTTCCACTTGAACTGCAATATGCTTAGATTCTTTATCTGTAGTTAAAATAGATTCATTAAAGTCTTCAGAATTTGAATTTTCTGTCGTATGAATATGATCAACACCAAATTTAATTTTATCCATTGGTAAAAATTCGCCAATGATTCCAGTTGAAGCTACTGCTACTTGATGCTCAGGCAATTGTAATCTTTCAGAAACCCATTTTCTCGTTTGAAATGCATCTTCTAAACCTTTATCACCTGTACAAGAATTAGCTATAGCTGAGTTGATTACAACTGCTGAAAGTTTCTTTTCAACATTTATGCTTTCTTTCGTAACCTTTAATGGTGCAGCTATAAAATTATTTTGTGTATATACTGCTACAGAATTAGCGGGAGTTGATGAATATAACCAACCAAAATCTTTTTTCGCTCGTCTTAATCCTACATGTAGTCCATTTGCTATAAAGCCTTTCGGAGATGAAACATCACCGTCTTTTAGTATCGTAAATTCAGAGCTGTTTATTTGCTTAGTTTCTTCTATCATCAAAGTCCTCCATTCTTAAGGGTATACTGGTAATAAATCTAAACCTTCAGATTCATTAAAACCATATAATATATTTAAATTTTGAATCGCTTGACCACTTGCACCTTTTACAAGGTTATCTATTACTGAAACGATAATTGCTTTATTTCTACTTTCATCAACGTAAATACCTATGTCACAGAAATTACTACCTAATACTTCTTTTGTTTTCGGATATTCACCAAGTTCACGTACACGTACAAAAGGTTTATCTTTATACGTATCAACATAGATTTTTTGCAAATCTTCTGCTGTTAATTCATCGTTCAAATCGACGTAAATTGTTGTAAGAATCCCTCTTGTCATAGGTATTAAATGTGGTGTGAAAGTAACTTTCACATTTGAATCAGATAAATGACTTAAATACTGCTCAATTTCTGGTAAGTGTTTATGTAAACCTAATTTATAAGCAGATAAATTTTCATTCATTTCACCAAAATGAACATTTTGGCTTAAACTTCTTCCTGCACCTGAAACGCCAGTCTTGGCATCAATAATAATTGAATCATCCTTTATTAGCTTATTTACTAATAAAGGATGTAATGATAATAAGGTAGCTGTAGGAAAACAGCCTGGATTTGCAATTACTTTAGTTGAATTTTGGTCTACTGTAGACCATTCCGCTAAACTGTAATTTGCTTCATCTAAAAAGGTTTGTTCAGCTGGTGCTTCACCATAAAATGCTTCGTACACTTTAGGGTCTTTCAACCTAAAATCACCTGATAAATCAATTACTTTTATATCTTTTTCTATTAATTTTGGTATAAAATGCTTACTCACATTTGATGGTGTTGCGAAAAATATTAAATCACAATCTACATTATCTACATCTAACGATGAAAATGCGGGTTTAATATTATTTTGTAAATGTGGGTATGTTGCTTTTATGTCTTCTCCGGATTTCGAGTGTGAAAACACATATTTGATATTCACTTTTTTATGTTGGTTTAATAATCTTATCAGCTCTACTGCTCCGTATCCGCTTCCGCCAACAATACCTACTTCTAACATTAGAACACCTCTTCTATTTATTCGTATTACAATACTTTAGATAAAAATTGTTTCGTTCTGCTATTTTGTGGATTATCAAAAATTTGTTCTGGCGTACCTTCTTCTTGCACAATTCCTTCATCCATAAATATGACATGATCTCCTACATTCTTCGCAAATCCCATTTCATGAGTTACGACTACCATGGTCATACCTTCTTTTGCTAAATCTTTCATAACAGCTAATACTTCACCCACAACTTCGGGGTCAAGTGCTGAAGTCGGTTCATCAAATAAAATGACATCTGGGTTCATAGCTAGTGCTCTTGCTATTGCTACACGTTGCTTTTGTCCGCCAGAAAGCTTTGAAGGATAAACATCTGCTTTATCTTCTAAACCAACTTTTTGGAGTAATTGTTTTGCTTGTTCTTCTAAATCAGATTTACTACCTTTTTTTAATGTTAATGGTGTTAAGGTTACGTTTTCTATTACTTTTTTATGAGGAAATAGATTAAAACCTTGGAATACCATGCCCATTTTCTGTCTTAGTTGATCAAGTTTAGCCCCTTTAGTATTGGTTAAATCATTATTTTCAAAAACGATTTGTCCAGATGTAGGTTCCTCTAATAAGTTTAAACATCTAAGTAATGTACTCTTACCACTACCTGAGGGGCCTATAATCGCAACTACTTCGCCTTTTTTTACATGTAAATTGATACCTTTTAATACTTCATTTTTACCGAATGATTTGTGTAAGTCGTTAACTTTAATCACTGACACTGTACCTCCTTTCAGCATAGTACATCACTCTAGATAACGTGAACGTTAATACAAAGTAAAGTACTGCAGCCACTAACAATGGTGTAAATGGATCAAAAGATGCACCTTGTACTACTTGGGCATTAAACATTAGTTCGCTAACACCAATTACTGATACGATTGATGATTCTTTGATTACTGTTACAAACTCATTACCTAATGCCGGTAATATATTTTTAATGGCTTGAGGCATGATAACTTTTTTCATTGCTTGTGTTTTATTTAAACCTAAAGATCTAGCTGCTTCCATTTGCCCATTATCCACTGCATTAATACCTGCTCTAATAATTTCAGCAATATATGCACTACAGTTAATAATCAATGCGATAATACCGCAAACGAGCGCTGATAAATCAAGTCCAAGTACAGCCGTTGTACCAAAATAAACTAAAAATACTTGTACAAGTAAAGGTGTACCTCTTATAAACTCTATATACACTGAAGCAATGGATTTGAATATCTTACTATTACTTAATTTCATAAGAGCAAGGAAACATCCGATAATCGCTCCAGCAACTACGCCTAAGAAAGATAATAATATTGTGTACCCAACACCATGTAAGAAATATGAGCCATATTTACTAAAGAATGAGCCATCATCAAACATAGCTTCGGCCGCTTTATCTTTATAATCTTTTATAAGATTATGATCTTTCACATCTTTAACACTTTTATTTACTCTTTCCATTAATTTAGGTGAGTTTTTAGGTAATGCTATAGCAGTTGTTTTATCTGCGTCACCAAATTTTATATCTGAGTAAGTCAAGTTCGGATTTTTTTCTAAATAAGCATCCGCAACTGGTCCTTCAATAATCATGCCATCAACTTTTCCTGAGTTAAGTGACATAATCACTTCTGGAACTCTCGTTAAAGCACTTAATTGTGAATCTGGCATTTCTGATTTAGCTAACTCTTCTTGAGTCGTTTGTTTTTGTACACCAACCATTTTGCCTTTGAAGTCATCAATTGTTTTTAATTTATCCTTATCTTTCTTTTGGATAATCATCCTTTGATTAACTTCCATGTAATCATCTGAAAAGTCTACTTCTTTCTTTCTTTCAGGAGTTGGCGCCATACCAGAAATAATCATGTCAATTTTTCCAGTTTTTAAAGCACCTAATAAACTATCAAATTGCATATTCACAATTTTGAGTTTGATGTTATTATCTTTAGCAATTTTTTTCGCAAGTTCGATATCTATACCTGCATATTCTCTTTTACCATCTTTCGTATGCTCAAATTCATACGGGGCGTAATCTGCCGATAAACCTACGCGTAACTCACCACGTTCTTTAGCTTTATCCCACTGATCAGTCTCGGCTGCATGTGCTTGACTTGGTACAATGTACGGAATTGCTATTGAAAGGCAAATAACAGTGAGTACTATTTTTAATATAAAATTTCTTTTCAAGTCCCTAACCTCCTGAATTAATAATATACATTATTATACACTTTGATGTAACTTTATTCAACGACTTTTTCAGAAATTTTCAGATATATTTCAAAAAGATATAAGACCTTTATGCAATCCCGTAAATAAAAATCAATTCTACATGAAATTAGGGAAACATACAAATTGATTTCGAAATATTCTCACTTTATTTCCATGAAAATTACCTTTTCAATTTTGTTAAAATAAATATCATGGTTGTCATGTTAGTAAATAGCTATTTTTTTAAAATTCCTACAAAAAAATTAAATTTTATTTCATTAAATAAAAAAAGTCCTCCAAAATTTTACTTTGGAGGACAATTTTTATATTCACTTTTATGCATTTTCTTTGAATACGAAAATCTCTTTATTATATTTTGGTAAAAACTTTAGACATAGTCTATGAATAAAATATGCAAATACGAAAGGAATAATGAAATATGCGAATATTAATATGATAACATTCATTAAAAATGACCCTTCCATATATTTAATTGCATTCGCAGGTCCTACAAAACCTGTATATCCAAATCCAGTAGACATTGGTGTGCCTTTTATTCCAACGATATAAGTGATAAGTCCATTCATCAATCCATTTATAATTAACGGAACGGCAATAATAGGATTTTTGAAATATACAGGAATCATTACTTTCGCTGCACCGACTAATATGACTATATTAAGCCCTCTGTCGTTAACTTTCCAAGAACCCATTAAAAATGTTACACAAGCTGCTACAATTCCCATATTACCTGCTCCAGAACTTAAACCTTCAAGTCCTACCGCAGTAGCAATTGCAACTAACGATATAGGTGTTACCATCAATAATGAATAAGATACAGCAATTAATATACACATCAATAATGGATTGAAAGTAGAAAACTGTTCAATTAATTGGCCGATTCCTTTTGTAACGATACTTACATAAGGCAATGTTAATAAACCTATAAAACCACTTAAAGCAGAAATTAATATTGGGAGTATTAACATATCTAATGAACCAAACTTGCCTTTTAAAACAAGCATTAAAAAACAACTAATGATAAGTACAACGATTAAATTAAGAACATCGCCAATACTTGCTAAAACAAACGTACCATTATGTATCTTTACTGCACCAGATCCTATAAAACCAGCAGCGCCAATCATAACTGCATCAGTTGCCTGCATTTTAAATTGATTAGCCACTACAACACCTATAATAAAACTCATAGTAAATTGCATAAGAATTAAAACTTCATTAAACAATTCGAATATTGGATGTTGTGATGCTAAATAACCAAATAATACGCCAAGAATAGCATTCGGAATTAAAGCAATGACAACGCCAATTCCAACTCCATTTAAAATATTAAAGAAAAATTCCTTTACAGTGAATCGTTTGTTCATTTTATACCTCCAGTTGATTCCTAATTAAATTTTGTATATAAACTATTAGACATTTTAATTATGTAGCGATTGTTCCTTGATGAAAGCGCATCTTCCATTCAGAATTATTTCTAATCCATAACGTACTTCTATTCGTCACGATGTTATCTGTTTTATTATTCAACCTATATGTGACAAGTACAATACCTTTTTGAATTTTATCAGCTTTAAATTCATCAATTTCAAAATTAAATGTATGCAGTTCCGCATTTGTAAAATCACTTTTGTTAAATATTCGTCCAGATTTACCGATTTCTTTAAAATCATCATGTAATAGATTCATTATTTTTTCTTTATCATGACGATTTTCTGCTTTTAGATGAAAACATTCTAATTCATAAAACTGTTGCTTCATAACTACACCTACTTTTAAAATATAATATATATAATCTTATTTTTGATATAATGCTAAGTATAATAAAGGGGGTTCTTTATATGACAAATATAAAAGAAGTAGCAAAACAAGCTGGTGTTTCACCTTCAACCGTATCAAGAGTAATTAATAACCACCCTTACGTAAATATAGAAAAGAAAAATAAAGTACTCCAAGTGATTGAAAAACTAAATTACATACCTAATATAAATGCCATTCACTTAAAAAAAGGCATAACTAATCTAATAGGTGTCGTTATCCCCTTCTCTAATCATCCATATTTTTCTCAATTGATTCAAGGTATATCTGAAGAAGCTATTAAAATAAATAAAAAAATTGTATTATTCCAAACTTCCTATGATAAAGATCAAGAAATCGATGCATTAGAGATGCTTAAATTAAAACAACTAGATGCTTTAATTATCTGTTCGAGAAACATTTCTATAGAAATTATAGAACCCTATTTAAAATACGGTCCTATATCGTTATTTGAAAACATAGATGACTCAACATTTCATACATCTTATATAGATCATTATGCATCCTTTAAAAAATCATTATATCATTTATACGAACAAGGACATAGACAAATTGGATGTGTAGTTAATAGAAAAAACAGTTCTAGTTCAATCCAGAGAATTTCAGCATACAAAGATTTTTGCATTGAAAAAAATATTGACCTAAACGACAAAAATATTTTTGATGGATATGTATTATTAGAAGATGGTAATAAATTATCTCAAGTCATAAACAAATTAGATAAACCACCTACTGCATTACTAATCTCAGGTGATTATATTGCTGCAGGATTTTATTTAAGTTTAACAGAAACACAAAGACAACAAATTTCAATCATTGGATTTGAAGACCAAGAAATATCTAAATTACTTAACATTACAACTGTCAAAGTTCCATTAAAAGAAATCGGTAAAAGTTTATTCAAGCAATTAGACAATAAACAAGTTACGAACTACTTATTTAATACTCAATTAATAATTAGAAATTCAGTTCATAAAATTTCTAATTGACCTGAAATGCATTTCATAGATTATCCTTGAATTAATCAATTATCAAGGGGGTAATCATGATGAACGTTCACAAAGTTGGAATAGACGGTTGTAGTATCACATCAGAAATCTATATTGAAATACTCCAGCACACTAACAATATTGATATAGTTGCCTGTACAGACGAAAACTTATCAAAAGCAATTAACATTAAAGAAAAATATAACATTGACCAAGTCATGACACGTAAGAAGCTGTACAAAAATAAAGAGATTGATTATATTATTAAACTTTAAACAAAAGGGAGTGAGACAATATCGTCTCACTCCCTTTTGTTGATTAACCTATTAAATTGCTATTTATTGTTCCGCAGTGACATTGTTCCCTTTTACAAATGTTAAAAAGATATAACGTACTAATGGACCCATTACAATTATTTGCAATGGTAAAGCGACAATCAGATTTTTACCAAATATAGCAAGAAAATCAACGATAAATGAATTAGAATTATAACCATTATGAATATAATTTGAAAGCAATCCATAAATTGACATACAAAACGCCATACCTAAAACCATACTAATTGAAATTGATAATACTTTATATATTTTTACTTCTGTGTTTGCAGTAATTTTTAACGCAACCTTTTTCGCATTAGGTCCTACAATAAACATATCTAAAATAAAAGCAATCACAAAGGCAATTAAAAAGTTATATACGCCTTCAATAAAACTAATTTTTGTTATTGATCCATTAAGACATAAATTATAAATAGTCATTACAAGAACCATACCAAAACACATCATAAAGCCAAACTGTAAACTCTCTTTTTTATTTGTTGGCAATTTCATCATCCTTTCTTTTACACATGTATTCAGTATAGTGATAGTAAAAGACCTTCGTAAGTGAATATTTTGTGAACATTTACTATATATCAAATAGATTAGGTCATTCTGATATTTCTATTACATTAAACAAATATGGTCATTTATTAAAAGAAAACAAAGAAGAATACAAGAATAAAACAGTAAAACTCATGCAAAAATTTAGTGTTTCCTGTACTCTTACTGCCACAACGGATTCACGAGACGGTGGACAATCGTCCGTTTTTTTCGGAGGAATACCATTTTTTAGTGGTCACGGTGTCCACTCAGTGACCAAAAAATAATTTTTATATGTTTCTAGAAGAATTATAAACAAACAAAAAAGCCGTAAACTCAACGTTTACGACTTAAATGTATCTAATTATATTGGTAATTTATACCGGTGGTCGGGTTCGAACCGACACGTCCTCAACGGACACGGGATTTTGAGTCCCGCGTGTCTGCCAATTCCACCACACCGGCTTAATCAAATTCCTATAAAAAAATCTTCCCAATGGAAGAAATAATGGAGCGGAAGATAGGGATTACACCTATATCTCATTCCGGGAAGGAATGTATTCTAGAAGTTGAAATACTCCCGCATTTTAATAATTAATAAAGCAAAATAATAATGGAGCGGAAGATAGGATTTACACCTATATCTCATTCCGGGAAGGAATGTATTCTAAGAGTTGAAATACTCCCGCAAGTTATTAATGGAGGCGGCAACCGGATTTGAACCGGTGAATAGAGGTTTTGCAGACCTCTGCCTTACCACTTGGCTATGCCGCCAGACAAAACTGGGCTAGCTGGATTCGAACCAGCGCGTGACGGAGTCAAAGTCCGTTGCCTTACCGCTTGGCTATAGCCCATTAATAAAATAAGGGCGACTGATGGGAATCGAACCCACGAATGTCGGAACCACAATCCGATGCGTTAACCACTTCGCCACAATCGCCATGGCAGGGGCAGTAGGAATCGAACCCACATCAAAGGTTTTGGAGACCTCTATTCTACCTTTGAACTATGCCCCTATGAAAAAAATATATGGTGGAGGGGGGCAGATTCGAACTGCCGAACCCGAAGGAGCGGATTTACAGTCCGCCGCGTTTAGCCACTTCGCTACCCCTCCATGAGATAGATGGTGCCGGCCAGAGGACTTGAACCCCCAACCTACTGATTACAAGTCAGTTGCTCTACCAGTTGAGCTAGGCCGGCACATACTAAAAGATGGCTCAGGACGGAATCGAACCGCCGACACAAGGATTTTCAGTCCTTTGCTCTACCGACTGAGCTACTAAGCCATGCATTGAATTTTAAAAAAATGGCGGTCCCGACGGGAATCGAACCCGCGATCTCCTGCGTGACAGGCAGGCATGTTAACCGCTACACCACGGGACCTAAAAAAATAATTGCGGGAGGCGGATTTGAACCACCGACCTTCGGGTTATGAGCCCGACGAGCTACCGAACTGCTCCATCCCGCGATAATAATAATTTAATTTAACAAATATAATGGCGGAGGAAGAGGGATTCGAACCCCCGCGAGCCGTTAAGCCCCTGTCGGTTTTCAAGACCGATCCCTTCAGCCGAACTTGGGTATTCCTCCAATATATAAGTATGGACCTTGCAGGACTCGAACCTGCGACCCAACGGTTATGAGCCGTTTGCTCTGACCAACTGAGCTAAAGGTCCAAAATTTAAAAATATGTGAAACATATTAAAAATTTAATGGCGGCAGAGGGGATCGAACCCCCGACCTCACGGGTATGAACCGTACGCTCTAGCCAGCTGAGCTACGCCGCCATAATGATATTAATTTTTAAATGGTGGAGACTAGCGGGATCGAACCGCTGACCTCCTGCGTGCAAAGCAGGCGCTCTCCCATCTGAGCTAAGCCCCCATTTAAAATGTAAGTAATAAGAGTCGGGAAGACAGGATTCGAACCTGCGACCCCTTGGTCCCAAACCAAGTGCTCTACCAAGCTGAGCTACTTCCCGTAACCAAAATGGTCATTACGCGCCCGAGAGGAGTCGAACCCCTAGCCTCTTGATCCGTAGTCAAACGCTCTATCCAATTGAGCTACGGGCGCATATTAATAATGGTGCCGAGGACCGGAATCGAACCGGTACGGTAATCACTTACCGCAGGATTTTAAGTCCTGTGCGTCTGCCAGTTCCGCCACCCCGGCAAATAATGGAGCAGAAGACGGGATTCGAACCCGCGACCCCAACCTTGGCAAGGTTGTATTCTACCGCTGAACTACTTCTGCAATATTAAATGCTTTAATACTTATTAAAAAATAATGCGGGTGAAGGGAGTCGAACCCCCACGCCGTAAGGCGCTAGATCCTAAGTCTAGTGCGTCTGCCAATTCCGCCACACCCGCAAATGAGCCATAGAGGATTCGAACCTCTGACCCTCTGATTAAAAGTCAGATGCTCTACCAACTGAGCTAATGGCTCTAAAACATGGTGCCGGCCAGAGGACTTGAACCCCCAACCTACTGATTACAAGTCAGTTGCTCTACCAGTTGAGCTAGGCCGGCTTTAAATGGTGGAGAATGACGGGTTCGAACCGCCGACCCTCTGCTTGTAAGGCAGATGCTCTCCCAGCTGAGCTAATTCTCCATTTAAAATATGTAAATATTAAATTTTATTTGCCCGGCAACGTCCTACTCTCGCGGAACGTAAGCCCAACTACCATCGGCGCTAAAGAGCTTAACTTCTGTGTTCGGCATGGGAACAGGTGTGACCTCTTTGCTATCGTCACCAGACAAATAGTAATAACTTATATAGAATGTATTGCACATTCAAAACTAGATAGTAAGCAGATTTTACGGCGCAAAACCGATTTTAAAATTTTGATTAAGTCTTCGATCGATTAGTATTCGTCAGCTACACACATTACTGCGCTTACACCCCGAACCTATTAACCTCATCATCTTTGAGGGATCTTATAACCGAAGTTGGGAAATCTCATCTTGAGGGGGGCTTCATGCTTAGATGCTTTCAGCACTTATCCCGTCCATACATAGCTACCCAGCTATGCCGTTGGCACGACAACTGGTACACCAGAGGTATGTCCATCCCGGTCCTCTCGTACTAAGGACAGCTCCTCTCAAATTTCCTACGCCCACGACGGATAGGGACCGAACTGTCTCACGACGTTCTGAACCCAGCTCGCGTACCGCTTTAATGGGCGAACAGCCCAACCCTTGGGACCGACTACAGCCCCAGGATGCGATGAGCCGACATCGAGGTGCCAAACCTCCCCGTCGATGTGAACTCTTGGGGGAGATAAGCCTGTTATCCCCGGGGTAGCTTTTATCCGTTGAGCGATGGCCCTTCCATGCGGAACCACCGGATCACTAAGTCCGTCTTTCGACCCTGCTCGACTTGTAAGTCTCGCAGTCAAGCTCCCTTGTGCCTTTACACTCTGCGAATGATTTCCAACCATTCTGAGGGAACCTTTGAGCGCCTCCGTTACTCTTTAGGAGGCGACCGCCCCAGTCAAACTGCCCGCCTGACACTGTCTCCCACCATGATCAAATGGTGCGGGTTAGAAAGTCAACACAGCCAGGGTAGTATCCCACCAGCGCCTCCACGTAAGCTAGCGCTCACGCTTCTAAGGCTCCTACCTATCCTGTACAAGCTGTGCCAAATTTCAATATCAGGCTGCAGTAAAGCTCCACGGGGTCTTTCCGTCCTGTCGCGGGTAACCTGCATCTTCACAGGTACTATGATTTCACCGAGTCTCTCGTTGAGACAGTGCCCAAATCGTTACGCCTTTCGTGCGGGTCGGAACTTACCCGACAAGGAATTTCGCTACCTTAGGACCGTTATAGTTACGGCCGCCGTTTACTGGGGCTTCGATTCGTAGCTTCGCAGAAGCTAACCACTCCTCTTAACCTTCCAGCACCGGGCAGGCGTCAGCCCCTATACATCACCTTACGGTTTAGCAGAGACCTGTGTTTTTGATAAACAGTCGCTTGGGCCTATTCACTGCGGCTCTTCAAGGCTTGCACCCTAAAAAGCACCCCTTCTCCCGAAGTTACGGGGTCATTTTGCCGAGTTCCTTAACGAGAGTTCGCTCGCTCACCTTAGAATTCTCATCTTGACTACCTGTGTCGGTTTGCGGTACGGGCACCTATTTTCTAACTAGAGGCTTTTCTTGGCAGTGTGAAATCAACGACTCGCCGGATACATGATCCAACTCCCCATCACAACTCAACCTTACGAGTGCCGGATTTGCCTAACACTCAGTCTTATTGCTTGGACGTGCACTCCAACAGCACGCTTCGCCTATCCTACTGCGTCCCCCCATCGTTCAAACAATCATAGGTGGTACAGGAATATCTACCTGTTATCCATCGCCTACGCCTATCGGCCTCGGCTTAGGTCCCGACTAACCCAGAGCGGACGAGCCTTCCTCTGGAAACCTTAGTCAATCGGTGGATGGGATTCTCACCCATCTTTCGCTACTCACACCGGCATTCTCACTTCTAAACATTCCACATGTCCTTACGATCATGCTTCGACACGTTTAGAACGCTCTCCTACCATTATCCTTAGGATAATCCACAGCTTCGGTAATATGTTTAGCCCCGGTACATTTTCGGCGCAGTGTCACTCGACTAGTGAGCTATTACGCACTCTTTAAATGATGGCTGCTTCTAAGCCAACATCCTAGTTGTCTGGGCAACGCCACATCCTTTTCCACTTAACATATATTTTGGGACCTTAGCTGGTGGTCTGGGCTGTTTCCCTTTCGACCATGGACCTTATCACCCATGGTCTGACTCCCAAGTTAAATTATTTGGCATTCGGAGTTTGTCTGAATTCGGTAACCCTAGAGGGGCCCCTCGTCCAAACAGTGCTCTACCTCCAATAATCATCACTTGAGGCTAGCCCTAAAGCTATTTCGGAGAGAACCAGCTATCTCCAAGTTCGATTGGAATTTCTCCGCTACCCACACCTCATCCGCTCACTTTTCAACGTAAGTCGGTTCGGTCCTCCATTCAGTGTTACCTGAACTTCAACCTGGACATGGGTAGATCACTTGGTTTCGGGTCTACGACCAGATACTCATTCGCCCTATTCAGACTCGCTTTCGCTACGGCTCCACATTTACTGCTTAACCTTGCATCAAATCGTAACTCGCCGGTTCATTCTACAAAAGGCACGCCATCACCCATTAACGGGCTCTGACTATTTGTAAGCACACGGTTTCAGGTTCTATTTCACTCCCCTTCCGGGGTGCTTTTCACCTTTCCCTCACGGTACTGGTTCACTATCGGTCACTAGAGAGTATTTAGCCTTGGGAGATGGTCCTCCCGGATTCCGACGGAATTTCACGTGTTCCGCCGTACTCAGGATCCACTCAGGAGAGAAATAACTTTCAACTACAGGACTTTTACCTTCTATGGTTGGCTTTTCCAAAGCCATTCGTTTAATTATTTCCTTTGTAACTCCGTATTGAGTGTCCTACAACCCCAACAGGCAAGCCTGTTGGTTTGGGCTATTCCCGTTTCGCTCGCCGCTACTCAGGGAATCGAGTTTTCTTTCTCTTCCTCCGGGTACTAAGATGTTTCAGTTCTCCGGGTGTGCCTTCTCACATACTATGTATTCATATGCGGATAACATGACATAACTCATGCTGGGTTTCCCCATTCGGAAATCTCTGGATCAAAGCGTACTTACAGCTCCCCAAAGCATATCGTCGTTAGTAACGTCCTTCTTCGGCTTCTAGTGCCAAGGCATCCACCGTGCGCCCTTAATAACTTAATCTAATATTTCCTTATACAATAAATTGTTTAAGAAAATAAATGTTATTAATCTGTGATGTCGTCTAAAAAGACGACGCGCGATTATTAAGCTTGTTGAATTTCGTTAAAAATTCACTCGGTTTTTTGCTTGGTAAAATCTATTTGCTTACTTATCTAGTTTTCAATGTGCAATATAATAATGGTGGAGACTAGCGGGATCGAACCGCTGACCTCCTGCGTGCAAAGCAGGCGCTCTCCCATCTGAGCTAAGCCCCCGAACATGGGTAATAAATTTAAATGGTGGGCCTAAATGGACTCGAACCATCGACCTCACGCTTATCAGGCGTGCGCTCTAACCAGCTGAGCTATAGGCCCATTCTAATTTGAATGTCAAAATAAACATTCAAAACTGAATACAATATGTCTCCGCAATTCCATGACCTAATGGTCATTCCGAATAATCCTTAGAAAGGAGGTGATCCAGCCGCACCTTCCGATACGGCTACCTTGTTACGACTTCACCCCAATCATTTGTCCCACCTTCGACGGCTAGCTCCTAAAAAGGTTACTCCACCGGCTTCGGGTGTTACAAACTCTCGTGGTGTGACGGGCGGTGTGTACAAGACCCGGGAACGTATTCACCGTAGCATGCTGATCTACGATTACTAGCGATTCCAGCTTCATGTAGTCGAGTTGCAGACTACAATCCGAACTGAGAATAATTTTATGGGATTTGCTTGACCTCGCGGGTTCGCTGCCCTTTGTATTATCCATTGTAGCACGTGTGTAGCCCAAATCATAAGGGGCATGATGATTTGACGTCATCCCCACCTTCCTCCGGTTTGTCACCGGCAGTCAACCTAGAGTGCCCAACTTAATGATGGCAACTAAGCTTAAGGGTTGCGCTCGTTGCGGGACTTAACCCAACATCTCACGACACGAGCTGACGACAACCATGCACCACCTGTCACTTTGTCCCCCGAAGGGGAAAACTCTATCTCTAGAGCGATCAAAGGATGTCAAGATTTGGTAAGGTTCTTCGCGTTGCTTCGAATTAAACCACATGCTCCACCGCTTGTGCGGGTCCCCGTCAATTCCTTTGAGTTTCAACCTTGCGGTCGTACTCCCCAGGCGGAGTGCTTAATGCGTTAGCTGCAGCACTAAGGGGCGGAAACCCCCTAACACTTAGCACTCATCGTTTACGGCGTGGACTACCAGGGTATCTAATCCTGTTTGATCCCCACGCTTTCGCACCTCAGCGTCAGTTACAGACCAGAGAGCCGCCTTCGCCACTGGTGTTCCTCCATATCTCTGCGCATTTCACCGCTACACATGGAATTCCACTCTCCTCTTCTGCACTCAAGTTCCCCAGTTTCCAATGACCCTCCACGGTTGAGCCGTGGGCTTTCACATCAGACTTAAGAAACCGCCTACGCGCGCTTTACGCCCAATAATTCCGGATAACGCTTGCCACCTACGTATTACCGCGGCTGCTGGCACGTAGTTAGCCGTGGCTTTCTGGTTAGGTACCGTCAAGACTTGTTCAGTTACTAACAAATTTGTTCTTCCCTAACAACAGAGTTTTACGATCCGAAAACCTTCATCACTCACGCGGCGTTGCTCCGTCAGGCTTTCGCCCATTGCGGAAGATTCCCTACTGCTGCCTCCCGTAGGAGTCTGGACCGTGTCTCAGTTCCAGTGTGGCCGATCACCCTCTCAGGTCGGCTACGTATCGTCGCCTTGGTAAGCCATTACCTTACCAACTAGCTAATACGGCGCGGGTCCATCTATAAGTGACAGCCGAAGCCGCCTTTCACTATCGAACCATGCGGTTCAAAATATTATCCGGTATTAGCTCCGGTTTCCCGAAGTTATCCCAGTCTTATAGGTAGGTTACCCACGTGTTACTCACCCGTCCGCCGCTAACATCAGAGAAGCAAGCTTCTCATCTGTTCGCTCGACTTGCATGTATTAGGCACGCCGCCAGCGTTCATCCTGAGCCAGGATCAAACTCTCCATAAAGAAGTAAGCTTGATTAGCTCTTGTTGATTGGTATAGCCAATCACTCTTGGAAGTACTATTAAATAGCACTCAAACTATTGGAATTTACGTTGACATATTGTCATTCAGTTTTCAATGTTCATTTTAACCGCTACAAGAAATAATTATACCAGTTATTTAATTTCAATGCAAGTTTTATTTTGAATAAATATTATTTTATTTCTTTCGGTTTCACTTAGCATTTAATGCGTTAAGTGCTAACCAATTAACTTGCATAATTTATATTACATTGTTGTTTAATTAAATTCAAGCGTTAAATTTACACTTTATTAATCTTTTTAACAATTTGTATAAACAGTATGTTGTCGACTAATTTGACGACTTTTATATAATATCAAGTTATATATAGAACGTCAACGATTTATATCAACAAATATGTGTAGTATTTCGCTTTATTAGGAACAATATATGTATTAAATAAAATGTGCTATAATTTATCAGTAATATATAGTATGGAGGGAATAGAATTGAAGCTATTTCGTAAAAAACCTACTAGTAAAATTAATAGAATAAGATCTTTTGCATTAAGTTTAATCTTCTTAGGGATGATTATAATGTATGTAGGTGTATTCTTCTTTTACTATTTCAAGTCCCAAATTGTCTTTAGTATCTTTTTAGTGTTGGGGATGTTAGCACTTGGTTTCTCATTTGTTGTTTATTTTTGGATAGGTATGCTCAGCTCTCGGACAATACAAATAAAATGTCCAAATTGCGATCAGTACACTAAGATGTTAGGTCGTGCTGATATTTGCGCTAATTGTAATCAGCCATTAACTTTAGATAAGAATTTAGAAGGTAAGGCATTTAATCAAGATTACAATAATAAACGTAAAGCTAAACTACTGGAAGAACAAGAATCAGAAAATACTAATGAACAAAATAAAAAAAGCTAAAGACTTTGCTGTCTTTAGCTTTTTTGTTTGTTCTTACTTTGACATTCCGGACAAACACCATATATTTCCATTCTGTGGTGAGTAACTGAAAAGCTCGTAACATGTTGAGCCAATTGTTCCACTTCATCTAATCTTGGATAATGAAAATCAGATATCTTACCACATTGATCACAAATGATATGGTAATGATTGTGCGTTTCGAAATCAAAACGGCTTGACGCATCACCATAAGTTAATTCTTTAACAAGCCCAGTTTCTTTGAATACTTTTAAGTTATTATAAACTGTAGCAACACTCATATTTGGAAATTGTGGTGAAAGTGACTGATAAATTTCATCAGCAGTAGGATGACTATCTGTTTCAATCAAATATTGAAGAATTGATTGTCTCTGAGGTGTAATTCTAACACCCGTACTTCTTAAAGTTCCAATCGCATCGTCTAACATGTGTT
Source organism: Mammaliicoccus sp. Marseille-Q6498 (assembly GCF_946151045.1). Taxonomy (NCBI): domain Bacteria; kingdom Bacillati; phylum Bacillota; class Bacilli; order Caryophanales; family Staphylococcaceae; genus Mammaliicoccus; species Mammaliicoccus sp. Marseille-Q6498. The sequence continues at coordinate 141,004 of NZ_CAMGYY010000002.1, read as the reverse complement.
CGACATTCTCAATATTCTGTTGCATCCTTACACCCACCTTCTAATTTATAATGATTATTATTTATAATATATCCCTTTTCGTATCATTTTGTCAAACAATTAATCAGTAGCCAGCGTCTATATTTACTTCATTATCTAGCTTTGTTTCCTGATTACTTATCATTTTACTAAGATTACGAATGAGAATATCAGTACTTCTTTCTATATTATGAATATCGTTTCCTGTTATATGAGGTGTGATTGTTATATTATCCAAATCATACAGTTTAGATGATTGATCTAATGGTTCATTTTCGAACACATCTATAGAAGCATATCTAATTTCTTTTTGTTCGAGCGCCTCTATTAGTATATCTTCAGATAATACAGTTCCCCTACCTACATTTATAAAATGTACATTATCATCCATTACTTTAAAGTCTTCACTTTGCAACAAGTGAACAGTCTTATCAGTTTCAGGTAGAACATTTACAATGAAGTCTGCTTTTTTAAATACGTTTCGTCTTTCTTCTATAGAATATACTTCATCAAATCCTTCTACTTCATGACCAGTTGTATTGATACCTATTACATTCATATTAAAAGCTTTAGCTATACGTGCAGTTCTTTTTGGAATACTACCCGTACCTAAAAATAGAATTGTTTTGCCAAATATAGAATCTGGACTCAACTTATTCTTAAACACTCTTTGCTTTTGAGCTTCATAAGTTTCTTGAAACAACTTTACATCATTCAATATGTACCCAAATATAAACTCTGCAATTTGAATAGCATGAACGCCTTTTGCATTCGTTAATTTAATATTTCTATTTTTAATATATTCATGCGGTAGGCGATTAACACCAGTTGCATACCAAGCTATCAGTTTTAAGTTTTTACATTTATCTAAGAAATGCTCGTTAACTTCTCTATGATAACTAACTAGCACATCTGCTTCTGATAACACATCATCATCCGCTTCAGCTGGATGTTTATAAAAAATAAACTCAATATTAGGAAACTCATTGATTAGTCTTTCTTCTTGATCCTTTAATCTCATTAAACTAACAACTTTCATATTCATCATTCCTTTAAAAAGTTTTTAAGTTCTTCTATTTGAGTCTTCACTTTTACTTTTTCGATTTTATGAACAATAATGCCTTCTTCATCTAATACGAAAGTCGTTCTAACGATTCCCATTGATTCTTTACCAAATGATTTTTTCAATTGATAAACACCAACTTCTTCAGACAACTTATATTCTTCATCTACTAACAAATCAAAATTCAATTCATGTTTACTTGAAAAGTTTGAATGTTTCTTCTGACTATCTCCACTAATTCCATAAACTTTTGTATTTAACTCATTGAAGCTTTCAAGATTATCTCTAAAATCACATGCTTCTGTCGTACATGTAGGTGTATTATCTCTAGGGTAAAAATAAATAATTGCTTTACTACCTTTTAAATCTTCATTTGTAACAATATCACCATTTTGATTAATCATTTTAAATTCTGGAAATTTATCACCAATTTGACTCATGTTCAACGCTCCTTATTACGATAGTTATTTGATTTTATGATACGATATATATTGAAATAATTAAAACAAAAGAGGTTGATAATATGAATTTTAAAAACAGTGAATACTTACAAACACTTTCAGATGAATATATTTTAGGTGGCGTTAACTCCCCTTCTCGTTCTTATAAAGCAGTTGGTGGTGGCGCACCTGTAGTAATGAAAAAAGGTAAAGGCGCTTACTTTTATGACGTAGATGGCAATAAGTATATTGATTATTTACAAGCATATGGTCCGATTATTACGGGTCACGCTCATCCACATATTACAAAAGCTATTCAAGATGCTGCTGAAGATGGCGTATTATTCGGTACACCTACTGAGTATGAAATAACTTTTGCTAAAAAATTACGTGAAGCTATTCCTTCATTAGAAAAACTAAGATTCGTTAACTCAGGTACTGAAGCAGTTATGACGACTATAAGAGTTGCACGTTCATATACTAACCGTGATAAAATCATTAAATTTGCTGGTTGTTATCATGGCCATTCTGATTTAGTACTTGTAGCTGCTGGTAGTGGCCCTTCTCAACTTGGTACACCAGACTCAGCAGGCGTTCCAAAAAGTGTTGCTCAAGAAGTTATAACAGTTCCTTTCAATGATGTTGATTCATTTAAAGAAGCAATGGATCATTGGGGTGATCAAGTAGCAGGCGTATTAGTAGAACCAATCGTAGGTAATTTCGGTATGGTAGAACCTAAAGAAGGTTTCTTAGAAGCAGTAAATGATATTACACATGAACATGGTGGTCTTGTAATCTATGACGAGGTTATAACTGCTTTTAGATTCCATTACGGAGCTGCTCAAGATTTACTTGGTGTTTATCCTGATTTAACTGCTTTTGGTAAAGTTATCGGAGGTGGATTACCAATAGGTGCTTACGGTGGTAGACAAGATATCATGGAACATGTTGCACCATTAGGACCTGCATACCAAGCCGGAACAATGGCAGGAAATCCATTATCAATGAGAGCGGGTATTGCTTTACTAGAAGTTTTAGAACAACCTGGCGTATATGATCAATTAGATAAACTTGGTCAACAATTAGAAGACGGGTTACTTGAGCTTATTAAAAAACATCAAGTTAAAGCTACAATTAATCGTATTAAAGGTGCATTAACTTTATACTTTACAGACGAAAAAATAGAAAACTATGTTCAAGCAGAAAATACAGACGGCGAAAAATTCGGTAAGTTCTTTAAAGCAATGTTACATCAAGGAATCAATTTAGCACCATCTAAATATGAAGCATGGTTCTTAACAACTGAACATACTGAAGAAGACATAAATCAGACATTAAAAGCTGCAGATTATGCTTTCTCTCAATTATAACTTGAAAAGTTGTTAAAAACGTTGTATAACCAATATATACTAAGCTTGTGATGTTTTTGACAAGCATGCTTTAAAACAAAAAGGAATGGTTCTATGAAATTTGGGGCAAGAATATTTAAAACGGGTATCGCTATTGTCCTTGCAATTTTTATTGCAAACTTACTGCCGGGACCAACCATGATCACAACTATTGCTGGGATATCAGCAATGGTCGCAATGCAACCTAGCGTTTATCGTTCTTTTAAAACCGTGGTTGAACAATTTCAAGGTAATGTAATAGGTGCAATTACTGCAGTTACGATCTTTTCTATTTTTGGCAATCACGTAGTCTTTATTGGTTTAACAGCAATAATCATTATCTCTATACTTTATAAATTTAATTTACAACATGTTTCAAATTTAGCTGTCGTTACTGCCCTGATTATACTTGGGCATCATGAAGGTGACTTCTACATTTCTGCATGTTATAGATTTTTACTTGTAATGACTGGGGTACTGAGTGCTTTTATAGTCAACTTTGCATTTTTACCACCAAAATTTGAAACGAAAATGTATTATAATTCTTTAAATATTTCTACTGATATTTTCAAATGGTTTAGACTTGTTTTAAACGGCACAACTGAGTTTCATTATGTTAAACAAGATTTAGAAAATATTAGAACTAGAATTGTGAAACTTGAACAATTTTATCTTTATTATAAAGAAGAGAGATCATATACAAAAAAACAAGCTTTTAGTCAAATGCGTAAAAAGATTTTGTTTAAAGAAATGATCTCATCTACTAGGCGTGCTTATGAAGTTTTAAGAAAAATGAATCGTTATGAAAATGATATTCATAACTTAGACGATAATTTCAAAGTTCAAGTGAAATTTGAAATTGATGAATTAATGGCACATCATGAACAAATACTTGTGAGAATTTCTCAAAAAGCAAAACATGAAATAGAGCATACACCTGATTATTTAGTAGAACCATATAAAGAAGACCTTATGAAGATTTTCATGAATGAAATTACAAATAATCCAGACCAAAATGACTACTATACTGAAAATGTTATGCAAGTTATATCAGCAATGTTAGATTACAAAGCTACAATTCAACATTTAGATAAATTATCTTCAAGTTACTTCAAATATCATCCAGAAGATAGCGATATCCAAATTGCGGATGAAGACTTTGATTTATAAAAAACAGGCTAGGATTCAAATGATCCTAAGCCTGTTTTTTTATATACTTTTTTCTTTATACAAATTGTTTTTATATTGGGATCCGTTAATCAAATCACCATTATAACTTCTATATAATATGTGTTCTTCTTTAATATTGTTAGGACTTTTCACCCCTACTGCAGCTGCTAAGTTAAACAAGCCTTCATGCAAACTTACAATATAGTTAGAAACTCTGTATTCTTTTTCTGATACGACTAAAGCTTCTTCTTTTTTAGGGTCTGTAGTAGCTACGCCTACTGGACAGTTATTTGTATGGCATTGTTCTGACATAATACAACCGACATTAATCATTAAACTTCTCGCTACATTTACTAAATCTGCACCTAATCCAAGTGCAATCGCAATTTGATCTGGTGTAATTAACTTACCAGAAGCGAATATTTTCAATTTATTTCTTATTTGATGCTTTTTAAGTTCTGCATCTAGTAATGGTAACGCTGTAAATAACGGTAGTCCAACTGAGTCGACTAGTTCTTGATAAGTTGCACCAGTTCCACCTTCTCCCCCATCAACTGTTATAAAGTCAGGTGTGATATTGCTTGTTACCATTTCATTTATTAAAGATTTTAAGTCAGCTATATTACCGACTACGATTTTAATACCAACTGGTTTATTAGATAAATTTCTTAGTCTTTCAACGAATTGTAGCAATTCTTTGTTATTATGTAAAAATTCAAATCTATTTGGTGAATTGACTGTTTCAAATGGCGTTACATTTCTAATCTCTGCAATTTCTTCTGTAACTTTAGGACCTTCTATATGTCCGCCTCTCGTTTTAGCACCTTGAGCTAACTTTAATTCAAATGCCTTAACTTCATCTAGTGCTGCTTTTTCTAAAAATTCTTGTTCATCAAAATTGCCTTCTTTATCTCTCACGCCATATAAACCTGGTCCAATTTGGAAAATGATATCACATTTACCTACTAAGTGATGCTGACTTAATCCACCTTCACCAGTATTCATCCATGAACCGCTTCGTCCTAATCCTTTTGATAACGCAGTAATTGCATTTTTCCCTAAAGCACCGTAACTCATACCTGACTGCCCAACAAGTCGATTAAGAATAAATGGATGTTTTAAATTTTCTCCTATCACAATTTTATTATTGCTTGTAAGTTTATAAGGATCTACTTTTTGTTCAGATTGCTTTTCTTTTCTTTCAAAAAGTCCTTCGTTCGTGATGTTATAAACAAAAGTAGACATTTTTTCTTCTTGATTTATTTCTAATTCATCATGGTCAACTGGAAACATTGTATTTTGTATATAAAATCCTGGTTCTTCGAAATTGCGTTTTGAACCAAAACTTTGAATTCTATTTTTATATTTGCCGGGCATAACAATATCTAAATACTGCTTTCTTGAAAAAGGTTTGCCCGTATTATCGCTTAAAATTAAGTATTGTCGTAATTCGGGTCCAATCATTTCTAAAAAATATCTCACTCTACCTAATAATGGATAGTTTCGTAACACACTGTGATGCTTTTGTCTTTTATCGATAATAAAAAGTGAAACAGCTGTAATGATCCCCCCAATAACAATTACAAAGAACAAAATATTAACAATTAATTGCAATACATTTAAAAAAGTCATAAAAAATCCCCCTTATTCTATCTATATTAATTTCATAATATCATAGATAGTTATAAGGAGAATGTAATTTTATCCAAATGATTGAATATTATATAAATTGAAATAACTGCCTTTTGCTTTCATTAATTCTTGATGTGAACCCACTTCTTCTATTTGACCATTTTGAATGACTACAATTTTGTCTGCATGTGTAATCGTTGAAAGTCTATGTGCTACGATAAGTGTCGTTCTTTCAGAGCTTAAAATTTCAAGCGCATCTTGAATGATTTTCTCACTTTCTAAATCTAGTGCACTCGTCGCTTCGTCTAATACGAGTACGGGTGGATTATTAAGGAAAATTCTCGCAATAGATACACGTTGTTTTTGACCACCTGAAAGTTTAACGCCTCGTTCACCAACTTCTGTGTCATAACCATTTGGTAAAGCCATAATAAAATCATGTGCATTAGCTTTTTTACTTGCAGCTATAATTTCATCTTCAGTTGCATCAGGTTTCCCTAACAATATATTCTCTCTAATTGAATCTGAGAATAATATGTTATCTTGTTCTACCATACCAACTTGGTTTCTCAAACTTTCAGTCGTGAAATCTTTAACGTTGTGTTGATCAATACTAATACTTCCTTCAGTCACGTCATAAAATCTTGGTAATAAACTAATTAAAGTAGATTTTCCGCCACCGCTCATACCAACAAAAGCAACAGTCTCACCTTTATTAATATTTAGGTTTATATCTTTTAAAACGTCTTGTTCATACTCATTATATTTAAAAAATACATTTTTAAATTCTATATGACCATCATTAATTTTAATGTTTTTAGCGTCATCTTCATTTTTAACATCATATTTTTCATCAAATAAGTGGAATACTCTATCCATTGAAGCAATACTTTGCGTTAAAGTAGTTGATGAAGCAACAAGTCTTCTAAGTGGTCCATAAAGTTGCTCTAAATATGCAACGAATGCTGCTAATGTCCCAACAGTTAGTTGTCCTTGAATAACTAAGAAACCACCAATCCCGACAACAAGTAACGGACCAATATCCGTAACTGTATTAATTACTGCAAACGATTTGGCATTCCAAATTGTGTGGTCTGTCGCTTTTGTTAAGAAGTTCTTATTTCTTTGATCAAATCTAGCCTCTTCATTTTTCTCTATCGCAAAACTTTTAATAACAGACATACCGGATACACGTTCATGTAAAAATCCTTGAAGCTCTGCTAAGCTTTGTGATCTTCTTCGCGTTAAACTTCTTAATCGGCCGAAGAAGTAATATATGCTGAAAACAAAAAATGGGAAAATCGCAATCGCCGCAAATGTAAGTTTCACATCTAAAACGAACATAATACTTAATGCGATAACAATCGTAACTAAATCTAGCCATACGTTCATTAAACCCGTTAGTATGAAATCTTTAGTTTGTTCCACATCATTGATAACACGTGAGATGATTTCACCTGCTTTATTGTTTGAATAAAATCTTGCGCTTAATGCTTGTAAATGCGTATATAATTTTTTACGGATATCATAAAGAATTTTATTTGATGTCCATTGTGCTAAATATTGTCTGAAGTATTCTATTGGTGGTCTTAACACAACAAAAATGAAGCCCATAATTAATAGTGCATAAGTTAGCTTTTCAGTTTTTTCTCCAACTGATAATGAACCATTATTTATTACATCGTCGATAACAAATTTAATTAATAACGGTAGTAATAAAGGGATACCAAATTTCAAAATTCCAATGATAATCGTACCTACAATATGCCATCTATATGGTTTTACGAATTGTAAATACCTTTTAATCATTTTATTTCCCCCTCTTAATTTTTCAAAACGAAACGGGAGTAAGATAGAAATCTAAAGCTTTAAATAGATTTCATTGTCTCACTCCCGCAAAAGTGACTAGATTGCTAAATAACCTTAAAGCAAGATCAATTAGAAACTAGCCACCTACTGCGAATTTATTCATCTCAACAGAAAAATCAGGGAAAAGACATTGAAGTCCCTGCCCTGTTTAATTTTCATTCATCTCATTAACGTCTTTCCATTGAATGAAATCTTTCTTGCCATACTTTAATAAAGTCTGGCGCAAATGGTCCTTTCTTTCTTTCAATCCATTGTTGAAGAATATCAACGTTTCTTTTCAATATCGCATCGATGTCACGTGGATAATTCATCTGTTTCATATGTTGACGATATTCATCTTCGTCTAACAAATGATACTTCCCACTTGGATATACTTTAATATCTAAATCGTAATCTATATATTTAATCGCTTCTTCATCACAAACAAATGGTGAAGATAAATTACAATAATAATAGACCCCATCATCGCGGAACATACAAATTACATTAAACCAATATTCTGCATGAAAGTATACAATCGCTGGCTCTCTTGTTACCCAAGTTCGACCATCACTTTCTGTTACAAGTGTTCGATTATTTCCACCAATAATGACATGACTCGTACCTTTAAGAATAGTTGTTTCAGACCAAACACGATGTATGTTTCCATCATGCTTATAACTTTGAACTTTAATTACTTGGCCCTCTTTTGGTATGGATTCTTTGACCATGTTCCACACCACCTTTTAAATATTTACCAAGTTATTATATCATATTTAAATAAATAAGCTAAATTTATGTTTCTCATAATTTACAGATTTATTTGATTATAAATTTTTGTCATAGATGTTGAAAATGATAATGTTTCTTTTTCGTTCTGATTAATCCATTTATATGGAGGATTCACGTTTTTCTTTTGCGTATAAGCTCTGTAAACATTCATATTCCAAGTCATATGCGTAAAGACATGTTTAGTTGAAAATTCTGGTTCAGCTTGAATATTTAATACTGTATCTAATTCTTCTTCCATAGCATGGACACTTGCTTCCGCTTCAAACATTGGAAATTCCCACATACCATTTAATAATTTTGTATCTCTTTTACGTACAAGTATTTCACCATCAGCGTTCGTAATATACAAGACGGCGTAATCTATCGTTTTTTTCTTAACTTTTTTCTTTTTAACAGGCAACTCAGTGACAATACCTTTTGCAAATGCTTCACAATGATTTTGTACAGGACAAACAATACATAACGGCTTTTTAGGTGTGCAAACTGTAGCTCCAAGTTCCATCATAGCTTGATTGAAATCTCCAGATTCTGTTTCAACAAGAGGTTGCAATTCTTCTTCGTATACTTTTTTCGTTTTAGGCAATGCGATATCTGAATCATTACTTGTCAGTCTGCTCCAAACACGTAGAACATTTCCATCAACTGCAGGTATAGGATGATTATGAACAATACTCATCACTGCAGCATTAGTATATGGACCGACCCCTTTTAACGTTTTAAAATCTTCAGGATTATTCGGAACTACATCATTATATTTCTCGTGTACTTCTTTAACCGCTTCATGAAAATTCCGAACCCTTGAGTAATAACCTAATCCTTCCCAAAATTTCAAAACATCTTCTTCAGACGATTGACTCAATTCTTCAATCGTAGGAAATCGATTAATAAACTTATTATAATAAGGTCTTACTGTATTAACTTGTGTCTGTTGTAACATGACTTCACTTAGCCATATATAATACGGATTATTCGTTTCTCTCCACGGCATTTGCCTTTTATTTTCATGAAACCAATTCAGCAAATCCTCTTTAAATTCTCTATTTTCTAACATTTAAGACACTACTTTCTAGTTATTTCTTTCAGCTTTTGCTACTTATGCTTTATAATATATCATATACATTAAAGTAAAGTGGTGATTTTTATGGATACGGGTACGCATGTTGTTATGGGCGTTGCTTTAACTGGACTTGCAACATTAGACCCACATGTTACACCAACGTTTGCTGCTGTGGCAACCGGTGTAATGATTGGATCTCAAATACCAGATATAGATACAGTATTAAAATTTAAAAATAATGCAATTTACGTAAAAAATCATAGAGGCATTACACATTCCATACCATTCACATTATTATGGCCGTTAATATTAACCTTTTTGATATTTGTTCTTTTTCCACGAGTTGATGTATTACACATTTGGTTATGGACACAACTCGCAGTATTCTTTCATGTTTTTGTAGATATATTCAATTCATACGGGACACAAGCATTACGGCCAATATCAAATAAATGGATACAATTAAGCATTATAAACACTTTCGATCCAATTATTTTCGTAGCACATTTAATTGCCATTTTATTTTGGACACTTGGACAAAGTCCTGCAATATCATTCGGGACATTATACATTGCACTTGCCTTATACTACATCATTAGATTTATGATTCAAAATGCAATTAAAAAACAAGCTTTAAAACAAATCCAAGAAGAACATAATCCTGTAAAAATATTTGTCGCACCAACTATCCGGTTTATGGAGTGGCGCATAGCCATTCAAACCGAAACACACGATTATGTTGGAAGAAGTTACGGAAGAAACGTAGCATTTAACGACGTCTTCAAAAGACAAGCATTTCCAAACGACCACATATTAAAATATGCAAAATACGATAAAAACTTACAATCATTTTTAAGCTTTAGTTCCATATACAGATGGGACGTTACAAGAATAGACAACCAAACAACCGAATTAAGATTTATCGACTTAAGATATTTAAAAAATGGACATTACCCTTTCGTAGCTATATTACATTTAGACGATGAAATGAAAGTTATGTCATCATATATAGGTTGGGTATTTACAGAAGAAAAACTGATGAAGAAATTAGAAGCATAAAATCCGGGGATGGATATCCCCGGATTTTATTTATCTTCTTCAAAATATCTAGCTTTATACGCTCTATTTATATTTATCCAAACTAAGTAAATCATAGATACTTCAAAATAAAATAGTATGTGATACGGTAAGTTTGTTACGGATGCGTTACCGAGTATCATCGTTTGTTGGAATCCATTTATAATGTAGAATAACGGATTTAATTTTAATACGTTAACCCACACTGCATACATATTTTCAGGTACATAAATGATTGGTATTAAAAAGAGTAATAAAATTAATAAACCAAATACGACAAATCTCGTTTTATAAATATATTTACCTAGTAATCCAATTATTGAAGCTAATGGTACAAGTAAAATATATGCCATTACTAAATAATAAAAGAATCCTAAATGATTAACTTCAATTACTGTTGTCATACTTGTCGATACTATGCCTGTTATTGTCACAATAATTAAGAACATGATCATACCTAAAAATACTTGTGCGGATGTTCCAACATAATATGGTACGGATAATCTATTATATAGTGCACCTTGTTTTCTCACAGTTTTTTCAGCATGAAATAGTGATAAGAACACCCATATATAAGCGTAAAATCCTACTAGTCTAAAAAATGACGTTGAACGTTGTACATCGATAGTATCTCTAATCATAAGTTGCCCAAATGTTAATATTAGTAATAACAACATAACGCCTAAAGCATATAAATAATATTTATAATGATTTCGAACTTCAAAGTAACAGTATTTTATCATATGCGGAAAGTGTTTGATATGTTGTTCAAATAATTCGTTCATATTATCCCCCTACAATTGAATATATATCCATGTATTTTCTTTCAAATCAGCCATCATGTATCCACCTTTAGACTTAACAACCCATATATCACTTGTAATGTTATATTTCTTAATGAGTTTATCCTTATTTTTAATAGCAAAAGTAAATCCAGTTAATTTTTTATCACTATTAAATATCATATGAACTTTTTGTCCTTGAATTTGTTCTTTGAATTGATTTGGTTTGTCCGTTTTCAAAGTATTTGAAACTTGTTTATGGCTTTTATGCATGAAACTATTATAAAAGTCTATATAATTTAAATAATTGCCATCTACATATTTTTCTAAATCAGACCATTCAATATCTTCATATAAGCCTGCTGGATTAAAGAAGTATAAGTTATTTTTATTTGTGGTATATGTTTTTTCATCAAATTGTAATCTGTATTTAGATTGGTTCTCACCTGTTACATCAACAAATCCATATTGCGGTAATACTTCTTTACTATTTTTTGAAGCTGGTTCTAATTCTACTCCAGATTTTGTTGATAAAACATATGCCGATTTATCTGTATATGTAGGTTCACTATTTGTAGCAATAACTTGCTTAGTGACTTGTTCTTTTTCAGATGGTGAATTTCCTACACCTAAAAACATAAATAATGCTGCTAATACGATACCAATTATAAAAGTAATGCCGTAAAATATCATTTTTTCTATAGATTTTGGAATTTTACCGTATTGGTATTTACGCATTCTTTTGTACTCTTCATCTTGTGCAACAGGTAATTCTTGTTTTGATATTTTCCATTTTAGATCATATAATTCCTTTTGATCTTTATCATAAATTTGATTATATTTCTTATAATAATCTCTATACTTAGATAGAACTTCTTTCACTGTACCTTCTTTTCTTACTTGCCCATATGTAAACCATACAAGATAGTTACTCATTCTTTCTATTGAATGAATATGGTCATCTATCAATACAGCAGCTCTTTCATTTTCTTTTTGTTCATTCAAAAGTTCATTGAATTTTATTTGGAATGATTCGTTCAAATATTGAATAATATTCGTAAATATTGCAACTGTAGGTTGAGTGAATTTGACAATACTTATTAATAGTTGTGCGTATTCACTTTCAGATATATCTTGGCAAGTCTTTAAAGATTTGTTTGTAAGTTCTGCATAATTTAAAATTTGTTCTTGTAAGTTGGGAATATCTTTAACTTTTACATCAGATAAACTCAATGTTCTTATAATCATTTCATTCAAAGTTTGAAAATCATTTACTTTATGTGATACATCCGCATGAAAGGTCTGTTCTTGATTTGTAATCTTCCCTATATTAGGTGCAATTTCTTTAGCCATCAATTTGCCAATCATTTCTTTACCAGATTCTTGATCACCAATGATACCTAATACTTCACCACGGTATAAATGCACGGTCACATTTTTCAAAATAATGTTTCTTTCTAAATGACTTAATTTGAACAATGATTTCAGTCTGTTTTTATCTTTATTTAAATAATAATATTTAGTTGCATTTACAACTCTAAGTAATATTTGCTGTGTCATTCTGCACCACCATTATAGTTGTAGAAGACTTACAGGAATGCCTTCTTCAATTTTTGAACCTTTCAATCTAAATCCCCAAGCAAATACACCATTTATTCTTTCGACTTTAAAATAGGTAGGTGTATCCCCTATTAAACCGTATACTTTACCGACTTCTATTTTCGAAGTATCTACAAGGTAACTTTCTGCTATGAGTGCTTTTCTTTTGTAAACTTCATATTCATTGATGACACCCATTGTTTCTGCTTTTCTCATCTTTTCTCTATAATCGGCAATAGCTGTCTTTAATTCGTACTCTGTCATCTCTACAAATTTTTTATCTTCATTCATCTACAATACCACTTTCTCTTAATTTGTCATTAATCATATCAAAAGTATAACCTTTTCTTACTAAAGCTTGAATGACATGTGATTTTAATTCATATCCATTATATTTCCTTTGATACTTATTATATACCTTTTCTAAATCTTTCATCAAAATATTTTCAACATCATCTGACGTTGGTTCAATGTTTAAGTCTGTTAAATGTTCATTGATAAGTGAAAATGCATAGCCTCTTTGTTGGAGCGTTTGAACAATGGTCTGTTTAAGTCTATTAGGAGGTTGTTTCTTTTTTTGCATGATTTTTTTAGCTATGTTAGGAATGCGATCCTCTGCCATTTCTTGTTCAAATTTTTCTTTATAAGTTAAAATCAAATTTGTTTCTATACCTTTTTCTTTAGCAACTCTTTCAAAATGATCCGGACCTTTATCAGTTGTTTTTAAAATGGTGTTTTTCAAACTCTCAATATAGTCTTCGTGATTTATGTACTTATTCGTTTCACAATATTCAACAACTTGGTCGATAAGGTCATTCGAATATTCTTTCTCTGATAAGTATTGTTCTACTTCATGTTTCGTTCTTTTCTTATGTGATATGTATACAATCGCTTTGTTTAGAGCTTGTCTATATTGATCATAATCTTGAATTTCTTGAAGAAGTCCTTTTGAAATCTCCATATCTTTTCTTAAATTAAAGTATATATAAGTGGCTTGATCGATGCCCATCTCAAATTGTTCATTAATATATAAATTTAATCGCTCTTTATTTTTCTTCTGAACTTCAATTTTAGTTATTTTAAGCACTTTCATCCCTCCACACTTATATATAGAATACAATAAAACACACTGAGTTTAAAAGTTTAACCCCTTAACTCAGTGTGTTCTATTATTGATTTAATTCATTTATAGCTTGCTTGTATTGTGAATCGGTTATATATTTTTGTTGTTTCATCTTCTCTAAAGTTGTTTTAATTCGTGTCATGTAACTATCACTAATATTATTTATATCAAAATTCGAAGGTGCATTTACTACACTTGCTAGTATTGCACTTTGTAAAACTGTAACTTGTGGAAGGTTTTGATTATTTTTATCAACTGTCGCACCAAAATAGTAATTAGCTGCTTCTTCAATTGTGTAATTATTAGCACCAAAATAAATATTATTTGCGTAATAACTTAATATATCATTTTTACTATATTTATCTTCCACTCGTTTCGCTACAAACATTTCTTTTACTTTTCTAGTTAATTGCGTTTCATTTGTGTAAAAATAATTTTTTACAACTTGCTGCGTAATTGTGCTGCCACCTTGAGTTAGTTCACCATTTTTCAATGAAACGGCTAACGCTCTAGATACACCTCTTATATCAATTCCATCATGATCATAAAATCTTTTATCTTCAACTGCAACGAATGCATTTTTCGTATAATCAGGCATATTTTCTGCAGAAACAAATGTTGGCTTATCTTCTATTTTGGCTAAATCGTCAACATCAGAAGTTCTTGACCACATATACATAACTGCTAAATAAAATACGATTATCAATATAATTAATATTGCTAGAATACCAAATAATTTAGATACTCTTTTTCTTTTTCTAGGTTGAATAGGTTCTTGATAATAATGTTGATATCTTCTATATTGAACGTCTTCTTGAGAACTTGGTTGTGAAATATCATTTTGCTTCTTTTTAAATAGCCCCATCGTCATACTCCTCTTTAGTATTCTTCCATTATTATAGCTTGTAATAAGTATTTTAAACACTTCTTTTTACTTAAAAATAAGAAAATCAGTCTCAAGACGTACATTTTATTATAATTTTTAGGGTTTGTGGGTATACAATATATATAAGGAGGAATTTAAATGGCAAAAATAAAATCAAACGATGCACTAGTACAAGTCTTAAAAAATTGGCAAATTGATCACGTGTACGGTCTTCCTGGTGATTCAATTGACAAAGTGATAGATGCATTGAAAAAAGAAGAAGACAATATCAAATTCTATCAAGTTAGACACGAAGAAGTTGGTACATTAGCTGCAAGTAGTTATACAAAACTAACAGGTAAAATAGCTGTTGCTTTAAGTATCGGCGGACCTGGGGCAATACACATGTTAAACGGTATGTATGACGCTAAAATGGATAATGTCCCTATGTTAGTATTAGCTGGCCAAACAGATTCTAAATTATTAGGTACGAAATTTTTCCAAGAAGTGAACTTACCAGCACTATTTGAAGATGTTGCTGTATACAATAAACAAATTGATTCTGCTGAAAATATTCACGAAGTTGTAGATGAAGCGATTAAAACTGCATATGCTAAAAAAGGTGTCGCAGTATTAACGTTACCAAATGATCTTTTAGCAGAAAAAATCGAAGACAGAGTGCCAAGAGAAACGTATGAATTCCAAAACGCTGTCACTTACGCTGACGATGTTGACGTAAAAAGAGCGGCAGAATTGATTAATAAAAGTAAAAAACCTGTCGTATTAACAGGTGTCGGTGCTAAAAATGCGAAAGACGAACTACTATCTTTCATAGATCATATCGATGCACCAGGTTTAATCACATTACCTGCAAAAGGTATCATACCTGACAAACACCCTAACTTTATGGGTAACTTAGGTAAAATCGGGACTAAACCAGCATTCGAAGCTTCAAAAGACGCTGACCTTTTAATCTTAGTTGGTACAAATTATCCGTATGTAAATTATTTACCTGATAAAGATATACCATGTATTCAAATAGATATTAACAAAGACACAATCGGTAAACGATTCAATGTAGATGTTGGTCTAGTTGGAGATACTAAAAATATACTTGAAGCTTTAATAAAAGAAACAAACAGCGTTACTGATCGTAAATTCCTTAAAGCATGTCAAGAAAACATGAGACTATGGAATAAATGGTTAGACGAAGACAGAGCTGATAAAAGTCTTCCAATCAGACCAGAAAAATTAATGGCAGAAATAGAAAAAATAACAACGAAAGATACAGTATTCTCTGTAGATGTCGGTACCTCTACTGTATGGAGCACACGTTATTTACGCTTAGATCATAACCATCAATTTATAACATCATCATGGTTAGGTACGATGGGATGTGCATTACCAGGCGCAATAGCAAGTAAAATAGCTAATCCAGACAAACAAGCCATTGCTATAACTGGTGATGGTGGTTTATCCATGGTAATGCAAGATTTCGTAACAGCTGTGTTATATAAATTACCAATCATCGTAGTTGTATTAAATAACCAAGAACTGTCATTCATTAAATACGAACAACAAGCAGCAGGCGAATTAGAATATGCAATTGATTTAGGCGATATTGATTTCGCTAAATTTGCTGACAGCTGTGGCGGAATTGGCTACAACGTAACAGACGTAGATGAAATCGCACCAACTTTAGAAAAAGCCAAAAACGCAAACAAACCCGTAATCGTAAATGTAAAAGTAGACCCAGACGCAGCCCCATTACCAGGTAAAATCGTATGGGACGAAGCACGCGGTTACGCTACATTTGAAATCAGAAATGTATTAGAAGAAAACAGACTAGAAAAAATGCCACCACTGAAAACACTCATCAGAAGATTCTTCTAGAAATATTAGGATATAGCATATAGGAAACCCCCAGTACATCCGGTAGCGAATGTACTGGGGGTTTTTGTGTGGAGTGTGGTTGTGTGTTCAGGCTCTAACGGTCAGAATTCTGAATAATGGTCGTTAGAACCCGCTAACGGTCAGAATTCCGAATAATGGTCGTTAGAACTCGCTAACGGTCAGAATTCCGAATAATGGTCGTTAGAACCCGCTAACGGTCAGAATTCTGAATAATGGTCGTTAGAACCCGCTAACGGTCAGAATTCTGAATAATGGTCGTTAGAATCCGCTAACGGTCAGAATTCCGAATAATGGTCGTTAGAATGCTCTAACGGTCAGAATTCCGAATAATGGTCGTTAGAATGCTGTAACGGTCAGAATTCCGAATAATGGTCGTTAGAACCCGCTAACGGTCAGAATTCCGAATAATGGTCGTTAGAACCCGCTAACGGTCAGAATTCTGAATAATGGTCGTTAGAACTCGCTAACGGTCACAATTCTGAATAATGGTCGTTTGACTCGCTAACGGTCAGAATTCTGAATAATGGTCGTTAGAACTCGCTAACGGTCACAATTCTGAATAATGGTCGTTAGAATTTTGTATATAGACTACTTTTAACAAAATATAAACCTATAGAAAGTATTTTTTATAGCGTTTACCTGAACACTTGAAAGTATTATTGCAAATTCTTCTAACTGTACTAATTTTCTCCTCTCCTAACCACCACATTGCTTCTTGCATTGTGAAACTTTCTCTTTTTAAATACCATAGTTCTAGCAAATTGCGTTCGTATACATATTTTTTGTCCATCTCTCTTTTACAATATTGGCATTTACATTTTTGTTTTTGATTTTCAATTTTGACAGTAAACATTCGATTACATGCTGGGCATTTTATTCCGGGTATGATTTGACTAAATGGTATCGTGATTCCGAAGTTATAGTTTTCATAAAAATCTTTTCTCTTAGATAATAATTTTCGTTTTATATTTAAACTATTTTCAGGAAATTGATTTGAAAAGGTATTCTGTATGTTCCCTATTTCAGCGGGTAAAATAATTTTATCTTTTTGAGGAGTGGTTTCTTTGAGTATAAAATATGGGTTTGTAAAAACGATTTTCGAAATAATTGGTAAAGTAATACCTAAACTTTTACAAAAATTATTTAGTTCTTTTTCGGCTCGGTGCAATTGTATGAGAGGTGATGTGATTGTTCCGCCATAACTATTTTTTATGTAAGATTTGTCTATTGTGTATATCCCTTTGTAATTTTTAATTTCGAATAAATGAATGGCATGATCATCAATCACAATTGAATCTATTTGCACATGGTTATTGTGATTAAGTTGAAAATTATTTATAACATTGAGATCGTCACGGCATTTAAGAACAGCACGAAAATAATCTTCTCCATCATCTCCACTTGATTTATTCTGAAGTTTTTGTAACAAAGCTTCGTTTAATTCTGCTCTCCCTTTTATAGCTTCAATATAAATTTCGTAGTATTGTTCATTCATACGATGTCCTCCTTTATACAAAACAATTTTTTATAGCAAAATTATATGATAATACGCACAAAAAAACCACTCACCGCAATGGTGAGTGGTTTTTCCAATTTATTTATTGAAGTAATGCTAGTGATTCACGGTTAAAGTCTTCTAAGTCATCTGGTGTACGACTTGTAACAATACCGTTGTCAACTACTACAGATTCGTCAACGACTTTTGCACCTGCATTTTGTAAGTCTTTACGTACAGATAAGAAACTTGTTACAGTTCTTCCTTCTAATAAATCAGTATCAATTAATAATTGAGGTCCGTGACAAATTGCGAATGAAGGTTTTTCATTTTGTACGAAATATTTAACGAATTCGCCAAAACGACCTTTTTCATCTCCACGTAATAAATCTGGAGAAAATCCACCAGGAAGTAAGACTGCGTCGTAATCTGCTGCATTTGCTTCATCAATACCTACGTCTATTTTAACTTTTTCGCCTTTTTTACCAGTGATTTCTTTACCTTTTTCTTCACCAATAAGAACAACTTCATGTCCTGCATCTGTATATGCTTTTTGTGGGCTTGTTAATTCAACGTCTTCAAATAAATCTGTTACAACTACTGCGATTTTTTTACTCATAGTATCAATCTCTTCCTTTCATAAATAATTCTTATATTTATATACCACTTACGAAAGTTTTTAAACTTAATTTCTTACAAAAGTTTTATTTTTTCGACTAACATTTAATAATATGTTTTTTCACACCATTATTCATGCATAGATTGAACTTTTTTCTCGAGCTCATCTAACAAAGCAATCCATTCATCAATATCGGATACTTCCATATCTTTAGGGTCCATCGCTTCAAATTCATCTAAAAATTCCGATAACCTCTGTTTAATTTCACTTAGTGACGTTTTTTGACTCATATGAATACTCCTTTTATTTTTAATAATTTTATTATGAATGATTAACAGATTAAAAACAATCATAAAACGGTATTGGAAAATTCTTTTACTAGTGGTACGCTCATAGATAGGAAAAAAATCAGAAAGAAGGATAAATCATGATATATGACTTAAAAAGTCCTATCTCAATAATGCACGACCCTTGGGAGTCGTATAATGATATAGAAGAACACGGTTCATTGCAACTTAGTAATATAGAATTTACAACAACAACTTTGTGTAATATGAGATGTGCACACTGCGCTGTAGGATATACACTACAATTACGAGATCCAGACACATTGCCTATGGATTTAATTTTAAAAAGATTAGATGAAGTGCCAAACTTAAAGACCATTTCAATAACTGGCGGAGAACCAATGTTCAGTAAAAAGTCTATTAGAGAAACGGTTACCCCACTTTTAAAATATGCGCATAAACGAGGCATATACACGCAAATGAATTCTAATTTAACATTGCCATTAGATCGTTATTTAGAAATCGCAGAATATATCGATGTTATGCACATTTCTCACAACTGGGGAACGATAGATGAATTTAGCGAAGTCGGATTCCATGTTATGGACAAAAAACCACCGCTAAAAGCAAGATACAAATTATATGAACAAATGATACAAAATTCAGCTACCCTATCAGAACAAGGCATGTTCGTATCTGCAGAAACGATGTTAAACCAAAGTACGAAACCACATTTAAAGAAAATTCATAATGAAATCGTACAAGATATGAAATGCAGCCGTCATGAGATTCACCCGATGTATCCATCAGACTTTGCAAGTCAACTCAATATAATGTCATTAGATGAAATGAAAGAAACGATACACGATATTCTTGAATTCAGACATGAAGACATTTGGATGTTATTTGGAACATTACCTTTTTATCCTTGCTTCTTAAATGAATCAGATCAAAACTTACTTTCAGCATTACATAACGCAAAAAACGTTTCACTAAGAAATGACCCAGACGGAAGAAGTCGCTTAAACGTAAATGTATTTTCAGGAGATGTTATCGTAACTGATTTCGGAGACGAAACAGGATCAATCGCTAATATTAAAACTGATAAATTACAAGACGTATATGAAACTTGGATGAACTCATCACTTGCAAAATCATTAAATTGTCATTGCCCTAAAGTAAAATGCTTAGGACCAAACCTACTCGTAAAAGATATGTACTATAAAGATGTAGACTTTAAAGCAAACGAAAGAAGAATGAATCAAATGTAATGTGTGTTGATGGACTGTAACGGTCACAATTCCGAATAATGGTCGTTAGAACCCGCTAACGGTCACAATTCCGAATAATGGTCGTTAAAACTCTCTAACGGTCACAATTCTGAATAATGGTCGTTAGAACTCGCTAACGGTCACAATTCCGAATAATGGTCGTTAGAACCCGCTAACGGTCACAATTCTGAATAATGGTCGTTAGAATCCGCTAACGGTCACAATTCCGAATAATGGTCGTTAGAACCCGCTAACGGTCACAATTCCGAATAATGGTCGTTAGAACTCGCTAACGGTCACAATTCCGAATAATGGTCGTTAGAATCCGCTAACGGTCACAATTCTGCTCCTTACAATACCAGTTCTTCTCAACTAACTTTATATTAAATAAAAACCCACGCCGTTTCACAACTGGCGTGGGGTTTTTGGTTTATATATATAATTTCGTAGACATAAAGTCCATCGTTTTTTTACTTTCATGTCTTCTATCATGACGAAGTTGAACGCGTTCTTTTGCCGTTTCATAAAACCATTTTTCATCTTCAGTTTCTGGATATATAGCTGGAACTTTTGCTTTATTTCCTTCGATATCTAATGCTACAAAAGTTAAAAAGCTATACGCAGCTAAATGTTTTTGACGATTAATAATATCTTCACTAATGACTTTCACACAAATTTCCATTGATGATGTACCTGCGTGCGTCACAAATGATACTAAAGATACGACTTCTCCAGTTCTAATTGGTTTTAAGAAGTCTACTGAATCTGTTGATGCTGTTACGACAGAATTACCGCTATGTCTCATAGCTGCAATAGCTGCTATTTCATCGATTTCTGCCATTAAATTTCCACCAAACATTGTATTATGGTGATTTGTATCTTCTGGAAATACTTGTATTGATTTGATGCTTCTAGATTCTTTCATTGGCTTTCTGCTATCCATCTTCATAACCCCTCATTGATTTTTCTATGTATTGTTCAAAAATAATAGCCAGGTTCCCCTGGCTATTACTACTTATTAATGAAAATGTTCCTCTTCATCAAACACTTTCTTCTCAAGTGCCTCTTCAGCAGTATCAATTCGTACAGCTTCCCTACTATCAAATGTCTTTGATAAGTACATCATTAATGCACCACCAAAAGTAAAAATTACGAATATAAATGCTATCATTATACTCCATTCCATAGGTGTACTCATGATATCCCCTCCTTTGAATGACAAACAAATTATGATGTTATTTATCTATATTATACATGATGTCATGTCAAATGGCTATGATTTAAAATGCCCAATTACCGTTTCTAAACACCGGTTCTGTTTCACCATTTTCTAAAATGCCATCAATAGATAATGCTTTACTACCAATCATAAAATCAACGTGTGTTGTAGAATCATTCAAGCCACTTTCAGCTAATTCTTCTGGCGTCATATCTTTTCCGCCATCAATACAAAATGCATAAGCTGAACCTAATGCAACGTGACATGAAGCATTTTCATCAAATAGCGTATTATAGAATAATGTATTCATATTTGAAATTGGAGAATCTACTGGCACGAGTGCAACTTCTCCAAGTCTCTTAGCACCATCATCCGTTTCTAAAATACTTTTTAAAATTTCTTCACCTTTACCTGCTTTATAATCTACAACTTCACCGTCTTTAAAAGTAATTGAAAAGTCATCGATTATATTACCAGCGTAACTTAAAGGTAATGTATTTTTCACAGTACCGTTTACACCATTTTTATGTGGAGCTGTAAACACTTCTTCTGTAGGCATATTTGCTACAAATGAATTACCTTTAGAGTTTACAGAACTTGCACCACTCCAATATTGACCAGTTGGTAATTCAATTGTTAAATCTGTACCTTCTGATTTATAATGAAGCGCTTTGTATTTTTTATTATTTAAATATGTAGCTTTTTCATGAAGTAATTTATCATGTTCTTCCCAAGCTTTAATTGGATCTTCTTGATCCACTCTCACTGTTTTTAAAATAACCTCTAATAGTTTGTTTTTTGCATCTTCATCATTTAAGTCTGGGAACATCAACTTCGCCCAACCTACTGATGGATAAGCTGCAACACACCAACTCATTTGGTCACTTTGTACAGCTATCATATAATCTTTAAGCGCTTTGCCGTTAGCAGCCATTGCTGTGCTAATTTTTTTCGGATCTGCGTCTTTTAAATTTTCAGGGCTTGCAGAAACAATTGATAAGAAAGCTGCTTTTCTATTCAGGTAATCCATTCTTTCATCTACAACATATTGTTTTACGTTACTGAAAAATTCTTCTGATTCATATTGGAATTTTAATTGTTGTAATCTATCATCACCATAGTTCACTTTGATATCTTGGGCACCAACTTTGTATGCCTCTTCTACAACTAATCGTACCAATTCACTTGAATCTATAGATGCTTGAATATAAACTGGCTCACCTTTTTGTACATTTAATGCAACTTTAACTAAAAGTTCTGCGTATTTTTGTAATTGTCCTTCGAAGTTCATGTACTTAACCACCCTTTTATTTATTTTCTCAAATCTCCTAAAGCTTGTGTGATTGCCGACATTTCACTTGGTGAAATATTTTTTCTAGACATTACCATAGTATGAATATCTTTCAATTCGTCTTTCTTTTCTTCAGGAATTGCATCTTTATTTAACACACTCGTATTTACAAGTCTCAACTTGCCTTTTAAATCATCTACCATTTGTTCAATTGATTCAGTCATTTTTTATCATCCTTTCTCAAATAGTTTAGCAAAAAACGCTTATAAATAAAACTGACATACTCACTTATAATCTTTACAACATGTATGGAATTTTTATACAATATAATTAAATTATTATACTGGGAGTGATTCATAATGGCTGTACAAGAAATTTTATCGTGGACTTTGTTTGATCAAGTAGCTGTACCAGATGATATTAATCAATACCTTGTTGCTGGTGAAGAGGCCTATAGTGCTTTTAGAACTTATAGAGATACTGCAGTTTTCACAAATAAACGTATTATCATCCGTGATGCACAAGGTATAACTGGTAAGAAGATTGAAACTTATTCTATACCATATAATATCATTCATATGTGGTCTACTGAAAATGCAGGTAAACTTTTAGATTTAAATGGAGAAATTACATTATGGACAAGAGTCGGTAAATTAAAAATTAAAATCAGTGAACATTTAGATATGATGCCTTTTGAACAATTATTATCAAAGGCTGTTTTATAATTGAATAACGTGTTTACAAATTTGTAATAATGGGAATGAATGTTATTAGTGAAAATTTAAATATTTAATAACGCCTAACTTATCAAAATCAATAAGTAAATATGATATGATATGTAGGTCAAAGATATTTATTTGAATTTATATAATTTGAAAGGGGAAAAACAATATGCAAAACAAATTAGTTCCTGCAATATTAATAGGCGGTACAATTGGTGCAATTGTAGCTTTAGCTGACAAAAATACACGCCAATCATTATCTGGCCAAGTTCAAAACATTAAAGAAGGTAACACTTCAAGAGGACCATCTAAAATTAACCAACTTAAAGATGAAGTACTTTACTGGAAAGATGTAGTAGAAGAAATTCGCCGCAAAAATCCAGAATTAGAACAATCTTTAAAAGACGCTAAAGATACTTTCGTAGACAAAAAGAACGAAAGAAAAATCTCAGGCCCAACACATTCTTAAATTATAAAAAAGACTAGGCTTCTTCATTTGTCCTAGTCTTTTTTAACAATATATAAGATGAGGAGAAATTTTATGGGAAAAGATAAATCTAGCTCAAAGTTCTTAACACAAGCTAAAAACTTTAAAGAAGAACAAAAAAAATCAATAAAAAAAGAGCATTACATACCACCACAAAGATTTAACTCTAAAGAAGCCAAAAAAGACAACCAAATCTTTTTCGTTTCTAAAATTAATAAACCTGCAAAATATACTAAAGATGGAAATATTCTTTCAACGTTAATTTACAGAATTGGTAAAGATAATGCTACAGGGTTAGCTGCTCAGCTTTCATACTATTTCTTATTAGCATTATTCCCTACTCTAATTTTTGTATTAACTTTAATTCCACTTTCCCAAGTGGATCCGGATTCCATTACAAAAATGATTTCTCAAGGTGCACCTGGTGATACAGCAACACTTATTACAGGCATAATTGATGACGTCATGAGTAACGGAGGCGGCGGACTATTTTCAATTGGTTTAATTGCTGCATTGTGGTCTGCATCAAATGGTATGACTGCTTTAATGAATGCATTCAATGTCGCATATGATGTCGAAGATGGACGTAATGCAATCGTCTTAAAACTTATGAGTGTATTCTTCACTGTAATCATGGTAGTCGTATTCGGTTTAGCACTTGCCCTACCAATATTCGGTGAACAAATAGGTAACTTATTGTTCGGTCCACTAGGATTAGAATCTGAATTCCGTTGGGTATTTAGCTTAATTAAAGTTGTACTTCCATTAATTGTTACATTTATTGTATTTATCACTCTTTATGCTATTGCACCTAACATTAAAATTAAAGTGATGTCCGTAATACCTGGTGCTGCTTTCACAACAATTGCTTGGTTAGGATCAAGTGCATTATTCGGTTTATATGTAAATAATTTTGCAAACTATTCTAAAACTTACGGTAGTATCGGTGGTATCATCATCCTAATGCTTTGGTTATTCCTTACTGGTTTAATCATTATCATTGGCGCTGAGATTAACGCTATTCTACACCAAAAGAAAATGCTTAAAAACGGTTCACCCGATGAACAAGCATTCAACAACATTACAGAAAATGGTGAAATGACTAATGCCTCTATTGAATGATATTTTAAACTTTAATGCTTCATTTTTGGATAAAAAAGAATTTGAGAACTTTGTCACTACGAAAAAACCTGATGCTAAAGCAGTATTATTAACATGTATGGATACAAGACTTACAGAGTTATCCACTCGTGCTTTAGGCTTTAAAAACGGCGATGTAAAAGTAGTTAAAAATGCCGGTGCGACTATTTCACACCCATACGGTTCCACAGTTCGTAGTTTATTCGTTGCAATATACGCACTAGGTGCAGAAGAAATTATCATTATGGGACATAAAGATTGCGGAATGGGTAATTTAGATGTCGATACAGTAATAGAAACAATGAAAAATCGTGGTATAACCGAAGAAACTTTGAATACAATACAAAATTCAGGTATCGATATACAACAATTTTTAAGAGGATTTGATGATGTTACACAAAACGTAAAATCAAACATCCAAACAATATATAATCATCCACTATTTGATAAATCAGTTCCAATACATGGTCTAGTTATAGATCCACATGACGGTTCATTAGAACTGATACACAATGGATACGAAGATATTAATCAATAATTTTAAAACCCCCGGCAATGCGCTGATTCCAGAGCATTGCTGGGGGTTTTCTCTTAAGATATTAAATTATGTTGGAATGCATATATAACAGCTTGTGTTCTGTCTTGTACTTCTAATTTACTTAATATATTACTCACATGTGTTTTAACAGTTTTAATTGTAATATGAGAAGCACTTGCAATTTCTTGGTTTGAATAACCTTTTGCAATTAATAATAGTATTTCCATTTCTCTTTCTGTAAGCATTTCGAATAGTTCTGCTTTTTGATTCATTCTATTACGCATTTTAACGAGAACTTCTGCTTCAAATACAGATTCTTTATTATAAGTTTTACGTATAGCATTTGCTATATCATCTGCAGAGTTTGTCTTTAAAATATAACTATCAACGCCTGCATCTAATGCTTGATATACTTCATTATCTTCTATAAAGCTCGTTAACATAACAATTTTCACTCTTGGTTGATGCTTTTTTATATGTTGTGTTGCTTCAATTCCATTCATATCATCCATCACTAAATCCATAAGTATAACGTCTGGTTCTAGTTCTTCTGCTTTTTGAATGCCTTCTCTACCTGAAGCCGCTTCCCCAACTACTGAAATATCTACTTGTGTTGATAAATAACTTGAAATACCTATTCGAACCATTTCATGGTCATCTACGAATAACACTCTAATTGTCATGTTGTTCCTCCTTATTATTTGGTACCTTAACTTCAATTCGCGTTCCCGATTCAGGCATTGAAATAATATTAAGTGTCGCGCCAATTTCTAATGCACGTTCATTCATTGTATTAAGACCATAACTTTGAGGGTCTCTATTTGAAGTATCAAATCCTACCCCATCGTCTTGAATACGTAATATAACATAATCACTCGTTTCAATGAGCTCTATTGATAACTTTGTACCATTTGAGTGGCGTAAAGTATTAGAAATCGCTTCTTGTGTAATCCTGAAAAGATGATCTTCTGTACCTTTTTCAATTTCTATATCTTCTATATCATAAACGACTTTCATAGGGATTTTTTGTTTTAAATCAACTACTAAGTCTTTAATGCCTTCACCTAGTGATTTATTTTTAAGTCCTAAAGGTCTTAAGTGTAATAACAATGCTCTCATTTCTAGTTGTGAATCTTGAATCATTTTTTCTAATAAATCTACTTGTTTTGATAACTGTTCAGTAAGTTCTGTAGATTTAATTGCAGATAGCATCATACTTGCAGCAAAGAGTTGTTGGCTTACGGAATCATGTAATTCTCTTGCTAAACGTTGTCTTTCATCTTCAATAATTTTCTTTACGACAGAATCTTGCATTTGGTAGGATTCGTTAATAATTTTTTGTGATTTTAAGCGTAACGTATAAAGTTCTTCATGTAACGGAATAAGTGTTTGATAAATTTCTAAAGTTTCTTTGTGTAAATCAATTTCATGATTATTTACACCTAACATTTCACCTTGAAAAGATCTTTCTAGTTGATCTTTAATCCAATGATGTTGTTGGTTAATTTTATACGCTACAGCTGAACCGATAATGATACACAGTAATATTACGACTATATTGACAAATAAAAATGCAGGTATACCCATAATTTGAGTATAAAATAGCCCTTGGAAGTAAATAATATTTATAAATATCCGATCTAAAAAGAATAATATAAACACGACTGTATAAACGAGTACTAACATAGAACCGATTATTCTAGTGTAATTATTCATCGGTATATCACCTCAACATCTCCCATGATTGTTGAGAAAAATATATTTACTTTAAAGCTGTTTTTATGACTATTCGTTTCATAGTGAACTGTTTCATTTTTGATTCTGTATACTTGATTATCCATATATAATCTGCCGAACAGTGCAGAAACATGTACATTCACATGATAGTTATAAGGCACGATAATTTGTGTCTTCCCAATCAATTGCCTAATCACAATAACGTTGCTTTCTGTTAAATTGGCAGCTAAAGATAAATCTAATTCTATATCTCCTATTACTTGTTGAATTTGAATATCTTCCCACTTATAAATGTAATGTGGTGTTTTTTGAGGAGAAAACCATCGCTGTTTTATAAATGATTCATTTATATTATCATTCGATGTTATTTCAACATGTTCCACCTTTAAAGGTTTCTTTCTGTAGATGACGTACCGTATAACTAAGAAAATTAAAAATAAAAATAAAATAGCAAGCATATACGGATTAGATAATAACGCATAAATTAATAATATCGCGCCTATCCAAAATATAATCAATCCACGTAACTTATGAAAATATAAATATCCTACATATATAAAAATCATGCCCATTATAACGACAAGCAATAGTCCTATTTTTTCAAAGAAGATATAGTAAATGTTCGACAACAAAATTAAAATCGAAAATATAATTAATAATTCTGTTGATATAAATTTATTCTTCAATCTACCACTCCTATATTAGAGAAGTGAATTCATTTGCGTAAGCATTGTACGTTCAGCTATTGTATTCGCAATTTGATCTAAAGTGCGTTTAATCGCTTCTTCAATCCTTGCTGAATCACTTTCTAACTTATTAATTTGTTTTTGTAACCATAATAAATCATGGTCTTCTAAATTTTTTGCACAAGCAATTTTATAATCTTCAATTTTATCCATATACTTATTGTCTAATTCTAAAGTATAATTTTCAATCAATGTACATAAATTATTACGCTTTCGTTCTAAATATGCAATATATTCTTGCATTGCCTTTATTTTAACATCTAATTGCTTAGCGCATGTATCTAAACTTTCATAATAAGAAACAAGAATGAGTTGCTTTAATTGATTTGATACAACATTAAACATAGAATCACCTACTTCTGTCAGATTAGATTCTATTATAAAATGTTTTTGAAAATTACAAAATGGACCTAGGTACGAACTTATTGTAGGTCCTTAGTCCTAGAAAGAGCTCAAGCATGTCGGTTACGATGCTTGAGCTCTACTTTAATCTTCTAATTTAGTTAATAATAATGGTCCTTCATTTGTAACGACAATTGTATGTTCAATTTGTGCTACATAGCTTTTATCTTTTGTTTCAAATGCCCAATCATTTTTACCGTCGCTTACGATTGTAGCGTTTGATGAAATAAATGGTTCAACTGCTAAAACCATACCTTCTTTAAGAAGTTGTTTTTCTAATGGATCGTAGTAATTCATTACATGTTGTGGTGAATCGTGTAATGATAGTCCTACACCGTGACCAGTTAAATTTTTAATGACTTTTAAACCATTTTTTCGTGCTGTAGAATTAACGGCTCTACCGATTTGAGATAATTTAGCACCTGGTTTAACTTTTTTCATTGCTTCTTCAAAAGCCATTAACGCAACATCAACGACTAATTGTTTTTTCGGATCATCAGCTTCACCGACAACAAATGAAATACCTGTATCAGCGTAATAACCATTTTTTCGTGCAGAAACATCGATATTTACAATGTCGCCTTCTTTTATAACGCGTTTACCAGGAATACCATGTGCAACTTCTTCATTTACACTTATACATGTATAACCAGGAAAATCATATTCTGCAATTGGTGCTGATTCTGCTTCTAATTCCTCGAATCTAGCTTTTGCAATATTATCCAACTCTTTAGTTGTAATTCCGGGTTTAGTTGCTTCTTTTAATTCATCTCGAATAATTGCGCAAATCTTACCTATTTCTTTTAGGCCTTCAAGTTCTTCATTATTTCGAATTATCATTTAAATCCCGTTCTTTCTTTTTAAAATTTTTTCGTCGTTTATTATTATATCAGAAATATAGTGTTATACTATAAAAAAATGATTTTGGAGTTTTGAATATGAGAGAAAATTGGTTAACTAAAATTATCGGCGCAAGAATTATAAAGACAGGATTGGCTACTTTTTTAACAGGATTAATTTGTATGACACTTAATTTAAATCCTATTTTTGCGGTCATCACTTCTATCGTAACGATTGAACCTACTGCAAAAGCATCACTCAAAAAAGCGTATGTTCGTTTTCCCGCTTCAGTAATAGGTGCTTTAATAGCAGTTATAAGTACTTATTTCTTTGGAGAATCACCTCTTAGCTTCTCACTAGCAGCAACTGTTACCATATTGGTCTGTTACCAATTAAAATTAATGGATGGCATGCTCGTAGCCGCAATTACAGCTGTAGCAATGGTACCTGTTATACATGAAGCGTTCGTTTATAACTTTGTATCAAGATTAGCGACAACTACAATCGGATTAGCGACAGCCGGAATTGTTAATTTTATTATTTTACCGCCTAAATACATTAGCCAAATTGAAGATATTAATAAAACAATGGAACAGAAAATTTTAGAAATATACATTCATCGTTTAAAAGAACTTTTGCTTGGAGAATATGAATCAAGCATTTCAATAAAGAATATGACCTCCATTCAACAATCAGCAACTAAAATTGAACAGCTTATTAAATATCAAAAAGAAGAATACGACTATCATAGAACTAAAAAGGAATCCAAATCATACATACGAAAAGTAGAAATGTCTTACCATACAAACCGATTACTTAATGCACATTTATTAAATTTAATTTATTTACCTGAAGATACGAGAATTATATTTACTGAAAAAGAAAGATTAGCAATTCTCAATCTAATCAAATCTTACAAACATCTCTTTGAACATCAAGAATTAATTAGACATAAAAAAGCAGCCTCAACACTTAAAAATAGTGTCAAAGGCATAGACGAATTCGATGATAACCAAATTAAAAGTCATATTATATACGAAATACTAATGATCAATAAAATTATAAACAATCGATACCTTAAAAAAACTGTAAAAGAAGATTAAATAAAGAAGCAGTGCTCAATTTCGAGCACTGCTTTTGACTGTCAACAAAGTCACTTAAAGTGAACTTGTTGGCAGTTTTTGCGCTTACTAGATTGTTTTTGCATTCTTTCTAGTTAGAAATTCTAACTAGATTGTTTGTGCAAATTCTTTCTAGTTAGAGCTAAAAACCAACGAAATAAGTGTGATATTACATGTTTTTGTAAGCAAAATAGCGCTAACTAGATTGTTTGTGCAATTCTTTCTAGTTAGAAAATCTAACTAGATTGTTAGTCCAAGTCTTTCTAGTTAGAGCTGAAAATCAATGGAATTAATGTGAAATTACACATTTTTATAAGCAAAATAGCTCTAACTAGATTGTTTTTGTATTCTTTCTAGTTAGAAATTCTAACTAGATTGTTCTCAAAGTCTTTCTAGTAAGAACAAAAACCGATTAAAAACGAGACGCCTGAGGGAATAGTACGAGTCGAAGACTACAGGCTGAGACTGTACCCTAGGCAAGCGAGTTTTTAATCGGTTAATTTTATCTATAAACAAAAGCAGTGCTCAATTTCGAGCACTGCTTCTGTTTATTTTTCTTTTAATAATCTATGAATTATTGCTTGTTTTGCTGATTCTTCTACAGTATTATCTAATTGTTCTGGTGCGAATTCAATTCCTTTTCTTTCACACGCTTGTTTCAATAAGTAATCTGTAATTTCGTGATTTTTCGGCAATATTGGTCCATGTAAATACGTTCCTAGAAGGTTTTTGTAATGTATACCTTCTTTTTTGTCATTTTCATTATTACCAAATCCATTAACGACTCTTCCAAGTGTTGGATAGTCATGATACGTTCTACCGCCATGATTTTCAAAACCAACAATTTGTCCGAATGTTTCAGACTCTATAACAATATCACCTGTTAATCTTTCTTTTTTTGATTCAGTATAAATATTGAGGATATTCAATCCTTCTAATCTTGTACCGTCTGGTGTTACATATTCTGAACCTAAAAATTGGTACCCTCCACATATTGTTAAAGTCGGCATACCGTCTTCAATTGCATTTTTAAGTTGTGTTTTAATTTTCTTTAATTGTTCTGTAGCAAGGCTTTGCTCTCTATCACTGCCACCACCTATAAAGAAAATGTCACATTCATCTAAACTTAAATTTTCTGTATCCGTAATATCTACTACTTCTACATCGATATTACGCCAATTTGCACGTTTTTTAAGCGCAATAATATTCCCTATATCTCCGTAAAGATTTAATTTATCAGGCATGAAATGGAATATCTTTATAGATGACATTATTTTTCCTCCTTAAATGCTTTGTTTAATGTTCTATGCATTGGTGATAATGACGTATAGTTCGGTATCGCAACAGTAAACTGAGGATATGTCATAGACAATTCTGTAGCAGTCTCAATTGAATGTTCTACAATGATTTCTGAATCTACTTCAGCGTATTTTAAACGTAAAGCCAATTCTTCAGCTCTTTGCCCAGTACAGATTATCGCTTTAATATTCTGCCTTGAAAGTTTTTCAAAGTCAGCATCATAAATCCAAGAAATATCTTTCCCATCTGCGCCATTGTCATTTAAACTGATTAAAAATACTTTTTCTTCATCAATTTGTTCACCTACAGATAAACTCGCATTTAAACCGGCTGGATTTTTAGCCAAATTAATTAAAGTTTCTTTTTTACTATTTTTATAGTACTGCATTCGACCATTGTCAGAAGTATAAGTTTCAAAACCTTTTTTAATATTTTGATCGTTTAATCCTAATTTTTTCAAGACTGTATAAGCCGCAATGACATTAAAGACGTTGTAATCTCCTGCTATCTTCATATTAAATTGTTCATCATTTAAGCCTACTTTAATAAATGGATCTTGCGTAAATGAAGTCACTTCATATTGTGGTTTCTCACGTTTAAATCCACATTCACACGTATAATGACCAATTTGATTATAATGTATATGGCTATAGTTCAATAAGCGTCCACAGTTAGGACAGTATTTACTTTCAACCATCGTACTTTGTTCGAACTCATGAACATCTGCTCTCATACCGTAATATACAATATCGTCGCTTGCTATTTTCAAACGACTTACGAAAGGATCATCAGCATTTAACAGTAGTTTAATGCCTTTATCTTTAATTGATTGTGCAATGTTATCGACCATAATATCAATTTCACCAAATCTATCCATTTGGTCTCTAAAAAAGTTTGTTACGACCATCATTGTAGGCGTCATTTCATTTAAAACTCTTGGTATTGAACCTTCATCTATTTCTATTATGGCAATCTTTGTATTTTCATTTGATTGTACAATAAAACTAGATGTAATTCCCGCCGCCATATTGGCACCTTCAGTGTTATGTATAATATTTATATTGTTCTTTTTTAAAGTATATCCTATTAAATTAGATGTTGTTGTTTTACCATTCGTACCACTAATCATAACGATTTCATCTACATCATTAGCTAGTTTTCTTAAGATTAATGGATCTATCTTACGTGCAACTTGTCCCGGAAGATCCGTACCTTGTTTCCCTACTTTTCGACTTGCGTATCTTGCAAGTTTCGCTACATTTTTCGCAACAAACTTCTTCATACGTTACCTCCTTATACTTTCACATTATTATAACACGTTCAAAAGCGTTTAAAAAAGAGTTTCACTATTTCAAATCGTTGGTATCAAATTATAATTAATGTATAATATAAATGTAAAATGAATTTACTTATAGAAGGGAAGATTAATATGTTATCTAAAAATATATTAGATGCTTTAAACAATCAATTAAATCACGAATTTTACGCAGCACATGCATACATGGCTATGGCAGCATATTGTGCAGACAAGAGTTACGACGGTTTTGCAAACTTCTATATTCAACAAGCTAAAGAAGAACGTTTCCATGGAATGAAAATATACAACTATATAAATGACCGTGGTGAAAAAGCAGTGTTCACATCACTAGATGCACCTAAAACTGAATTCAGTTCATTATTAGAAACATTTAAAGATGGACTTGCTCAAGAACAAGACGTTACTCGTCGTTTCTATAATTTATCTGAAATTGCTAAAAACGAAAATGACTTCGCTACAATTTCATTCTTAAATTGGTTCTTAGATGAACAAGTTGAAGAAGAGTCAATGTTCGAAACACACATTGATTATTTAGAAAGAATTCAAGAAGACAATAACGCATTATACATTTATGAAAAAGAATTAGCATCTCGTCAATTTGACGAAGAAGAATAATATAATATTTAAAGCTGGGACTTAAATGTCTCAGCTTTTTTGCGTTAAATAAAAATCTACTTCATTTACAATTTAAAGATCTATGATTATAATTACGTTCAAAGGAAGTGATGTAATGTCTTCATTCGTTGCGCTCGATTTCGAAACAGCTAATGGGAGTCCTGAAAGTATTTGTTCTGTAGGAATGGTCAAAGTAGTTGATCATCAAATAACTGAGAACTTCTATACTTTAGTAAATCCTAAAGACTATTTTTCAAAATTTAATATTAAAATCCATAAAATTGACCCATCAGATGTAGAAGACGCCCCTACTTTTGATGTTGTATTTCCATATATGATGGACTTTATTGGAGATTTACCAGTTGTGGCGCATAATGCTAAATTCGATATGAATGTATTGTTTAAGTCTCTTATAAAATTAAACATAAACATTCCAGATATGACTTATTTTTGTTCTTGTGTACTAGCAAGAAAAACAGTCGATAATCATAAATATGGCCTGGCACCCATGATGTCATATTATAATATAGATTTTAACGGACATCATCATGCTTTAAATGATGCAAAAGCCTGTGCCATTATAACTTATAGACTTTTAAAACATTACCCTGACTTAGATACTGTATTAAGTATTTACGGTAAAAGTCTATCTGACAAAAAATATGTATAAAAAATAAAACAGAGCAAGAGTTTATAAATGATGATGAACAATTCTAAGGAGCAGAATTCCGAATAATGCTCCTTAGAACTCTGTAAGGAGCAGAATTCCGAATAATGCTCGTTAGAATGCTGTAAGGAGCAGAATTCTGAATAATGCTCGTTAGAATGCTGTAAGGAGCAGAATTCTGAATAATGCTCGTTAGAACTCTGTAAGGAGCAGAATTCCGAATAATGCTCGTTA
The DNA here is from genome assembly GCF_946151045.1 of Mammaliicoccus sp. Marseille-Q6498. Classification (NCBI taxonomy): domain Bacteria; kingdom Bacillati; phylum Bacillota; class Bacilli; order Caryophanales; family Staphylococcaceae; genus Mammaliicoccus; species Mammaliicoccus sp. Marseille-Q6498. The sequence goes on along the minus strand of NZ_CAMGYY010000002.1, from coordinate 106,188 downwards.
GAATGCTGTAAGGAGCAGAATTCTGAATAATGCTCGTTAGAACACAAAACCGATTAAAAACGAGACGCCTGAGGGAATAGTACGAGTCGAAGACTACAGGCTGAGACTGTACCCTAGGCAAGCGAGTTTTTAATCGGTTATTTTTATCTACAAAATAAAACAGAGCAAGGACTTAAATGTCCTGCTCTGTTTTATTCTTTATTTTTAAATTCTTTCTTAATATCTCTTCTTAAGCTTGCTCTATTAACTGGGCGTTCTAATTTTCTGTCTAACCAAAATAATAGAATTGCAATTGCGATAATACCTAATAGTTTAATGACATCAAATGATCCCGTATCAATTGTAGTCTTTATAAATAATATAATTAATAATACAGTTATCGCTATAATGGAAAATTTAAATTTCATATTAATCTCTACTTTCTTAATTGTAAGTTTTTATTAATTACCCTCTAATCCCTCATTATAAACGTGTCTATGACCTTTATTAGAATACTAAGTATACAATTATATATCAAGTATTATGTCTATATGAAATCATAAATCGTCAAATTACGATAAGTTTTTGAAACTAAATTCCCTATTGAAACACCAACTAATCTAATAGATGTATCTTGATCTTTAAGGGTATTATATAGTTCATAAGCTATGTTATAAATTTCTATTTCATCATAAACCGGTGTGTTAACACTCGTTTGTTTTGAAAGCGATTCAAAGTCATGTGTTTTTATTTTCACTGTAATCGTACGACCTGCTACTTCATACTTATCAGCCCTACTTGATACTTCACCACTTAATTTACGAATTGTATTCAAAATAAAGTCATCGTCATTTTGGTCTGTTTCAAATGTTGTTTCACGACCAATAGACTTACGAATTCTTGTAGGTTTTACAGGAGAGTTATCTATTCCTCGAGCTTTATTATAAAAACTTGAACCCCTCTTGCCAAACATTTGTATCAATTCCATTTGACTATATTGATACAAATCTTCACCGTTGTTAATACCTAATTCTTTCATTTTTTCTTCAGTCACTTTACCTATTCCTGAAAATTTTCCAATTGGTAAATTCATCAATATTTCATGTTTATTATCATAATGAATAATTGTACGACCACTCGGTTTATTCATACCACTTGCCAATTTCGCTAAAAATTTATTATAAGAAACACCTGCTGAGGAAGTTAAATGTGTTTTATCGTAAATATCTCTTTGTATATATTGCGCTATTGTAGAAGCTGATAAATCTCTTCTGACCAAGTCTGTTACATCTAAATATGCTTCATCCAACGATAATGGTTCAACAATATCTGTATAACTTTTAAATATTGCCATAATTTCATTTGATGCGTCTCTATAAGCATTCATCCTAGGACGCACATAATATCCATCTGGGCATAATTGATGTGCTTGAGCCATGGGCATAGCAGAATGGACACCATATTCACGTGCTTCATAACTAGCAGTTGAAACAACGCCTCTACCTGATGCACGACCACCTATAATGACTGGTTTACCTTTTAACTTTGGATTATCTCTTACTTCTACTTGCGCAAAAAATGCATCCATATCAATATGAATAATTCGCCGTTCCATCATTAACACCCCAATAAATAAGTAGGAAATTGGCTCTCCAATTTCCTACTTATTATATCAAAAATTATATTAAGTTGTTGTAGATATGTCTTTATTGTCTGAATACAAATTGATTCCCACTTCAGTGTCTTCAATATATTTCATTTGCTTATTACTATAAATAATTTGGGACATATAAAAGTCACCGATACATGATGCTCCATGAAAGGCAAAAACATATATAACAGATGTAACTTGTAGCCAAATTAAAACGAACAATAACATTAAACTAATTAAAATGAACGGTGCTAATAAAATAATATAAAACTGCTTTCTCGTAAAAACGGCATTCGGCATCGAAGCATAGAACATACCTTTAGCATATCCATACTTTACTTTATGACTTGGATTAAAAATTTTAAAACAAATGCCATGAATAATTTCATGAACAAAAGCTAAAATAAATAGCCCAATGATACCAATTAATATATTTTCTATAAATCCTTCATCATATATATACATTATATTGCCCATCACTTTAAAACTAATCAATATAAGCGACAGGAACAAAACAAATTGTAATAAGGCAAATCTTTTTATTATAGAATTATTGTTTATTAAGTCTATTTGTAACATCCAATTCCTCCATGAAACTACCTCTTAATAACATTCACAACCCTATTATAAAATATTTTTTAATTTAATACTAATCATTACATAAAATGTGACATATTATTCACTTAAATGACTTAATGAAACTTTATATAATTTGTCATCATCACTTGAAGGATTCCCTCTACCATCCGAATTATTACTTATAAAATATAAATCATCATTTTCAATATAAACATCTCTAATTCTGCCGTAATCAGTAATTACTTTTTTCATTTCATTATTCTTAATATCAAATCTTATAACCGCTTCTCCTCTTAAAGCTGCAGAATAAATCATACCGTCTTTATAAGCTAAACCTGATGGTGCCCATGTATCATCAGATCCTGAAGTGAATAATGGCGATTCCATACCACTTTTTTCTTCGTTACCTTCAATCTCTGGCCATCCATAATTTTTACCTTTATTAATTTCATTTATTTCATCATTCGCTTGATTACCATGTTCACTCGCATACATTTCATCTTTATTTGTCCATACTAAACCTTGTGGATTTCTATGACCATAACTATATACATAAGAATTAGAAAAAGCATTGTCCCTTGGTTTACTACCATCAAGATTCAATCTTAAAATTTTACCACCTAAAGAATCTTTATTTTGAGCATTTTGTTCATTCGAAGCATCACCAGCTGTAGCGTATAACTTATTATCTGGACCAATCTTCAATCTGCCACCATCATGATAAGGACCACTCGGAATATGATCTAACAATACTTCCGCTTCATTCCAACTATTACCCACCAACTTCAATTTTACAATACGATTAAACTGACCTTCATCATTCTCATAAGTATAGTAAGCAAAAGCCTCTTTAGAATCTTTAAAATCAGGCGCTAACACAAAACCTAACAATCCAGCTTCATCTGCAGTCGAAACCGTCTCATCTAAATTAACCTTCTGTTCAGTCTGTTTCTTACCTTCAATCTTAACGATCTTCCCAGGACGTTCAGTTAAATAAAAAACATCACCAGCCTTCTCAATAGACCATGGCGTATCAATATCTTTAGCTACAGTCTCTACCCCTTTAGTGACTTTACTTTCCTGCTTCTTATCCGTGCCATTTTGTTGTTTATTACTATCACTTTGACCTTGATTAGAACCTTCATTCGAACTATCTTCCGACTCATTACCACAAGCCGTTACTAAAAAACTTACCGAAAGCACACTCGCTAACATACGTTTCATAAACACCCCTCCTTACTTTATTTATACAGAAGTGTATAAATACACTCAACAATAACGCTCAAAAAAACAACCAACATCAATGCTGGTTGCCTTCTTTTTATTCTTCTATTTTCTCTATTAACGCCACTGTTTCTACGTGTGTTGTATGTGGGAACATGTCTACTGGTGTGATTTCTTTTAGTTGATAACCGTTTCTTCCCAATATCTCCACGTCTCTCACTTGTGTTGCTGGATTACATGATATATAAACGATTCTTTTTGGTTCTAGTTCTATTAACGTTTCTATAAAGGTTTGGTCACAACCTTTTCTTGGTGGATCGACCATTACGACTTCTGGTTTTATACCGTCTTTCTTCCATTTTAATATGACTTCTTCTGCTTTTCCGGCTTCCCAAGTAGCATTATCAATATGGTTGATTTCAGCGTTTTCTTTAGCATTTTTTATTGCTTCGTCTACAATTTCAACACCATATACATGTTTTGCTTGTTGTGACATGTATGAACCAATTGTTCCTATGCCACAGTATGCGTCAATTACAGTTTCTTCTCCGTCTAATTGTGCATATTCTAATGCTCTGTCATATAATTTTTCAGTCTGCATTGGGTTAATTTGATAAAATGATGTATCTGATATTTTGAATTGGTATTCTGCTAATTTATCTGTAATTGTGTCTTGTCCGTATAATGTTGTAGAAGTTCTACCCATAATGACGTTTGATTTTTCTTGGTTAATATTGTGTTTTATGCTGACAACATTTTCAAATTCTGATGTTATCGTTTCTATAACTTTATTTTTATAACTTAATTGCTTACTGTTTGTTACAAAGATAACCATCGTTTCACCAGTATAATATCCAGTACGTAATATAATATGTCTAAGTTCACCTTTATGTTTATGTTCGTTGTATATACTAATATTTAATTGTTCTATCAACGCTCTAAGTTTATTCATAATATGATCATGTTTTTTATCTTGGATCATACAGTGATCAATATCTACTATATCGTGACTGCGCTGTCTATAAAAGCCTAATTCAATTTCACCTTGTCTATTTTTACCGACTGGAATTTGAGATTTATTTCGATAGTTCCATGGATTTTCCATACCAATTGTGTCGTGAATCATCGTATCTTCAAAATGTGATTTACGCTTAAATAAGTTAACAACTTGTTCTTTCTTCATTTCTAGTTGTGCGTTGTAACTTAAATGTTGTAATTGGCAACCTCCACATACTTTATAGTATTCACATGGTGGTTCTATTCTGTTTTCCGAAGCTTCTTTAATCGTTATAAGTTTACCAATAGCGAATTGCTTTTTCACTTTAATGACTTTAAATTCAATCGTTTCATCTTTAATCGCATTTGGTACAAATATCGGATAACGATCAATTTTCACTACACCGTGCCCTTCATGCGTAAAATCAATCACTTGTCCTGTATAAGTTTCATTTTTATTTACAATAGCTGTCATAATAACTCCTTTTTAGAGGTTCGCATAGAAAAAAGGGACAAAATATGCCCCTAGACTCATTCTTTTAGTTCTTCTTGTAATCTTTCTCGTTCTCTTTCTACTGTTTCAATACCGTGTTCTTGTTTCACACGTTCAAGTTTAGAAAAGACTTGAATATGTTGTTTTAAATTCAAGAAATTAGCTGGTAACACACCACCAAATTCACCGTCTACGTTAAGCTGTATTTGTTCGAATGATGATACATTGATATTTTTAGCTTTCGTATAATGTACTTTAGGATGGTGTATATGATCACCTCTAGATGCTAATGTCATGATATGACCTAATTCAGCAAAATTTACTTTTTCAAGTATTAATAATGTGAAATTACCGTCATTTATATCAGCGTCAGGTACTAATTTTTCAAAGCCGCCAATTGAATTTGTTAATCCAATTAAAAACATCATCGCTTCTCCTTGGAATACGTTACCATCGTATTCTATTCTAATGTCAGTTGCTTTGATTTGAGGCAGCATTTCTAGTCCCTTTATGTAGTATGCTAATGGGCCAACCATCGTCTTCAATTTACTTGGTGCTTCATAAGATACTTCTGTAATCTTACCTCCACCAGCAATGTTAATAAAGTAACGGTTATTCATTTTACCTACGTCTACAGGTACAAGATCTCCTTTAATGATGATATCTACTGCTTCCATAATATCATTAGGAATAAGTAAAGCTCTACCGAAGTCATTAACCGTACCCATTGGAATCAAACCGAGTTTAGGTCTTTTTTTAGCTTCAGCAATTCCATTTATCACTTCATTTAAAGTTCCATCTCCACCAGCCGCTATAAGCACATCATAATCATACTTTAACGCTTCTTTAGCAGCATTTGTAGCATCTCCTGCACTTGTCGTAGCGTGTGCACTCGTTTCATACCCAGCTTGCTCTAGTTTAATCAACACATCTGGTAATGTTCTTTTAAACACTTCTCTCCCTGATGTAGGGTTGTAGATGATTCTAGCTTTTTTTTTCATTGAAATCCCTCTTGTTTATTCTTATATATCTTTATATTAAAGCAAATACAACATATAAGAAAGCATTAATTATTTACGTCTCTTAGTACCAAAAATATTTCTTACAATTTCTCTACCAATTTGTCTACCTACAGATGATAATAATTTTGATGTTTCTTTTTGGAATTGAGAAGGCTTTTCTTTTTTCTTAGTTTCTTTCGGTTTTGAAGCACTTTTTTTATTATCTGTTTTCTCATCTTGAGATGTAGGTTGTTCTTCAATTTTCTTTTGTAATAGTTCATAAGCACTTTCACGATCAAAAGTTTCTTTATACGTTTCATTCAGTGGTGATTGATCAATAAGTTCCTTCTTAACCGCTTCATCAATTACACCAATTTTACTTTCCGGGGGACGAACGAAAGCACGTTCAACGATATTCGGTTGACCTTCATCATTTAAAAATGAAATGAGTGCTTCACCGGTTTTCAGTTCACCAATGACTTGCGCAGTATCGAATGCTTCATTTTGACGAAATGTTTGAGCAGCACTTTTAATTGCTTTTTGGTCTTTCGGCGTATAACTTCTTAAAGCATGTTGTACTCTATTACCAAGTTGACCTAATATAGATTCAGGAATATCTATTGGATTTTGAGTAACAAAGTAAATACCTACACCTTTAGAACGAATTAATCTTACTACTTGCTCTACTTTTTCAACGATTTCTTTTGAAGTATCATTAAATAGTAAATGCGCTTCATCAAAGAAAAATACAATTTTAGGTTTCTCAGCGTCACCTACTTCAGGTAAACTTTCAAATAGCTCAGATAATAACCATAATAAAAATGTTGCATATAATTTAGGCTTTTGATATAACACAGAAGCATCCAGTACATTAATCATACCTTTACCAGACTCATCAAATTTTATAAAATCTTCTAATTGAAGTGCAGGTTCACCAAAGAATGTTTCTGCTCCTTCAGATTCCAAACGTAATAATGAGCGTTGAATAGCACCAATTGAAGCTGAAGAAATATTTCCATATTTCTCTGAGTATTCAGTACGATTTTCATTAATTTCTTTTAAAAGTGCTTTAAAATCTTTCATATCAATCAGTAATAAGCCACTTTCATCAGCTACTTTAAAGACGATATCTAATACACCTAATTGTGTATTATTTAAATCTAGCAATCTACCAATTAATAATGGACCCATTTCCGTAATTGTTGTTCTTACAGGAACACCCGTTTTTTGAAATACATCGAATAAAGTTACCGGATATGCTTCGTTTTTAAAATCTTCAATATTTAACTGTTCTAATCTTTCTTTAATCTTATCATTAACAGAACCAGCTTCAGCTAAACTTGAAATATCACCTTTTACATCAGATAAAAATACTGGGACGCCCTCTTTAGAAAATTGTTCAGCTAATACTTTTAAAGTTATCGTTTTACCTGTACCAGTAGCACCAGCGATTAAACCGTGTCTGTTAGCTTGTCCTAGCTCTAAATTAATTTCATTTTCATTTTTAGCAATTTTTAATTGTGTCATACTTCGTCACCCCTTATTAAACTATATATCTAATTCTATTTTACTTGAACTCTCTAGGCATGCAAGTAATAACCATAATTCCGAATCATGATGGTTGTTAGAATGCGCTAACGGTCAAAATTCTGAATAATGGTCGTTAGAACTCTCCATCATAATAGGATCATGAAAACAATCTCGTTAGAACAAAAAGCTACCAACCAAATTCATTCGAATTTGGTTGGTAGCTTTTGTTTTATCTTTTTTCTAATTCTGATTTTAGTAATTGGTTAACAACTTGTGGGTTTGCTTGTCCTTTTGAAAGTTTCATAATTTGTCCAACTAAGAAGCCCATTGCTTTACCTTTACCATTTTTAAAGTCTTCTACTGATTGTGGATTGTTATCTAAAGCTTCAGTAACAAATCCTAATAGTGTTGCTTCGTCAGAAATTTGAACAAGACCTTTGTCTTTCATAATTTGATGAGCGTCTCCACCATTTTGTGCTAATTCAGGGAATACTTTTTTAGCTATTTTACTACTCATAGTGCCATCTTCAATTAGCTTGATCATGCCTGCTAAGTTTTCAGGTGTTAAAGCAGTATCGTTTAAGTCGATTTGGTTTTTATTTAAGTATTCGTTTACGCCACCCATTAACCAGTTTGAAGTTAATTTAACATCTGCTCCATGTTTAATTGTTTCATCAAAGAAATCAGACATTTCTTTAGTTAACGTCAATACATGTGCATCGTAAGCTGGTAAATTTAATTCATTAACGTAACGTTCTTTACGTACGTCTGGTAAATCAGGAATTGTTTTACGAACACGTTCTTTCCATTCTTCATCAACATATAAAGGTACTAAGTCTGGTTCAGGGAAATAACGATAATCGTCTGATCCTTCTTTAATACGCATTAAAATTGTTTCACCTGTTGATTCATTAAAACGACGTGTTTCTTGTAAGATTTCTCCGCCAGCTAATAATACTTCTGCTTGGCGTTTTTCTTCATGTTCTAAACCTTTACGCACATAGTTAAATGAGTTTAAGTTTTTAAGTTCTGCTTTAGTACCAAATTCTTCTTGTCCATATGGGCGAAGAGAAATGTTAGCATCACAACGTAATGAACCTTCTTCCATTTTACAGTCAGATACACCTGTATATTGGATGATTGCACGTAATTTTTCTAAATATGCATATGCTTCTTTAGGTGAACGAATATCTGGTTCAGAAACGATTTCAATTAAAGGCGTACCTTGACGGTTTAAATCTACTAAAGAATAACCATCTTTATGTGAAAGTTTACCCGCATCTTCTTCCATGTGTAAACGTGTTATACCAATTCTTTTCGTTTCTCCATCTACTTCAATATCAATCCAACCATTTTCACCAATTGGTTGGTCGAATTGAGAAATTTGATAAGCTTTTGGATTATCTGGATAGAAATAATTTTTTCTATCAAATTTAGATTCTGTAGCAATTTCCATATTTAATGCCATTGCTGCACGCATTGCCCAGTCTACAGCAGTTTTGTTTACTACTGGTAAAACGCCTGGATATGCTAAATCAACAACATTTGTATTTGTATTTGCCTCAGCACCAAAATGAGCTGGTGATGGTGAGAACATTTTTGATTCTGTTTTTAATTCGACGTGTACTTCTAAGCCGATTATTGTTTCAAAATGCATTCAAATTCACACTCCCTGTAAAGTTTTATAGTCATCATGTAAGTTAAATTGTGTTTCGTATTGATGAGCAACTTTGTATATTGTTTTTTCATCGAAAGGTTTACCAACAATTTGTAAACCGATTGGACGACCATTTGATTTACCACAAGGAATTGAGATAGATGGTACACCTGCTAGGTTAACTGGAATTGTTAATATATCGTTAGCATACATTGTTAATGGATCATTAATTTGTTCACCGATATTAAATGCTGTTGTTGGCGCAGTAGGTCCAACAATGACATCATATTCGTTAAATACTTTTTCAAAATCTTGTTTAATTAATGTACGAATTTTTTGAGCTTTTTTGTAGTAAGCATCGTAGTAACCTGAACTTAATGCGAAAGTTCCTAACATGATACGACGTTTAACTTCATCTCCGAAGCCTTCTCCACGAGATTTTTTATATAATTCTTCAAGTGTATTTGCTGATTTTGAATGATAACCATATCGAATACCATCAAAACGAGCTAAGTTAGCTGATGCTTCTGAAGATGCAATAATATAATAACTTGCTACACCGTATTTAGTGTTTGGTAAAGAAACACGGTCAACCGTAGCGCCTAATGATTCAAGTGTTTTAACTGCTTCAGTTACTGATTTTTTAACATCTTCAGATACGCCTTCACCGACAAATTCTTCCGGAACAGCAATTTTTAAACCTTTAATATCTTTTCCAATTTCTGATGTGAAATCAACATCTTCAATTGGTGCACTCGTTGAATCTTTTGGATCATGACCAGAAATTGTTTCTAAAATTAATGCATTGTCTTTAACACTACGTGTAATCGGTCCGATTTGGTCTAATGATGAAGCAAAAGCAACTAAACCAAAACGTGATACACGTCCGTATGTAGGTTTCATACCAACTACACCACAGTATGATGCTGGTTGACGAATTGAACCACCTGTATCTGAACCTAATGCGAATGGTACTAAACTTGCTGCAACAGCTGCAGCTGAACCACCTGATGATCCACCTGGTACTGCTTTATGATCAAATGGGTTAACAGTCTTTTTGAAGTAAGAATTCTCATTAGAACCACCCATTGCGAATTCATCCATGTTTAATTTACCAACTAAAATCCCGTTTTCTTCATTTAGTTGGTTCATTACTGTAGATTCATAAATAGGAATAAATCCTTCTAACATTTTACTTGCACATGTCGTTTCAACACCTTCAGTAATAATGTTATCTTTAATCCCCATTGGAATACCAAATAATTTACCTTCCATTTTATCTTCAGCTTGTAAACGATCTTGTTCTTCAGCTTTTTTAATGGCTGCTTCTTTATTTAACGCTAAAAATGCTTTGATATTTATATCATCTGCTTCGATAGCTTCAAAAATATCTCTAACGATTTCAGATGGTTTAATTTCTTTATTTTTAATCATTTCTGTTAAACGTTCAATTGTTTCATAACGAATTGTCATGCTTTAGTCCTCCTCATTCATAATAGCTGGAACTTTAAATTGTCCTGCTTCAGTTTCTTTAGCATTTTTTAATGCTTGTTCTTGAGGAATCCCTGATTCACTCTTATCTTCTCTAAGGACATTTTGTAAATCTAATACGTGAAATGTTGGTTCTACATTTTCAGTATCTACTTCATCTAATTGTCCTGCAAAGTTTAAGATATCCTCTAGAGATTGAGTAAATTCATTGACTTCGTCTTGTGAAACTTCAAGTCTAGCTAAATTAGCAACATGTTCAACTTGCTCAGATGTTACTTTCGTCATGTGCGACGCCTCCTTAGTTAATCTAACATCATACAATTTTACCAAATTTTCATATAAAAATCTAAAGTTATTGAAAAATAGCTATATGAAAGCGTATACATTATTGTATAATAAATTATCAGAATGTTTTCTGAATTTTAAGTCAATGAGTGAGAGGTGGTTTTTAATGTTATTACTTGGTAATACGTTTAAAAATGTAAAGGTCGAATCGACATGGGAAACATATGTCATGATTGCTGTTTATTTTATTATTTTACTAGTAATCGGATTTTATGCTTACAAACGTTCGACGAGTACTTTAGATGAGTACATGTTAGGTGGTAGAGATTTAGGTGCTTTAGTTACTGCCCTATCTGCCGGTGCATCTGATATGAGTGGTTGGATGATTATGGGATTGCCTGGTTCAGTATACAGTACAGGTTTATCAGCTACATGGATTGCGATAGGACTAACAATTGGTGCATGGTTAAACTATATTTTAGTTGCATCACGATTGAGAATTTATACTGAACTTACAGACAATGCTATAACACTTCCTGATTACTTTGAAAAACGATTATCAGATAACACTCGAATCGTTAAAGTCATTTCTGGATTAGTTATTATTGTGTTCTTTACTTTGTATACACATTCAGGAATGGTAGCTGGTGGCGTACTTTTTAACAGTGCATTCGGTTTAAACTATCACGTTGGTCTTGTATTAGCGGCAAGTATTGTTATTTGTTATACGTTATTCGGTGGTTATTTAGCGGTATCGTTAACAGATTTCTTTCAAGGCGTGATTATGATTCTAGCTTTAGTGATGGTCCCTATCGTAGCACTTTTAAAATTGAATGGACTAGATACATTCTCAGAAGTTGGACATTTACAACCTACAAATTTAGATTGGTTTAAAGGAACAACTACAGTTGGTATTATCAGTTTATTTGCTTGGGGCTTAGGTTATTTTGGACAACCACATATAATAGTACGTTTTATGTCTATTAAAACACATAAACTGATGCCTAGAGCGAGAAGAATCGGGATTTCTTGGATGGCTATCTCTTTATTAGGTGCATGTGTAACAGGTCTTATTGGTGTCGTATTCGTTGACCAAACGCATGTTAAAGTTGATAATCCAGAAACAATTTTCATTGTGATGAGTCAAATATTATTTCATCCACTCATTGCAGGATTTTTCTTGGCTGCAATTTTAGCTGCCATTATGAGTACGATTTCTTCACAATTACTTGTAACATCTAGTGCTTTAACACAAGATTTTTATATGCTTTTAAGAGGCAAAACTTTACAAGATAAAGAACATGAAAAAGAATTTGTTCTTGTCGGACGTATTTCAGTATTAGCCGTTTCAATTGTCGCAATGTGGATTGCATGGAATCCTAGCGATACAATTTTAAATTTAGTTGGAAATGCTTGGGCAGGATTTGGTGCAGCTTTTGGTCCTCTCATTCTCTTATCACTATATTGGAAACGATTAACAAAATATGGTGCGATTGCTGGAATTGTAAGTGGATCTATAGTCGTTATCTTCTGGATTATGATGAAAGACCATGGTGGAATCTTTGAACTCTATGAAATTATTCCTGGTTTCTTAACAAGTACGGTTTTAACTATTTTAGTCAGTTGGATCACACCTAAACCAACGAAACAAGATGAAGAAAAATTCGATAATATGGTACAAATCTTAAAAAGTTAAAAATTTTGCAAATTTTTTTCAAACAAAATTTGCAATGATATATAAAATCTAATACTTTTTACACAAATCCTATAACTATAAGCATTTAGGAACTTTTATATAAATATTTGTGTATAAAATGTGACATGATTTTTCTAAATATCGTCGTCTAAATAAACATTATAGTTACTTTTTACCCTTTGAATATAAATTATATTGTGTATAATGGGCAACGTGCAACTTTAAATACAAAAACAGAGGAGCGGGAATATGTTTATTTTAGGACAAATTGACGCTAGCGCTGGAGTTGCTTCCGGCTGGCAGACTTATTTCATGATTATTGTCTATTTTATTGTTTTATTAGCGATTGGTTATTACGCTTATAAACAATCAACAAGTAATTTAGACGAGTACATGTTGGGAGGTCGTAGTATTGGCCCTTACGTAACAGCATTATCCGCCGGCGCATCCGATATGAGTGGTTGGATGATAATGGGACTTCCTGGTGAAGTTTACAACGTAGGTTTATCAGCTACATGGCTAGCAATCGGTTTAACAGTAGGTGCGTGGCTTAATTACATACTCGTAGCACCGAAATTACGTGTTTATACTGAACATAACGGGAATGCAATTACAATTCCAGATTTCTTTGAAAAACGTGTCGCAGATAATTCACATGCTTTAAAAATTATTTCAGGTATTATTATCGTAGTATTCTTCACTTTATATACATCTGTAGGTATGGTATCAGGCGGAACACTTTTCGAAAGTGCATTCGGCGTGGACTACAGATTAGGTATTATACTGACAGGTGGGATTGTCGTATTATACACTTTCTTTGGAGGTTATTTAGCTGTATCTTTAACAGACTTCTTCCAAGGTGTCATTATGTTAATCGCAATGGTCATGGTACCTATTGCAGCATTACTTACTTTAAATGGACTTGATACATTTAACACAGTAGCAGAAGTTAAACCAACAAATTTAGATTTCTTTAAAGGTACTTCAGCTATTAGTATTATTGGTTTAATTGCTTGGGGACTTGGTTACTTCGGACAGCCACATATCATTGTTCGTTTCATGTCAATCAAATCTCATAAGCTATTACCAACAGCAAGACGTTTCGGTATCGGTTGGATGGCCATTTCATTAATAGGTGCATGTCTAGTAGGACTTACTGGTATTGCATATATTCATGATACAAGCCAAACAATTGATAACCCAGAAACAATATTTATCTTATTGAGTCAAGTATTATTCCATCCTTTAGTTGGTGGATTCTTCTTAGCAGCAATTTTAGCAGCAATAATGAGTACAATTTCATCTCAATTACTTGTTACTTCAAGTGCGCTAACACAAGATTTCTATAGAATCATAACTAAAAAAAGAGGTTATGAACCAGATAGAGATAAAGAATTCGTAATGGTTGGGCGTTTTGCAGTACTTGCCGTTGCAGTTGTCGCGATTTTACTTGCATGGACACCTAATGATACAATTTTAAACCTTGTAGGTAACGCTTGGGCTGGTTTCGGTGCAGCATTCGGACCACTAGTATTAATGTCATTATACTGGAAAGGTTTAACTAAGAATGGTGCCATCGCAGGTATGGTTACTTCTTCTATTGTAGTTTTATTCTGGATTATGATGAAAGGACATGGCGGTATTTTCGAATTATACGAAATTATCCCAGGTTTCTTAACTAACATAGTTGTTACAGTAGTAGTAAGTGCGTTCACTAAAAAACCTGATCAATATGTTATTGATAGTTTAGATCGTATGAATACAATCTTAAAAGAAGATAAATAGTTAAATTAAATTAAAACAGCACTAGGAAAGCTTGTAATAAGCATTCCTAGTGCTGTTTTTTCGTTATTTATAAATATGAATTTGTGTTTCTTTATCGTCTTTAGTTTTAGTGATTAATGCTTGAGGTTCTTCACCATCAACAATAGATATTTCAAAGTCGTCTACCCCTTTAAAATACTTCTCTGATAAATCTGATACATATTGCGTAACACCAACTACTTCTGCTTTTCCATAGTAATCTAATGGTACTTTTATTTTCAGTTCGGTTAGTTTATCATCATCAAATTTACCTGTACCTACAGCTTGTGTAAAGTTAGGGAAATATTTTTGTAAATCTTGATTGAACTGTTCAAAATTAGAGTTTAAATTTTCATCTAAATCTGAAGCATCAGACGATGGAATTGTAACATGTTGTTGATTCATTTTCTCCCAACTTTTCACACTTCTTTTACCGCCATCACTTGAAGCATGAACGACAAATTTACCAGGCTCAATATCTCCTTCACCTGATTGTATGAAAATAGCAAAGTTGATTGGGATATTTTTTAAATCATCTCTTACTCTTAGTCGAGATAAAATTTCTTCTGCCATTTCTTTACCTTTTTTCTCGACTTCTTTTTTATCAAGTTTTTTAGTATACGTTTCACCGTATTGTTCTTTTTGATAAACATATTCACTATTCATTGCTAAACCGATTGTCATGCCTGAAATTTTTTGTTTCTTAGCATCACTTTCCGTAAAATAATCTTGCTCTATAATATGTGATAAATATGTAGGAGATTTTTCAGCTATTTTTTCTGGATCTTTTTCACCATCATGTGTAGGATTTAATCCTAAGTTTTCTCCAGCTTTTTTTGCTTCTTTATCTTCATCACTCATCGCACTTATCTCTTTTTTAGTATATTTTGGAGATAAGTATGCTCGTACTGTATCTTTATCTAAAAATTGACCGTCACGATATAAATAATCTTCAGTTGGAAATGTTTTTTTACTTATATCTAACAAACCACTTTCAAATGCTTCACTGTTAAAACTAGATATCATATTATCTTGCGTTAGTCCCCTAGCCGCACTTACCTTAAATGGTAATAATGTTCTATAATAATCGTTCGAAATTTGCATGCCCGTAGAAATTTGTTTTGTTTGTTCTTTTTCTTTATCAGATTTATTTTGATCATTTTTCTGAGTAGTATCTGATGAACATGCTGTAAGCAATATTACAGTCGCTAAAATAAGAAATCCTTTTTTCATATCATTAACCTCTATTCATTGATATTACGATATTTATTCAACCAGTCTTGTTCAGTCCATATTTCAATGTTTAATTGCTCAGCTTTATCGAGTTTCGAACCAGCATCTTCACCTGCAATAACGACATCTGTTTTTTTAGTAACACTGTTTGTTACTTTTCCACCTAATGATTGTATGATTTTCGTAGCTTCTGGTCTAGCCATTTCTGTCATTTTACCAGTTAAGACAAATGTTTTTTCAATAAAATCAGGATGACCTTCGATTTCAGATTGCTTGATACCTTTATAAGTCATATTAACATTTTTCTTTTTCAACTTCTCTATTAATACTTTAATATCTTCGTTTTCCATATAAGTCACGAGAGATTGTGCCATTTTGTGACCCACATCTGGTATTTCTGTTAAATCATCAATCGTAACATCAAATAGTTGATCGATTGTTTCAAATTTTTCAGCTATAATACGGCTTGCTTTCGTTCCGAGATGTCTTACACCTAAACCAAATAATAAATGTTCTAAAGACTTTTCTTTTGATGCTTCAATAGCAGTTAATAAATTATGAACTTTTTTCTCGCCCATTCTTTCAAGAGGCAATAAATCTTCTTTAGTTAAATAATATAAATCAGCAACGTCTTTAATTTTTTCATTTAAATAAAGTTGCTCGATTATCTTATCTCCTAAACCATCTATATTCATCGCTTGTCTTGAGACGAAGTGAATCATGCCTTCTACGAGTTGAGCTGGACATTTAGGATTAATACATCTTAACGCCACTTCGCCTTCGATTCTTACTAATTCATGTTCACAGCCTGGACAATGTGTTGGCATATGGTAAACTTTACTATCTTCTGATCTGTCTTCAGCAATACTTCTTACAACTTCAGGTATAATGTCTCCGGCTTTTTTAATAATAACTTTATCGCCAATTCTTATATCTTTCTCGTGAATTAAATCTTCATTATGTAATGATGCTCTAGACACAGTTGTTCCTGCAACTTTTACAGGTTCTAAAATAGCGGTCGGCGTTACGACACCAGTTCTTCCAATACTTAATTGAATATCTTTTAACGTTGTTAATACTTCTTCAGCTGGAAACTTATAAGCGATTGCCCATCTTGGTGATTTCTGTGTAAATCCTAATTCTTCTTGCTGACTTAAATCATCTACTTTAATGACGATACCATCAATATCGTACGGTAAATCATTTCTTTGTTCAGTCCATTTTTCGATAAATGAAAGTACACCTTCAATATCATCAAAAGTTTCTCGTTCTTTATTCGTTTTAAATCCTAATTCATCTAAGTTGTTTAATGCTTCTGATTGACTACTTGCTTCTATTTCAGTTAAATCGTTAACGCTGTATAAGAATATATCGAGCTTTCTTTTAGCAGTTAGTTTCGAGTCTAATTGTCTAAGTGATCCAGCAGCTGCGTTTCTAGGATTAGCAAATAGTTGTTCGTCATTTTTCTCTTTTTGTTCATTTAATGACATAAATGACTTTCTTGGCATGTACGCTTCTCCACGTACTTCAATAGAAAGTGGTTCTTTAATTGTTAATGGAATCGCATGAATCGTTTTTAAATTTTCGGTAATGTTTTCACCTGTTGTGCCATCACCTCTTGTTAAACCTTGTACAAATCTACCGTTTTCATATTTTAATGAAACGGCAAGTCCGTCAATTTTTAGTTCACAAGTGTATCGTACGTTCTCTACTTTATCTCTCACTCTTTGATCAAACTTTTTAATGTCTTCTTCGTTAAAAGCATTGCCGAGAGATAACATTGGCGTATCATGATTAATCTTTTCAAATTGAGACAAAGGTGTTCCACCAACCCTAACAGTTGGTGAATCCGGTGTCTTAAGTTCTGGATTTTTTTCTTCAATTGCTATTAATTCATGCAATAATTTGTCATATTCGCTATCAGGTACAGAAGGATTATCTAACACATGATATTCATGGTTATAACGATGTAATAATTGATGTAGTTCTTCAACTCTTGATTTTAATTCATCCATTATTTACTCTCCTTTTTTCTCAATTGGTGCAAACTGTGCTAATAAACGTTTAGGACCCTCTTTTTGGAAGATTATATCCAATTCTACTGAACCATTTTTATCATTAACTGCACTAACCATACCTTCACCCCATGATTTATGCGTCACTTTATCGCCTACATTCCAAGACGTTTCTGGTTTCTGATCTGTGTTCATTCTACGTGCAAATCCACGTTTAGGTGCAGCTGTTTGTTTAGATTTGAATGACGTTTTTGGTTTAACACCCTCTAGTAAATCTTCAGGAATTTCATTTAAGAATCTTGATTTCACATTAGCTTGTGATCTTCCGAACAATGTACGTGACGTTGCGTGTGAAACGTGTAACTGTTCTTCAGCACGTGTAATAGCAACATATGCGATACGTCTTTCTTCTTCCATTTCATGTTCTTCACCTGATTGTAAACTTCTAAAATGAGGGAATATACTTTCTTCCATACCTACTATAAATACAACTTTAAATTCAAGACCTTTTGCAGAGTGCATCGTCATTAACGTAACGCCCGCTTCTAAATCGGCATTATCAACATCTGCTACTAAAGATAGATCTGTTAAGAAATTCATAAGTGATTGTTCTTCAATAGGTGTATTCTTCTCATAGTCTCTCGGTACAGATAAGAACTCGTCAATATTCTCTAGTCTACTTTGTGATTCTATCGTTTGTTCATTCTCTAACATGCGTCTATAGCCAGTTTTATCAAGTATTTGTTCAACTAATTCTGTTATAGATAAAAATTCTTGTTGTTGCATAAAATTGTTCATTAAATCATAAAAATCAGCACATTCTTGCGTTACTTTTTTGGATAATCCAATAAAGTCTACTTCTCCTAATGCATCAAAATAACTTAAATTATTCATAGATGCATATTGCGCGATTTTTTGAACCGATGTAGGTCCAACACCTCTTTTAGGTACGTTAATAATACGCTCGAAGCTAATATCATCATTACTATTTGAAACTAATCTTAAATAACTTAATACATCTTTAATTTCTTTTCTATCATAGAACTTTGTTCCGCCAACCATTGTGTAAGGAATGTTGGATTTTAAGAACGTTTCCTCTAATACACGTGACTGTGCATTCGTTCTATATAAAATCGCTATATCTTGGTTATTGTAACCTTCTTGTTTTTTCTT
This sequence comes from Mammaliicoccus sp. Marseille-Q6498, assembly GCF_946151045.1. Lineage (NCBI taxonomy): Bacteria > Bacillati > Bacillota > Bacilli > Caryophanales > Staphylococcaceae > Mammaliicoccus > Mammaliicoccus sp. Marseille-Q6498. Next base: position 87,382 of record NZ_CAMGYY010000002.1, on the reverse strand, counting down.
TAAAATTTGTCGAATAACATATTCCGCTTCATCTCTTTCAGTCATGGCTTCATAATATTGAATTTTGCCACCTGAATCATTATCCGTCCATAAAGCTTTTGGTTTACGTTCTGAGTTATTTCTAATTACTTCATTAGCGGCCGTTAAAATTGTTCTAGTAGATCTATAATTTCGTTCTAAATAGATAGTTTGGGCATTTGGATAATCTTCTTCAAAAGATAAAATATTCTTAATATCTGCCCCTCTCCAACCATAAATAGACTGATCAGAGTCACCTACTACACAAATGTTTTTAAATTTACTTGCTAAAAGATTAACTAACGTATATTGCGCTTTGTTCGTATCTTGATACTCATCAACATGAATATATTGGAATTTATTTTGATAAAATTCCAATACTTCAGGTACGCGATTAAATAATTGTATCGTCATCATAATTAAATCATCAAAGTCTAATGCATGATTTCTTAACAATTTATCTTGATAACCTTTATATACTTTTGCAACCATTTGAGTATAAAAGTCATTTGCTTCTTTCTCTGCATCTTCAGCTGTTTTCAGTTCATTTTTCAAGTTAGAAATTGCACCGATAAAAGTTCTAGGATCGTACTTTTTACTATCAATGTTTTCTTTTTTTAAAATTTCTTTAATTACTGATTTTTGATCGGTAGGATCTATAATCGTAAAGTTTCTTTCAATACCTATACGATCAATGTCTCGTCTTAAGATTCTTACACACATTGAATGGAATGTTGAGATCCAGATACTTTCTGCTTCAGGACCAACTAAATGGCTGATTCTTTCTTTCATTTCTTTAGCGGCTTTATTCGTAAACGTAATAGCCAAAACATTGTATGGCGATACATCTTTTTCATCAAGTAAATATGCAATTCTATGTGTTAAAACTCTAGTCTTACCACTACCAGCACCAGCCATAATTAATAAGGGACCTTGTGTCGTTTTGACTGCTTGTTTTTGTTCATCATTCATTCTATCTAACAATGCGTTCATAAAAACCTTCCTTTATTGTTTTACTTTTACAGTTTGTAAAGCTTTTTTTAAATCTTCATATATAATATTACCAACTACGATCGTATCAGCATGTTCAGCCATTTCTTTAGCCGAATTCAAACTGTTAATGCCACCACCGTAAAATAATTGTGCATGCTCTAAATGTTCTTTAATAGCCTGGAGTTCATCAGGGCTTCCGTATTTACCACTATATTCTAAATAAAAAATGGGTAAGTGATACAATTTGTCTACCATTCTTGCATAACTAATTAAGTCTTCTACATCAAGTTTCGTTTGAGCTTCAGTTAACTTTGCTACTTTACTGTCTTCATTCATAACGATATAACCTTCAAGAAATATTTCATCAAAATTCATCATATAACCATACTCTTTAACAGATTGATGCAATATGCCATTATGGTATTTAACGTTATTACTGTTTAAGACACTCGGTACAAAATAAAAATCAAATCCCGGAACTACACTTTCCATGTTCGAAATTTCTAAAGCACACGGTAAAGGATATCGTCTAATGCGACTCATTAAATTTAATACATTATCTTCAGTTACATTATCCGTACCACCAATAATGATAGCATCAGTACCCGATTCACAAACTTTCATTAAATCATCATCTGATATTGATTTGGCAGGATCTAATTTAAAAACATGTCGCCATAACTTTATATCGTACATACATTAAACTCCTTTAATTATCGTAAGATTAATTATAGCATTTTTAACTATAAATTCCGAAATGAAATAGATAGTTTTAAACAAAAAAAGAAGCGAAAAATTTCGCTTCTAAATAATTTTGATCATGTCTTCATCTTTCACGTATAACTTAATTTTATTATCTGTATTTATTTGGTGATATGCTCTGTTTAATCTGTCTACATGTACGAATTGTTCACCTATTTGAACTTCATACCTCACAATCGAACCTAACATTTGTGTATTTAAAACTTCACCCGTAATCTCATGAGCCCCTTCAACTGGTTCGGGACTAATAATTTCTGGTCTAATTGCGACAAAAGTTGCATCTGTTAATGGTGCATTAAATACTTTTTGATACGTTTCTTTATTTAACACATTATAATTCCCAATGAATTTTGCAATGAATTCTGATTTTGGCTGTTTATAAATTTCATTTGGCTCGCCACTTTGTGCAATTTCACCATCATTTAATATGTACACATAATCACTTAATGCCATTGCTTCTTCCTGATCATGTGTTACTAAAATCATTGTTATACCTAATTCTAATTGAAGTTGTTTTAATAATGATTGTAAATGTTTCCGAATTTGTGCATCTAATGCACTTAATGGTTCATCTAATAACAATACTTTTGGTTCTGTTACAAGTGCGCGTGCTAAAGCGACACGTTGTTGTTGTCCTCCTGATAATTGTCTTGGATATGATTTTTCTTTACCTGTTAAATCTACGAGATTAATCATTTTTTGTACTTTTTCTTTAGCAGTAGTTTTATTTAACTTTTTCATTTCTAAACCGAAACTAACATTTTCTTCAACTGTCATATTTGGAAAAAGTGCATAATTTTGAAATACCATTCCAATTTCACGTTCTTTCGGTGATAAGTTATCAACACGTTTACCATCTATGAAAATTTCACCTGAATCAATATTATGCAATCCTGCAATGCTTCTTAGTAGAGTACTTTTACCACAACCACTCGGACCTAATAATGTTGTAAGAGAACCTTGTTGAATTTCTAAATCTAGTGACTTTAAAACTTCTTTACCACTAAATTTTTTAATTAAATTATTAATTTGAATATAAGTCATCTAAGCATTCTCCTTTTTATTCATCGTCAACTTTAAAATTACAAATGTAATCAATGCGATCACAACAAAGTAACAGCTTACGACTGCACTAGATATATGGCCATTTACCTTTAGATTTTCTAACAAGAATATTTGAACAGTTTTATAGTTTGAACCTAGTAATATGTTGATCATTACAAACTCACCAAATAATATTGAGAAACTCAGTAATGCAGAAACTATTACTCCTGACATAATATTAGGTACAATAATCTTTGTGAATGCTTGCATCTTTGTAGCACCTAATATTTCTGCCGCTTCGACAAGCTGTACAACATTAATATTACGCATGTTGTTACGAATACCTTGATACATAAATGGCAATGTATGTACTAAATAGGCACCAGCAAGAACTAATATCATAGGTATAGAACTATCTGCATATGTTTTCAGTAATCCTACACTTGCAATAATACCTGGCATTGTATAAACACCAATTATGGCCCATTTAACAAATCGTTCTAGCATTGGAAAATATAAAACAATGCCGTAAATCGCTGGAACTATAATCAATATTCCGGCAATTGTAACGCCACCGACTAGCAGAATAGAATTCAACATTGATTGAATAAAGTCTTCATTTGAAAACAATTCAACATACCATTTCAAAGTAATACCTTCAGGCAAAATACTATGACTCCATGCTGTTGCAAAAGAATACATTACTGTTGCAATTAAAGGGATAATTAAATATAAAATAATAAAGATTATACTTAAGTTTTTTATTAAACCTTTCATGAAATATCCCTCCTCATTCTGCTCGTTAACCAATCATTCACGACTAAATTAACGAATAAGATGATGGATAAAATAATAGACAATGACGCTGCAATTTCAGGTCTCGCAAAGATATCTCCAGAAACTGTTGCACCAATTCGAATCGCCAACATATTATAAGTGCTGCCTGTTAAAGCATAGGCTGACGCATAAGCACCCATTGCATTTGCAAACATTATCGTAAATACACCTAACACACTCGGCGTAATATAAGGAATTGCAATCCGTTTCCAATATTGAAAATCACTTGCACCTAAAATTGTTGCCGCTTCTCTCCAATTTTTATCTAATCCATCAAAAATTGGGTTGAGCAACATAATCCCTAGTGGTAGTTGGAAATAAATATAAATCAGAATTAAACCACTCCAACTATATAGATTAAAACCATCCAAAATATTTAGACCTAATGATTTATCTAACAAAATAAATAAGCCTGTATTACCTAATAAAATAATGAAAGCAAAAGCTAAAGGAATACCTGCAAAGTTACTCGTTAAATTTGCCATGACTAAAATATTATCTTGAATCTTCTTAGACTTCTCTTTAATTGCATATGTTGCAATCATTGTAACTGCAAGTGCGAGAATACTTGAAATGAATGAAATAACGATAGAGTTCATAAATGCTGTTAAATACATTGGTTTAGTAAATACTTCTTGATAGTTATTTAAAGTAAAAGCATCTTGTGTATTCGTTTGAAAACTACTAATGAGCATCATTAAGAATGGATATATTAAAAATGCAAATAAACAAACGAACAGCACAATAATAGCGGTAATAAATAGAGATTTTCCTTTCATCATAACCTCCTAAAACGAAAGGGAGAACAAACGTCTCCCTTTTATTTTATAAACAATCATTATTTTATTATTGAGATAACGTCTTCTTGCCACTTTTTCGGTAATTCTTTTAATGCTTTATTCCATGCGTCAGAATCTTTCACAGGTGTAACATTTTTATACATGCTTTCTGGTAACAATTTTTTCTTTGCTTCATCAGAAATTTTAGCTTTTTTACGAATTGGACGAGCGTAACCTTTAGCTAAATTATCTTGCCCTTCATCTGATAAAATAAATTCACGTGTTAATGCTGCAGCATGAGGGTTCTTAGCATACTTATTGATAACTGTTGTATATCCACTCACAACTGATTTATCTTCAGGAATTGTTACTTCAAATCGATCTTTATCAATTTTGTCACGATAATTTAATCCATTGAAATCCCATACGAGCATCACTTCATGTTCACCTTTCTCAATAGAACCAACTAATGGATTAGTTGTAACTAAACGACCTTCTTTAGCTAGTTGCTTAAAGAAATCAATACCAGGTTGTAAATTCTTTTCATCGCCACCAAACGCATAAGCTGCTGCTAATACTGCAAATTGAGCTTGGTTCGCTTTTTCAACATCTCCAACTGTAACTTTATATTTACCTTTTTTAATATCTTCCCATGTTTTAGGTGCATCTTTAACTGCTTTCTTATCTGTCATAAATGCCATTGTACCTGTATAACCGAGCATCCATTTCCCTTCTTTATCTTTTGCCCAATCAGGAATTTCATCGAAGTATGACGTTTTATAACTTGTTAATAAATCTTTCTCAACTGCTAATGGTCCAAATGCAATACCTACATCACCAATATCTCCTGATGCATTTTTCTTTTCACTTTCAAACTTTGCTAATTGTTCAGCAGAAGGACTGTCCGTATTTTTATGTTTAAGACCATATTTTTTATCGATATCTTCCCATGTTTCTTTCCAGTTTGCCCAATCATCAGGCATACCTAATGAATTGATTTTTCCTTCTTCTTTAGCTTTCTTTGTTAAATCTTCAAGTTTGATTTTGTTTAAATCTACAGATTCTTTACTATCCGATTTACCACCGTTACCACATGCACCTAAAAGTAAAGTTGCTGCCATTGCTGGAATTAATATTTTTTTAAACATATTGGATAACTCCTTTTCTCACGATAATTAGTAATACATGGATAATATACCAAATATTTGTAAATTATCTGTTAAACAAAAGTTAAGCAAACATAAATTTATGATAAACAAAAAACAATCAAATATTTAAATAAAAAAGAGACCTGGCATCAGGTCCCTCATCTAAAAGAATAGACTGTTATGTTATTTAATAATTAATTGTTTAAACTCATTCAAGTTAGCAATTTTAAAAGCTCTTACTTTTCCTTTCTTTGAACTATCAGATAGTAAAAAACTATTCTTACTTTGTTGCATCATGACACGAGAAATTTCGGTTTCTTCTAAATCAAATTCTGTAACGATATTATCCGTATATCCTCCACATGAAATAAAAGCTTTATCAAAATAACATTGCGATAAGAACTGAACAGACATAGCACCTTTAACAGAATTCTGTTGAGAATAAGAAATACCAGGTATAATAATAAGTTCACCTTCGACACGCTTATGTTCTAACGCCTCATTAAACTTCAAAGCAAATGTTAAAGAGTTCGTGACAACTTTTAATCCTTTTATATCATTTAGGTAATCTGGAATATGAACTGTCGTAGTCCCACCATCTACAGCAATCATGTCATTTGATTCAATCAAACTTGCAGCTTCTTTAGCGATATTTCTTTTCACATCTTCATTTAAAGCATATTTTCGATTATAAAATAATTCATTGCTATTACTTTGAAAAGGAATGGCTGCTCCGTGAATACGAGATATCCTTTTCTCATTTTCAAGTTCTGATAAATCACGACGAATCGTTTCTTTAGTTACATTTAGTAATTCAGACAAATCATTCACATACATTTTTTCAGATTCTTCTACTAGTTGAACAATCTTATTTAATCGTGAATCTTTCAAGCGATCACCCCTTTTACTCTACTATATAAGAATGAATAACTTCTCCATTTAACTCAATTATACGTCCACCTCGACGTAAAGTACCATACGTGTTAAATCCTGTTATACGACCATAGTTCAATTTAATACCATGATAATCAGCCTCAAAATCATTATTATGATCATGACCACAATACATTGCTTTTACACTACTATTATTCACAATTAATTGACTGAACAAACCTGTATTCAACTGTGGACAACAAACCTCTTCGTCTTGGTTACCCTGAGCAAGACCAAGTTGTTTCGCATCTTTATATTCAGGGATTGGAATATGAAAGAATAATTGACCAACGCCATTGAAATCTTTATCCGCTTTAATGAGCCACTCAATTTGTTGGTGCTTAATATAATCATATTTACCAATTTTATTTGCATCATAATCTCCAGAATCAATAAAATATAACCGATGATTAACACCTTCAATATTAATTGGCACATAATAACAAAGACAACCATTATCATCGAATAATGCTTCATGTTTCGTAAAGTTTGATTGAGCGAGTAAGATTTCATTCAATTCTGAACGGGAAAAATCACTTTCACTGTCATGATTTCCTAAAGTTACAGCGAATGGAATTTGAAATGCATTTATAAAAGATAGTACATCTTGAAATGTTTTTAAACTATTTAGTGATAAACTCCAAATTAAATCTCCTGTAATCACAATGAAATCAGGATTATTTTCCCTAATCAACCGTTTAATAAGCGTCTTAGTGACATTATCGATTTGTGGTGATTCTTGAAGTATTTCTCCAAAATGTAAATCAGTTAATTGAAGTATCTTAAACATAAAAAGCTTGCTCCTTTTTGTTTTATGTTTGAATTATATATTCAAAACATTAAAACAAAATTAAGCAGTTGTTCAGATTTTGTAAACAAAAAAAGAAGCGAAAAATTTCGCTTCTTAATCTCCGTAATCAAAGTATTCTTCTAATGTTACGTTTTGTTTATAAATTTTCTTTGCTAAATCTTTTCCTACATACCTTAGATGCCATGGTTCGTACTGATAACCAGTTATATGTTCTTTACCTTTTAAATAACGGATAATAAATCCATATTCATGCGCATGGTTTTTAATCCATTTTCCTTCATCAGTATTACCAAATGATTTTCTAAAATCGTATGTAGCTTTATTTGTTCCTACATCAAAAGATAAACCTGTTTGGTGTTCTGACTGTCCTGGTTTCGCACTATATTGATTTGCTGCTTTTTCACCATCTCTTGCAACGTAATCTTTGTATAGTTGATCTTGTTCATCATATGAACGATAACCACTTCGAAAAACAATATCTAATCCACTATTTCTAGCTTTTGTAATCATTTTGTTCAATTGGTTACGGGCTACTTCATTTTCACCTGGTGCATAATTTCTAGGTAAATCTACTTTTTTATTAGCAAAGACATGACCATCTATATATGTAACACCATCTTTTTTTGTTACATTATGTTTTTGCTTTTTGTCTTGTTTTTGATCTTGTTTTTCTTTTTGTTTTTGAGTATCTTTTTTCTGTTCTTTAGAAGTTGTTGAATCTTCATTTTTCGACTTTTGATCCGATTCATCTTGACCTCCACAAGCACCTAAAACAATAGTAGATAATCCAATTATTATTAATATTTTCTTCATGTAAAACCGCTCCTATTATGACTTTTTAAAATTATGCATTTGTCTTAATTTATATAAAAAAGAACAAACCCAACCAAAATCATTTGGTTTTTTAGGCTTGCCCTTTTTAAGTACTTAATCTCTATTTGACTAAAATGGCTTACTTATCATTTTCATACTATTTTTCGAAATCAATATTCATTCTTTCAAGAATCATAGTATATGCATCGTTACCCCATTGTAAAGAGCGTTTCACTCGAGATATTGTCGCTGTAGACGCACCAGACTCTTTCTCTATATGTGCATAAGTAAACCCTTGTTTAATCATTTTAGCAACTTGTAATCTTTGAGATAATGACTGTAATTCATTAACAGTACATAAATCATCAAAAAATTGATAACATTCTTCTCGCGTTTTTAATGTTAGAACAGCATCAAATAATTCGTCTAATGCTTTTCCTCTTAATTTTTCAATTTGCAAAAAATCAACCCCTGTTTTAATAAGTCATTAATTGCATTTTAACGCACTAACCTATTAAAGTACAGTATTATGAATTTTATTCAATACCAGCTCTTCTGAAGATTGTATCTACTTGATTTAAATGATGTTTTTCATCGAAACATTCATCTAACTCAGTATTACTTAAAAGATTTGTAATTTTTTCATCTTGTTCTACTAACGTTCTAAATGGTGTTTGTGTTTCCCAAGATTCCATAGCTTTTGGTTGAACGATATCATACGCTTCTTCTCTTACCATACCTTTATTAATTAACGTAAGCATGACACGTTGTGAGTATATAAGGCCGAATGTTTTATCTATATTACGTTTCATATTTTCAGGATATACAGTTAATCTATCAATAATATTTGTAAATCTGTTTAATGCATAGTCTAACGCAATTGTTACGTCTGGTAACATAATACGTTCAGCTGAAGAATGTGAAATATCTCTTTCGTGCCATAACGGAACATTTTCATATGCAGTTGTAACATAACCACGAATCACACGTGCTAATCCTGTTACATTTTCTGAACCAATAGGATTACGTTTATGAGGCATAGCTGATGAACCTTTTTGACCTTTAGCAAAAGCTTCTTCAACTTCTCTTGTTTCAGTTTTTTGTAAGCCACGAACTTCTACGGCAAATTTTTCAATTGAAGTAGCAATTAAACCTAACGTCGCAATGTAGTAAGCATGACGATCACGTTGTAGTGTTTGAGTAGATACTGGTGCATAGTCTAATCCTAATTCTTTACAAACATGTTCTTCAATTTCAGGAGGGATGTTTGCAAATGTACCTACAGCACCACTCATTTTACCTACTTCAATTTCTTCACGTACACGTTTAAATCTTTCTAAATTACGTTTCATTTCTGTATACCATAAAGCCATTTTAACACCAAAAGTAGTAGGCTCAGCATGAACACCATGCGTTCTACCCATCATTAATGTTGTTTTATGTTCAATCGCTTTATTTTTTAACACTTCTAAAAAGTTTTCTATATCTTTTTCAATAATTTCATTTGCTTGTTTAATAACATAACTTAAAGCAGTATCTACTACGTCAGTTGAAGTTAAACCATAATGTACCCATTTACGCTCTTCACCTAAAGTTTCAGACACTTGTCTTGTAAAAGCAACAACATCATGTCTTGTTTCTTGCTCAATTTCTTTCGCTCTATCAACATCGACCTTAGCATTTTGTCTAATTAGTTTTACATCCTCTTCAGGAATATGTCCTAATTTACTCCATGCTTCACAAGCTAGTATTTCAACCTCTAACCAAGCTTCAAAACGATTCTGTTCAGTCCAAATATTAGCCATTTCTTCTCTAGAATAACGTTCAATCATTGATAAAATCTCCTATCATATATTAGTCTTTTAAAGTATAACAAACTTTCCGTAACACGTACATTATTTATGGAAAATGAAATAAAGTTCGTAAATAACGTTCTATACTATTTTTCTTTTACATTATATATTGTAACAGTCGCATTATAAAATAAAAGCACTAAATAGAATGATATTTAGTGCAAAAAATGCCTAGGACGCTTGTCCTAGGCATTTTTATTCAGTCTTTAATTTTTTTACCGGTAAATTGAATTTCTTGTTTAAGTACTTCGTATTCACCGTTTTCTTTTTCTATAAAGACTGGTTTTTCAAATCTTTTCACAGGTGTATATCCTTGTTCTCTCATTCGTTTAAGACACATTTCAATTGTTTCGTTATCTTCTACTCTAAATTTCATCTGTATCGTATGCCTTCAATTTCTTACTTCGAACGCCTTTAACCCAGAATCCACCGTGAATATTTTTAGGTTCATATACAATAACGAAAGCTTTTGAATCTAGTTGTTTAATTGTATCCATTAATTTAAATTCAAATCTTCTCGGTGTTAAAATTTGCATCACTAAACGATCCCCGTCTCTACCTTTAGCTACGTAATGTGTCACACCGTAACCTAAGTCTCTTAACTTTCTAGGTAAATCCGTTTCGTATTCTGCAGTTGTAACATTTACTACTATATATCCTAATGCAATTTTTTCTTCTATTTTCATTCCTACTATTATTCCTGCTGAAAATCCAAGTGCATAAGCTAATATGTTTTGAATTTGATCAAGGCTATTAATTACTAATCCTAAACCGATAACATAAACGACTACTTCTAGTACACTAACAGCCGCCGCTACATATCGATATCCTTTTAGTGTTAATATCGTTCTCATTGTTAAACATGATACATAAACGATATTTATTATAAATATAGATATGACCATCAACCACGGATTATCTAATATAGCTGACATTTAAACCCTCCATTTATCAAAATACTGGAATTATTTTATCAGGCGAACTTATGATTGTCACGCATTATTTAGGCCAAGTTGTTCGAGTATATGGAATTTCTCTTTTATGCGCATTTCTTACATAATGATTTTGAATGATTTCTTGATCTTTTTCACTAATTTTTTTACCTTCTAAAAAGTCATCAATTGCATCATAAGTTACACCTAAAGCAATTTCATCTGGTAATGCAGGTTTGTCTTCTTCTAAGTCAGCTGTTGGCACTTTGTTTATTAAATGTTCTGGTCCACCAAGATATTTCAAAATAGCTTTACCTTGTCTTTTGTTTAATCCAAATAATGGTGCGATATCACATGCGCCATCACCAAATTTAGTGAAGAATCCTGTGATATTTTCTGCTGAATGATCTGTTCCTAATACAATTCCGCTATGTGCAGATGCGATTGAATATTGAACTTTCATACGTTCTCTCGCTTTTTCGTTTCCTTTTTGGAAATCTGTAAGCTCAACGCCCGCTTCTTTTAAAGACTGAATGCTAGCTGATACAGCTGGTTTAATATTAACTGTAATACGTTTGTTTGGCTTGATGAATTCTAATGCATCTTGTGTATCTTGTTCATCAATTTGTTCTCCGTAAGGCAATCTAACTGCAATAAATTCGTAATTGCTATTTTCTTCTTCGTTTAATTCGTCGACTGTTAATTGTGCAATTTTCCCGAGTAATGTTGAATCTTGTCCACCTGAAATACCGAGTACAAGTGATTTTACAAAACTATGTGCTTTTACATATGATTTTAAAAAGTGTTTAATTTCTTCAAATTCTGTCTTTGGGTCAATGCTAGGTTTAACTTGCATTTCTTTTACGATGATTGATTGTAAATCTCTCATTATTCCACATCCTTTATAGCTTCTGCTACTCTTTCAGCAACTTCAAATATTTTTTTATTTTTATTATCCCAACAAGCTTTGCTCAAGTCTACTGGATACTCTTCAGGATTTAAGTAACGTTTATTTTCTTCCCAAAGTATTTCCAAATTATCAAAAGCAAATTGTTGTATTTCTTTTATTTCTGGTAAGTCATAAACGAGTTTCCCATTTTTGAATATGTCATGATGTAAATCCACCGCTTCAAAGTTTTTAATATATTTCATTTTGTAAGTATGAACCGGATGGAACATTTTTAATCGTTCTTCATCATTTGGATTTTCATGTCCTAAAGTGATGTAATCCCCTTCTGACTTTTTCGTTACCGTATTTATAATTCTATAAACATTTTTCTTACCAGGTGTTGTCACTTTTTCTGCATTGTTAGAGATTTTGATTCTATCTGATAATACTCCATTGTCATCTTCAATTGCGACTAATTTGTATACTGCACCTAGAGCTGGTTGATCATAAGCAGTAATCAATTTAGTACCTACACCCCAAGCAGTTACTTTAGCACCCTGAGCTTTTAAACTCGTAATCGTTTCTTCATCTAAATCATTGGATGCAAAGATTTTTGCATCTGTAAATCCTGCTTCGTCTAACATTCTTCTTGCTTCTTTAGATAAATAAGCAATATCTCCAGAATCTAATCTTATACCAATGAAATTAATTTTATCTCCGAGTTCTTTTGCAACTTTTATAGCATTAGGTACGCCAGATTTCAAAGTGTGGAATGTATCTACTAAGAAGACGCAGTTTTTATGTCTTTCTGCATATTTTTTAAACGCTGTATATTCATCATCATAAGTTTGAACCATTGAATGTGCATGCGTACCTGAAACTGGTATACCAAAAAGTTTACCCGCTCTTACGTTACTTGTGGAATCAAAGCCACCAATTACAGCAGCTCTAGCACCCCAAATTGCAGCATCCATTTCTTGAGCTCTTCTCGTTCCAAATTCCATAACAATTTCATCACGCACCACTTGTTTAATACGACTTGCTTTTGTCGCAATTAAAGTTTGGAAGTTTACAATATTTAATAATGCTGTTTCTACTAATTGCGCTTGAATTAAAGGTGCTTCCACACGAATCAAAGGTTCATTATTAAAGCACAATTCCCCTTCTTTCATCGCTCTAATATTTCCTGTAAAACGCAATTCTTTTAAATAGTCTAAATAGTCATCTTGATAACCGATTTCTTTTAAATATTCAATGTCAGTATCCGTAAATTTAAAGTGACTAATGAATTGTACAATTCTTTCAAGACCACTAAAAATAGCATAACCACTATTAAACGGCATACTTCTAAAGTATAAATCAAATACAGCTGTACGTTCATGGATTCCGTCATTCCAATATGTTTCCCCCATATTGATTTGATATAAATCCGTGTGTAACATTAAACTATCGTCTTCATATTTATACATTATTCAATACTCCTCAGATTATATAATTTGTAATTATTTTATCACACTTTTAAAAGTAATTTTAAAAATTTGGATTTATTTATATTCATACATGTAAACTCAAATCTCCCTATGGTAAAATATTGAAGATACAAAAAGATTGTGGGAGGCTATAGTATGAAAAATTCATCATTCAAAAAATTATTCATCATTTTATCAATTATTGTAGCTATTTCTGGTTTCTCACAAGGCATGCTTTTACCTTTAATTTCTGTCATTTTTGAAAGAAGTGGCATTTCAAGTTCATTAAACGGTTTACATGCTACGTCCTTATATATTGGTGTCTTTTTATCTTCATTCTTTATTGAAGGACTTGTAAGAAAAACTGGATTTAAATATATGATTTTAGTTGGTGGCGCAATTGTCGCTATATCGTTGTTGCTATTCCCAACTTTAAAATCGCTATCCATTTGGTTCATATTAAGATTACTTATTGGTATTGGTGATAACATGTTACATTTCAGTACGCAAACATGGCTTACGCATATTACACCAAAAGAAAAATTAGGCAGAACGATTTCAGTTTATGGCTTTAGCTTTTCAGCTGGTTTTATGCTCGGACCTTTATTAGCTAAACTAGTTGATGTCTCCGAAGCATTGCCTTTTATCCTTTCAGCAATTCTATCAATTATTACAATATCTTTAGTTTTGATGATTCATAATGAATTTCCATCATCAAATGTACGACCAATTAATTTAATCAATACATTAAAAAACTTTAACGATGTTATTAAAACTTCTTGGATTGCATTTATGTTTCCACTATTATACGGAATGTTTGAAGCCGGATTGCACAGCAACTTTCCAGTGTACGGATTAAGAAACGGACTCGACGTAACAAGCATTACACTAATATTACCCGCTTTTAGTCTCGGCGCAATATTGTTCCAAGTACCTTTAGGCATGTTTAGTGATGTATATGGAAGAAAAAAAGTATTATTAACATTAACTTTAATAGGAAGTATCGTATTCTTTTTAGGAGATTTTCTACCTACTTCTCCATTTATTATGATGGGATTATTTTTAATAGCAGGATTATTTACAGGATCGTTTTACGGATTAGGTGTAAGCTTTATGACAGACTTAACACCAAAACACAACTTACCTGCAGGAAATCTTATGATCGCTATGTCATTTAGTATTGGTAGTATTATCGGTCCAATGATTGGTGGCGCAGTGATACAAATTTCAAACGGCACAATATTTTTCACAATAATCGCTTCATTTGTATTCATTGTATTTCTATTATTACTTGTTCATAAAGAACCGTTACAAACTGAATAACGATATCAAAAAACAAAAACGCAAATCAAATTGATTTGCGTTAGACTGTCGACAAATTCACTTAAAGTGAAATTGTTGGCAGTTTTTTTGTTTGTTTTGGAATTCTAACGACCATTATTCGGAATTCTGACCGTTAGAATACAAAAACCGATTAAAAACGAGACGCCTGAGGGAATAGTACAAGTCGAAGACTACAGGCTGAGACTGTACCCTAGGCAAGCGAGTTTTTAATCGGTTAAGTTTATCTACAAACTGACAAACAATGAAATAAGTCATATTGATAATTTTTTGTAGTTTCCTTGTTTTGTTTCTTTTATTATATTTGCTGCATCTCTTTTAGTTATTTCATATGCGATTTGTCCTTCTATCTCCCAACGTTCAGAAATTGTTAACGGTCGAGTTATACCACGCTCTTTAGCTTTAGCATTTAGTATTTTATTTCTTTCTTTTATTCTTTTTTCAACTGCTTTTTTCTTGCTTGCACTAATCATAAGTAATCACCTCAATTTCTAAATATTTCAAGCCTTTTATAATGTATTCATCATTTATCTTGCACAGTGTGTTTAAATTAAGTAAAAATTCTTTTTCACATTCACTTAATGGTTCTATATTCTTTGTTTATAATTTCTCATTACATCTACCTACTTATGATTTTGTTGTGAGTTATTTTTGAGTGTATTAATAAATTCTCCATAAGATTGTAGATCCTCCTTACCTAACTTTTCTTTTTATTATTATAAAACAACTTTCTACGATGAACTAGCTGACTTTTAATTTTTTCAATACAATTTACCTAATAATTAGAATTATCAGAACTTTGAATTGATTAGTTTTTGTAAGCATGTTATAGTATCTGTTATAATTATATAAATACTTTAACTCGGTAGAGAATAAAAGCGAGGTCTAAAAAATGGATTATGTACGCTATAAAGATGATGTTATTAATAGAAAACAGAAGGAATTAAAGTTCTTAAATTTCTTTAATGAAAGAAATTATGAAGTAATCGATATGAACTTCATAGAAAAATTGCAATGGAACCAACTAACTCAAGATGATTTAAATAGTCTTGATACGAGAAGTATATGGAAGAATGGTGATTCTTTTTATAGTTTGAGAAATGATTGGACTGATCAAATTCAACACTATAGTCGTGAATATAATTTAAAAGCGTCTCGTGTATCATATGCTGGTCCGGTTTCTATAAATGAACATATTTATACTAATTTAGGTGTTGAGGTATTTAATCCTAAAAGACAAGATATGCTTGAATGTTATGAATTTGTTTATGAATTCATACAGTCTGAGTTAGATTTGAACGTTGATTTCGCTGTAATCGGTCATTATCAACTTTTCGATTTACTGTTATCTAACGAAGAACATAGTGAAGAACTTTTTGACGCGATAAGTGAAAGAAATATTTCTAAAATTTCAAAATTGCTTACTCAAAATCATCCTGTCGTTCAATTATTAAAAACACCTACTCATTTACAGTTAGATTTTTTAACAACTTTTGCAGATGTTAATCACCCTACTTATCAATCATTAAAATATTGGAAAAAAACGCTTGAAGATTCAGGCATCAATCATATTCATCTTGATATAACGACAATGCCACCGAAATCTTACTATGTAGGTAGTTTTATACAGCTTTATCAAAATAATAACCGTATTCCTATCGCTTCAGGTGGACATTATAGTGGAACGCTTGAAGGATTCGGATTTGGTATTCAATTAAATTAGGAGGTTCTTATGTTAACTGTTGCACTCAGTAAAGGTCGCTTACTAAAGGACTTTATTCAATTTATAGATTCAAACGGAAATGAAAAATGGGCAAAAGCTTTAAACAATAGAGAAAGAAAGTTACAAATTCAAATAGAAGATGTGAGATTTATTTTAGTAAAAGGTAACGACGTTCCGACTTATGTCGAGGAAGGCATTGCTGATATCGGTATAACGGGTAGTGATATTCTTGATGAAAAAGATAAATTAAACGTTAATAATTTAGTAGATTTACCGTTTGGATTTTGTCACTTTTCTGTAGCAAGCAAACCAGAAGTTACGGAATACAATAGAATTGCGACAACTTATGTTAAGACCACTAAAAAATATTTTAAAAATAAAGGTCAAGACGTTTCAATTATTCCCCTATCTGGCTCAGTAGAATTAGCTGCAGTTGTTAACATGGTAGATGCTATTGTAGATATCGTTCAAACTGGAACAACGCTTAAGTCAAACGGCTTAGTTGAAAAGGAAACTGTTGGTGAAGTTAATGCTAAACTTATAACAAACAAACATGCTTTCTTTAGTAAATCGGAAAGTATAGAAACTTTTATAGAAGAAATTGGGGTGTCTATTAATGCTATCTAAATCACAATTTATAACTCAATTTGAACAAGATCGTGTAACAGACAATCAACACATTGAAAGTGTAAGAAATATCATTCAAGATGTTCAAGAAAATAAAGACCAAGCTTTATTTAAGTATAATGAGCAATTTGACAAAGTTAATTTAGATCAACTCGAAGTGCCTCAACACGAAATAAAAAATAGCATCAATTTAATTTCTAAAGAATTAAAGTCAGCACTTGAAAAAAGTCATGAACAAATTAAAGCTTTTCAACAAAAAATTAAACATGAAAATGTTACAACAGGCCAAACTTTTCAGCTATACCACCCTATCGAAAAAGTCGGCATTTATGTGCCGGGCGGTAAAGCAAGTTACCCATCAACAGTTTTAATGACAGCTACACTTGCAAAAGTTGCTAACGTTAATGAAATTATAGTCGTTACCCCTCCTCAAAAAGATGGCATCAACCCTGCTATTTTAGCAGCATGTCACATTACAGGCGTAGACCGTGTATTCCAAGTTGGTGGTGCACAAAGTATTGCCGCACTAGCATACGGAACTGAAACGATACCTAAAGTAGATAAAATCGTTGGTCCCGGTAATCAATTTGTCTCATTAAGTAAACAATTGCTATATGGCATTGTCGGTATAGATCAAATTGCCGGACCTAGTGAAATAGCGTTAATTGCTGATGAACATTCAAACGTAGACTATATTATTCAAGATATATTAGCTCAAGCAGAACATGATGAGCAAGCTCGAACATTTCTTATTTCAACTGATCAATCATTTTTAACAAAAGTAAATCAAAAATTACAACAAGCGATTGATGCCGCACCTAGAAAAGACATAATAGAAAAAAGTATACAAAATTATCATTATCCTATTTTGACGACGGATGTTAATGAAACAATAGAAGTTGTAAATTATATCGCGCCAGAACATTTATCTATTCAAACGACAGAACCAAACATATATTTAGGTAAAATTAAATATGTCGGCGCAATGTTCTTAGGTCAATATTCTCCTGAAGCAATTGGAGATTATTCTGCTGGACCAAGCCATGTTCTACCTACTGATCAAACAGCAAGATTTTCAAACGGATTAACTGTTAATGATTTCTTAACAAGTCACTCTGTTATTCATTTAGATGAACATGCTTTCCAAGAAATTGCACCTAGCGCAATTCAAATAGCTGATGAAGAAGGATTGTATCAACATAAACAATCACTCGAAGTGAGATTATCTAACAACAAGGAGTCGTGAAAGATGATAAGAATTAACAAAAATGAAAGCCCAATACCCGCTCTGGAAGATGATGCATTACGTGAAATCATATCCAATGCTAATTTTAATTTTTATCCAGATCAAGAATATGACGCATTCATACAATCATATGCAAATTACTACAACTTATCTCCTAAACAAGTTTCGGCAGCGAACGGCTCTGATGAATGGATTCAAAAGTGTATGATTGCATTACCAGATGGACCTGTATTAACGCTCAATCCAGATTTCTTTATGTATACAGCTTATGCTAATCAAATTAAACGACCTATCTATTATGTAGATGCAGAACCTGATTATACATTTTCACTAGATAAAATATTATCCGAAATTAAACGCATTAAACCAGCATTTTTTATTATGAGTGTGCCACATAACCCGTCAGGCATTCAATACTCTGATGCGTTTCTAAATGCTATTTCTGAATTAATGAAAGAAATTGGTGGTTACTTTGTAATTGATGAAGCTTATTTAGATTTTGGGGATGATTATTCAATCGAATTACAAGATCACGTCATTCAAATGCGCACGTTAAGTAAAGCTTTTGCTTTAGCAGGATTAAGAATTGGAATCGTGATATCTACTGAAAAGACTATTAACACATTAAATAGTATCGCGCATCCTTATCCATTAAATACATTAACTTTAAATATTGCTAAATCACTTTTTGATGATAAACAACATGTTCAATCATTACTTAAAAGACAACGTCAATTATGTGTTCAACTAAGAAGCATTTTTAATGACAATGTAAGTGATATTATTCATGTACTTCCATCAAAATCAAACTTTGTATTAACTTACGGAGACTTAGCTAAAAATCTTGGTCAATATATTTATGATCACGGTTTTTACCCAAGATTTTATGATGAACCAAATATGAATCATACAGTTCGCTATTCAATAGCTACTGAAACAGAACTTGATGAATTAGAAAAAGTTGTTAAAGAGTGGAGGATGCAATATGACTTATCAAAAACAAAGATCAACTGAAGAAACAAAAATCAATATACAGCTATCATTAAATAATGAAGCATCTAAAATCAATACAGGTGTTGGATTTTTAGATCACATGTTAACTTTATTTACTTTTCATAGTGGCATATCGTTAAATATCGATGTCGAAGGTGATACGTATGTCGATGATCATCACACAGTTGAAGATATTGGTATCGTAATCGGTCAATTATTACTTGAAGCTGTTAAAGATAAAAAATCTTTCACTAGATATGGTTCATTTTATATTCCTATGGATGAAACGTTAGCTCGAGTTGTAACAGACATTAGTGGTCGTCCATTTTTATCATTTAATGCAACGTTCTCTCGCGAAAAAGTAGGTACATTTGATACTGAACTTGTAGAAGAATTTTTCAGAGCGCTCGTAATCAATGCAAGATTAACGACGCATGTAGATTTAATTAGAGGCGGCAATACACATCATGAAATTGAAGCGATATTCAAAGCATTTGCTAGAAGTCTCAAAATTGCTTTAAGTGAAAGTGATTATGCTGGCATCCCTTCTTCTAAGGGTGTGATCGAATGATCGCCATAATCGATTATGGATTAGGAAACATAAAAAATATCGAACGTGCTTTAATTCATTTAGGTTATGAAGCAGAACTTACTTCCGATGAAGAAAAAATTAAAAATAGTACACATGTTATTTTACCAGGCGTAGGACACTTTAAAGATGCCATGCAGCAATTACAAAAAAGTGGTTTAGATAAAATCATTTATGAAATTAAAGATACACATCGTATTATTGGTATTTGTTTAGGTATGCAAGTACTTTTTGATTTTAGTGAAGAAGGATCAACAGATGGTCTAGGTATACTTGAAGGTAAAGTTATTCCTATTGAAAGTCCCTACCCTGTTCCTCATCTAGGTTGGAATACATTACAAAGTAAGCATCCATTATTAAATAAAGATGTTTATTTTATACATTCATATCACGTTTCTACACCATTACCTATCGTAGCAACTGCTGACTATGGACAACCAATCACAGCTATCGTTCAACAAAAGAATATTATAGGTATTCAATTCCACCCTGAAAAAAGCGGTGACTATGGACTTCAAATATTAGATCAAGCATTGAAAGAAGGTTTTTTAAATGATTGAAATATGGCCAGCAATTGACTTAATAGACTCAACAAGCGTGCGATTAACTGAAGGTAAATATGATTCTAAAGAAGCAATGAATCGTACAGCTGAAGAAGCAATCAAATTTTACTCACAGTTTGAACGTGTTTCTAGAATTCATGTTATCGATTTAATCGGTGCTAAAAATCAACAACCAACTGAATCAGACTACATAGAGCAACTTGTACAATTAACAGATTTACCTATCGAAGTTGGCGGTGGCATAAGAACAATTGAAACAATCCAATCTTATTTCGATAAAGGTATTCAATATATCATCGTTGGTACAAAAGGCATTCAAGATTTAGAGTGGTTAACACAAATAACAGAACAATTTCCTAATAAAATATATTTATCAGTAGATGCTTATGTAGAAGAAATTAAATTAAATGGCTGGATTGATGATGCTGGTTTAAATTTATTTGATTTTATTAAAAAAATTGACGGATTACCTTTAGGCGGCATTATTTATACTGACATATCTAAAGACGGTAAATTATCTGGACCGAATTTTGAATTAACAGGTCAATTAGTAGAAGCAACTTCAATTCCTATTGTCGCTTCAGGTGGCATAAGAAATAAAGAAGACATTGATAAATTAGAAAGCTTAAATGTTCATGCTGCGATTGTAGGAAAAGCTGCAAATACTGATGCATTTTGGGAGGGTATCTCATGATCAAAAAGAGAATCATTCCTTGTCTCGATGTTAAAGATGGCCGTGTAGTCAAAGGGATAAAATTTAAAGGTTTAAGAGATATCGGTAACCCTGTTAATTTAGCTGAATACTATAATAATGAAGAAGCAGATGAACTCGTTTTTTTAGATATTTCAAAAACTGAGAATGGTCATCAAATGATGCTTGATATTATTACAGAAACAGCTTCAAAATTATTCATCCCGCTTACAATTGGTGGCGGAATCAGTACACTTGATGATATTTCCTCACTTCTTAACCACGGGGCAGATAAAATTTCATTAAACTCAAGCGCATTGCGTAATCCTGAATTTATTAAACAAGCAAGTGATAAATTTGGTAAACAATGTATTTGTATCGCTATAGATGCACAATGGGAACCAGACAATCAAGATTGGTATTGTTACACACATGGTGGCAAACAAAGAACAGATAAACGAGTTCTTGATTGGGTTAAAGAAGTCGAAGAACTCGGCGCTGGTGAACTACTCGTTACAAGTATGGACTATGATGGCGTAAAACAAGGATTCGATCATAAGTTATTAAATAACATTGCGAAACTTGTAACGATACCTGTTATCGCTTCTGGTGGCGGAGGAAACAGCCAACATTTTGTTGATTTATTTAAATCTACAGATGTCTCTGCAGGACTAGCAGCTAGTATTTTCCATGACAAAGAAACAACGATACAAGCTGTCAAAACACATTTAGCTAGTGAAGGAGTGAATGTAAGATGAGCCCATTAACACCTGATTTTTCTAAAGGTCTAATACCTGCAATTTTGCAACATTACAAAACTGGCCAAGTACTCATGCTAGGTTATATGAATGAAGAAGCTTATAACTTAACAGTTCAAGATAAAGTTTGCTGGTTTTATTCAAGAAGCAAAGAACGTTTATGGAAAAAAGGAGAAAGCTCTAAAAATTATCAACACGTAATAGATATTAAATTAGACTGTGACCAAGACACAATATTGATTCAAGTAAACCCAGACGGCCCTACTTGTCATACAGGTAGCCAAAGTTGTTTCAAAACTGATGAACCTTTTACAATCGAATCATTAGAAGAAACAATTCAACAAAGCGTCGATTCAAACAATTCAAAATCCTATACAAACTACCTTTTAAAAGAAGGCATCGATAAAATCACGAAAAAATACGGTGAAGAATCATTTGAAGTCGTCATCGCAGCAATGAAACACGATAATTTAGAACTTACAAACGAAGTAGCAGACGTCTTATATCACCTCTTTGTTTTATTACATGACAGAGGCGTGAAAATCGAAGAAGTAAAAGCAGTATTAAAAGAACGCCATAACAAATCCGGAAACTTTAAAGGCGAACGAAAAGATGTAGATAATTGGTAAAGAGATACGACAGTTGAGAACGCTAACGGTCACAATTCTGAATAATGGTCGTTAGAACCCGCTAACGGTCACAATTCTGAATAATGGTCGTTAGAACCCGCTAACGGTCACAATTCTGAATAATGGTCGTTAGAACTCGCTAACGGTCACAATTCCGAATAATGGTCGTTAGAACCCGCTAACGGTCACAATTCTGAATAATGGTCGTTAGAACTCGCTAACGGTCACAATTCCGAATAATGGTCGTTAGAATTTATCATCAGTAAACCGTAATTAAAACTACTTTTTTTATTTATCGTTAAAAATTAAAAAAAATTGTCATAAATCATATATTGTCAAAAGTTAGCAGTCGCTTATACTAGTACATAGAGGTGTGAATATGTTACGAGATAAAGCGACTGCTTTTATTAAAGAAATGCATAAAGAATTAAATATAAAAGAAGTTATAACAGAGCAACGCATTCAAGAAATAACTGATGAAATTAATGAAACAAATACTTATACACATACGACTGAAGAACTCATGTATGGTGCTAAAGTTGCTTGGCGTAATTCTAACCGTTGTATTGGAAGACTTTTCTGGGATAAATTAATGGTTAGAGATTTACGTCATATTAAGGATGAATCTAAATTTGTCGATTCTATCGAGGACCATATTAAGATTGCAACTAATCAAGGTAAAATCAGACCTTTAATAAGCATCTATTCGAATGATATTGAAATTAAGAACGAACAACTTATAAGATATGCTGGCTATGAAGATAGTGGTGATCCGAAGTCATTTGATACGACTAAGCTTGCGCAACATTTAAATTGGCAAAGTGATAAAACAGACTTTGATATTTTGCCATTAATTTATCGTATCAACAATGGTTCTTTAAAATATCATACTTACCCAGAAGGTTTGATTAAAGAAGTATTGATTAAGCATGATCATTATCCTAAATTAGAGCAACTTGGTTTGAAATGGTATGCCGTTCCCATTATTTCTAATATGGATTTAGAAATT
The DNA here is from genome assembly GCF_946151045.1 of Mammaliicoccus sp. Marseille-Q6498. Lineage (NCBI taxonomy): Bacteria > Bacillati > Bacillota > Bacilli > Caryophanales > Staphylococcaceae > Mammaliicoccus > Mammaliicoccus sp. Marseille-Q6498. The sequence goes on along the minus strand of NZ_CAMGYY010000002.1, from coordinate 63,932 downwards.
GGTGGCCTTTATTATCATACTGCGCCATTTAACGGTTGGTATATGGAGACTGAAATCGGGGTTAGAAATTTTACAGATGACTATCGCTACAATAAACTAAAAGACATTGCCGAATCTTTTGATTTAGATACGTCAACAACGACAACTTTTTGGAGAGATCGAGCTTTAGTTGAATTCAATTACGCTGTTTACCATTCATTTAAACAGTCTGGTGTATCTATAATCGATCACTATACCGCTTCTAAACAGTTTAAGAAATTCGAGGAAAATGAAGCGTTGGCTGATAGAAAAGTTACAGGTAAATGGAGTTGGTTAGCACCCCCACTGTCTCCTTCACTCGTTCACAATTATCATAAAGGCTATGATAACGAAACTAGAAGTCCTAATTTTTTATATAAGAAAAAAAGTAATACGTGTCCATTTCATTAGAAAGGAAGTATCATATGAAGTTATATTACCTTGGGCCAACAGGAACGTTTTCACATATGGCTGCGCTAAATTATAAATCCGAAAAAAACATTACAGAATATATTCCTAAATCAAATTTATATGAAGTTGTAAAAGCTATAGAGCATGATAAAGAAAGTATCGCCATTGCTCCGATTGAAAATTCTATAGAAGGTACGATTAATATCATTGCAGATTCTCTTACTGAACAAAAAGTTCACGTAATAGACGAAATACATTTAGATATTTCCTTTGCTTTATATGTACATAAAGGAACAAAATTAGAAGATATAACAGAAGTTGTATCTATCGCACCCGCTATTAATCAAACTTCAAAATTCATCCAAGAACAAAACTTTACTTATCGTTATTCTAACAGCACAGTTCAAAGTTTAGATGAAATAGATGAACATACAGGTGCCATTGCGCCAATCGGATTAGAAGATAGTCACGAAAATGTTATGCCACTCAAAACACATATTGAAGACTATCCACATAACACGACAAGATTTTTAATATTATCATCACAAAGTAAACCTGTAATCAATGCAACTGATAGTATATTGCTTATCACACCTGCCGAAGACAAACCAGGTTTGTTAGCGAGCATATTAAACGCATTTGCATTATTTAACATCAACCTTTCATGGATTGAATCACGTCCATTAAAAACACAACTAGGCATGTACCATTTCTTCGTTCAAGCTGATCGCAGTACAAACGATGAAGAAATGCAAAAAGTCATCACAATTTTAAAAACACTTGATTTCAAAGTAAATGTGTTAGGTAATTTTAATAAAGATATTTAATATAAAAAAAGAGAAATGAAGCACCTACGCTTCGTTTCTCTTTTTTCCTTATTATATTGTTTTAGAAATTTCTTTTAATCCTTCTACATTCTTCTGTTTAATTTGAGATAAATTGATATTATTTAACAAATAAATATCCGCAGTGTTGATAAATTGTATTTTATCGGATTGTTGATCTGTAAAATGATTATGATATATATAAATATCTTTATTTATCGCATCTTCATAACTCTTAATTAATATACTTTGTTTAGATTTTATATTTTTAAATGTATTATGCCCTATAAGTAACGTAGAGCCTGCTTGAGCGCCTCTATCAACTTTATTGATATCTAATGAGTATTTTCCAGTTGGTACAGCATGATAGCGAATGCCGCCTTCACAATCGATGAATGTATTATTCGTAACTGTTGTTGCTTTAGATTTGAGTAATGTTATAGCATAATCCCCTAATCCTTCAAAAGTGTTATTTTGTATATGGATGTTTTCATAGAAACAATCATACATACTTGCATGTGAACCTATTCCTCGATTCCATGCAGACATATTTTTATCTCCAGAATTTCCAAAATAACAATTTTCTATAACAGCATTTTTCGTTATTGTTCCGTCTGGTGCACCAAATTTAGGGAACGCACCTTTTGTTTGTATATCAATTTGAATGGCTTCACTAAATAATCGTTTACCGCTATCATCACGAAACCCTAAAAATTTACAGTCACTTACATAAAATCCATCTAACCCACATGCATCGATTGCATGCCCACCTACTACATTTTTGAAAGTTACATTATGAATTTGTATATTTTTAGCGTGTCCAATAGACATGATGGTATTATTTGAATTGTTTGTATGACCGAAAGCATCGAATGTGCCACCAATGATAGAGATGTTACTATGACCATCATAGCCATAATATTTTTTTAGCTTATGTCCATTTTTCAACATAGCTGTAGGGTTTTTTCTAATGATTATTGCATTGTCATGTAATATTAAAGTTGTATTTTCGTATATGACTAACTCATATATTAAATGATATTCACCTTTAGGAATATAAACTGTTACTGGCCCTTTTCTAGCTTCTAATAACGCAAGTTGAATACCTATCGTATCTAAAACGCCATTCTTCCCTTTAGCACCATAGTTTTTTACATTAATCGTTCTTGTCATAACTTCAAAACCACCTTAAATTAGCGTATACTTTCTTTATAAACATCTTACACTGATTCTTAAATATAGACAATTGGGGGGCGTTCTTTTGAAAAAAGCATTAATTGTAGTAGATTTTTCAAATGATTTTGTAGCAAAAGATGGCAATTTAACTTGTGGTGAACCGGGACAATTAATTGAAGAAAATATTCATAATAAAATTGAAGATTATAACAAAAATGAACAAGACATTTTTTATTTGATGGACTATCATCATGAAAATGACCCATATCATCCAGAAACTCAATTATTTCCACCACATAACATCGTTGGTACAGCTGGAAGAGAATTGTATAATACTTTGAAAGCACAATATGAAGGCATTAAAACTCAAAAAAATGTATTTTGGTTTGATAAAACGAGATATAGTGCATTTTTCGGAACGAACTTAGATAGCCTATTAAGAGAAAGAAAAATAGATACAGTTGAAATCGTTGGTGTTTGTACAGATATTTGTGTACTACATACAGCAGTAGATGCTTATAACCTTAATTATAAAATCATTATACCTAAAAATTGCGTAGCATCTTTTAATCAAGTTGGACACGATTGGGCGTTAACACATTTTGAAAATAGTCTAGGCGCTGTTGTAGAATAGACTGAATTTTCATGTTAATATAGGTATAGATTAATCAAAGAAAAAGGAGAATTTACATTGGCAAAAACATTTATATTTGGACATAAAAATCCTGACACAGACACAATAGCATCAGCATTAGTAATGCAAGATTTACAATCAGAATTAGGAAATGATGTACAAGCAGCAAGATTAGGTGACGTTTCAGATGAAACACAATATGCTTTAGATTATTTCAAAGTTGAGGCACCTTCATTATTAGAAACACCTTTAAAAGATAAAGAAGTTATTCTTGTTGACCATAACGAATTCCAACAAAGTGCTGACGATATTACAGATGCAACAATCACAATGGTTGTTGATCATCACCGTATTAGTAATTTTGAAACAAGTGCGCCTTTATATTACAGAGCTGAGCCAGTAGGTTGTACAACTACGATTCTTAAAAAAATGTATGAAGAAAACAACATTGAAATTAAACCTGAAATTGCAGGACTTATGATTTCTGCTATTATTTCAGATACTTTACTTTTTAAATCTCCTACATGTACTGAACAAGATATTAAAGCATGTGAATCATTAGCTAAGATTGCCAATGTTGATTTAAATGAATATGGTTTAGAAATGTTAAAAGCTGGTGCATCAGTTGTAGGTAAATCACCAGAATTCTTACTTAATATGGATGCAAAATCATTCAACATGGGCGACAAAATTGTACGCGTAGCTCAAGTTAATACTGTTGATTTAAATGAAGTATTAGAAATTCAAGAAGACGTTGAAAACGAAATGAACAAAATCATCTCAGTTGAGCAGTATGATTTATTTGTATTCGTAATCACTGATATACTTAATAGTGATTCAACAGTAATTGCTTTAGGTAAAGATCAACAAGTTGTAGAGCAAGCATTCAATACACAATTAAACAACAATGTTGCTGTATTACCTGGCGTTGTTTCTCGTAAGAAGCAAGTTGTACCACCTATCAATGAATTATTAGGTAAATAATTTAAGAAGGATGTGTTTGCAATGGAAATTAAACAAGGTAAAAACAAATTTTATGTAGGCGAATCAGAAGAACAATTTGATGCAGAAATCACTTACCAAGATACTGATGGGAAAGTATTAGTCGTTGACCATACTTTTGTAGATCCATCATTACGAGGTAAAGGAACTGCTAGAAAGCTTGTAGATACTGTTATTGATAAAGCTAGATCAGAGGGCAAAGTCATTGATCCAGTTTGTCCTTACGTAAAAGATGTTATGACTAAAGACCAAAGCACACACGATGTCTTGAAAAAATAATAAAAAAACTGCCGACAAAGTCACTCAAAGTGAAGTTGTTGGCAGTTTTTTTATGTAACATTCTAAGGAGCAAAATTCCGAATAATGCTCGTTAAAACCCTGTAAGGAGTAGAATTCTGAATAATGCTCGTTAGAACTCTGTAAGGAGCAGAATTCAGAATAATGCTCGTTAAAATAAAAAAACGATTAAAAACGAGACGCCTGAGGGAGTAGTACGAGTCGAAGACTACAGGCTGAGACTGTACCCTAGGCAAGCGAGTTTTTAATCGGTTATTTTTTTCTGGAATTTTGACTCAAACAGCTCTCCACTCCAAACTATATTTCAGTACTTTCTATCAATCTTTTTAACAATGATTTATATTTAGGTTCTGCTTGTTGTTCTGTACATTTATTAATAGGTTTATATTTTAAATCTTGTGCGTCTTTTAAAGTGACTTCGTCTAAGTAATTAGATGCTTCTTCATATTTATAACAGTTTGGAAATGCATATTTATGATTAAAATGATCGACAACTACCCTTGTCGTTGAAGGTTGCTCTTGTTTAAAAGGTATAACGGTTATCATTACAATTATCATCATTAAAATAACAGTTACGATAATAATAGTTCTTTTAGGCATTAAATTTAACTCCAATTTGATGTCTAATTTCATCTAAAACTTTTAATGTTTCAATTGTTCTTTGATGGGAATTAATAGATGATTCGACTTTTTCTTGATTAATACAATCGATAAATTCTACTATTTCGTCTTTCATTGTATGTTCATGATCTACGCTATAAGTATCTTTAAGAGAATTGTCTCTATTAAATACGTTTATAACTGTTGGTGCACTGATTTTATTAATTGAAACATAACCGTCTTCTCCTATAATTTCAGAAGGACTTGGTCGGTCACATATTTTAGAGTAACTAATCGTAACTTGGAAAGTATCATAATTTAATATTGCATTACCTTGTCCATCTGCTCCAGTATCCAACTTGAAACCATTTGCTTTAACGCTTTTTGGTAGTCCGAATAGATGAATAGCTGGTGCAACTGCGTAAACACCTAAATCCATTAATGCGCCATTTCCAAGTTCTGGTTTAAATGCATTCTCAACGATGCCTTTTTTATAATTATCAAATCTTGATGAGTATTGATGATAGTGAAAATCTGCATATCTTATTTCGCCAATATCTATTTTCGAATTTTTATATTGAACAAATGGTGTTAATAATGTTGATTTCATAGCTTCCATTACGGTAACATGGTATTCATGCGCTAAAACAGAAAGCTTTTCAAATTGCTCTGCATTAATTGTTGCAGGCTTTTCAATTAACACATGTTTTTTATTTTTAATAGCTATTTCAGCCTGTTCAAAATGAAATGCATTAGGTGTTGCGATATAAATTGCATCAAAATTAGGCGACTGACAAAATTCATTTAAATCGGTATAAGTTTCAGTTAGTCCGTGCTTTTCTTTAAAATAATTTGCTCTATCCTCTGTACGAGAATATACAGCAAATGGTTCAAATGCACCTACTTGTTGTCCATTTTCAATTAAACGGTCAGTTATCCAATTCGTACCTATAAAACCAAATCTCATATTGAGTCACCTTTTTCTTATTATTTTATAAAATTTTTGCATTTAAAAATAAAGACTTCGCTTTTAATTATAACTATTGTTAAAATATATACAATAGAAGTATAAAGGAGATATTAACCTTGACTATAACCAATCAATTTGAAAATATGCAATCTTTTTTCGATAGTGACACGACTAAAGATATTAAATTTAGAAAGAAACAATTAAGATTATTAAAAAAATCAATTAAAACTTATGAAATCGAACTAATCGATGCTTTAAAACACGACTTAGGAAAAAACTCTGTTGAATCTTTTGCAACAGAAATCGGTTACATTTATAAAAGTATCTCTTTGATGTTGAAAGATGTCAAGGGCTTAGCTGGAAAGAAAACTGTCAATACACCTGTATATCTCTTTCCTAGTAAAAGTTATACAGTAAACGAACCATATGGCACAGTGCTTATAATCGGACCATTTAACTATCCTTTCCAACTCGTAATTGAACCATTAATTGGCGCAATTGCAGCTGGTAATTGTGCAATCGTTAAACCTTCCGAATTAACACCTAACGTCAGTTCAATTATTCAAAAGATAATCGAAAATGTATTTGATGCTTCATACATTTCATGTGTCACTGGTGACCATACAGTCATCGATACATTATTAAGTCATCCATTTGATTTTGTCTTTTTCACAGGATCTACTAAAAATGGACAAAGTGTTTATGAAAAAGCAAGTAAACAGTTAATCCCTGTTGCACTTGAACTAGGCGGTAAAAGTCCTGCAATCGTTGATAGAACAGCGAACATTAAAGTTGCTGCAGAAAGAATAGCTTTTGGTAAATTTATCAACGCTGGACAAACTTGTGTTGCACCAGATTATGTCATTATAGATGCATCCATTAAAGAACCTTTTATTAAAGCGATTCAATCAACAATCAAAGAATTCTATAGTAATGACCCTAAAAATAGCGATGACTTCGGTAGAATCGTTAATGAAAACCATACAGAAAGACTTAGCGAATTAATAAATCATACAAATGGTGATATCGTACATGGTGGTTCAGTAGATATTAGTGATCGATACATAGAACCAACAATTGTTGATAATATAAAATTTGATGACGTATTAATGCAAGAAGAAATATTTGGTCCTATCCTTCCTGTCATGTCTTACGAATCATTCGGCGATGCTATACAATTTATTAAAAACAAACCAAAACCATTATCATTATACTTATTTAGTGAAGATGAAAATCACACAGATGAAGTCGTGAGTCGAATTTCATTCGGTGGCGGTTGTATAAATGATACTTTATTACACGTAGGCAATCATAGCTTACCATTCGGTGGCGTTGGTCATTCAGGAATTGGAAAATATCACGGAAAAGCCTCATTCGAATTATTCAGTAACAAAAAAAGCATTATGTTTAAAACAACAAAACTTGAAACCGGCGTATTATTCCCACCATATAAAGGTAAAGGAAAATATGTTAGAGCAATGTTTAAAAAATAGAGCTGAAACAAAATTGTTTCAGCTCTCAGACTGTCGACAAAATCACTTAAAGTGAAGTTGTTGGCAGTTTTTTTATTTATTTCGAAATTCTAACGACCATTATTCGGAATTCTGACCGTTAGAGCGTTTTAACGACCATTATTCGGAATTCTGACCGTTAGCGAGTTTTAACGACCATTATTCGGAATTCTGACCGTTAGCGAGTTCTAACGACCATTATTCGGAATTCTGACCGTTAGCGGGTTCTAACGACCATTATTCGGAATTGTGACCGTTAGCGGATTCTAACGACCTTCTTATTTAAACCGACTTTCTACTAGTTGTTGTTTATTATTGAATATTGTTGGATATGATAAGAATCCTAATATGACACTCGTCATAATTGCTGCTGTTAACAATAAGAATACAATTAAGATTTGGAATAATACCGCTTCAAGTGGATCAGCACCACCTATAATTTGTCCACTCATCATACCTGGTAATTGAACGAGTCCGATTGTCTTTTGTTTTTCAATTGTTGGAATAATACTAGATTGAATTGAAGTAATCAATTGTTTATGTACTGCTTGTTTAGGAGTCCCTCCTAAGCATAGAATAAGTTCTACTAAGTTTTCGTTTTGTTTTATTTCTGACATAAATCGATTTAAAAATAATATGCTAAGCACCATAGAATTCCCTATTATCATACCGCTAATAGGAATAATATATTGTGCGGTTGCTGGTGTTATTTTTAAACCAATTAATATTCCTTGTGTCACAACTTCAACAGACACAAACGCTAATAATAGTTTCCAAGTTATACCTGGTATGGCCAACCCTTTTTTACGTGCATTTTGAGTGGCAGCTCCTATAATTAACAAGACCATTAAAAATATAAATATATGACTTTCTTGGTCAAAAATAAACTGCAATATGTACCCAACAATTATTAATTGTATAAATGATCTTACAGCTGCTATAATTGTGTCTTTTTCTAATCCTAAGTTAAATGATTTTGAAATGACTAACGGTATGATTATAAAAATAAACATTAATATTAAAGAAGTTACACTCATTATAATTTATCTCCTATAAAATTTTTGACGTCATCATTTTTAGAATGTTTAATGTCTTCGCTTGTGCCCGCTTCAACTAATTTGCCACCCATCATCACCCATACGTAATCACTCAATCGCATAGCTTGATTAATATCATGTGTAATCCATATCATCGTCACATCGTGCTTATCTTTAATTTGGATTAACAATTCTTCAATTGCATCTTTAGATTTTCTATCAAGAGCTGAAGTGACTTCATCTAATAACATGATGCTTGGTTTATTTACAAGTGAACGTGCTAATGATAATTTTTGTTTTTCTCCACCTGATAATTCTTTACTATTTTTATTTAAAAATGATATAGGAAGATTGACGTTTTCCAAATATTTCTCAGCATCGTTATCTGTTAGTTGTTTATTCTGAAGTGCTAAAGGTAATTCTAAATTATCTTTAACACTACCTTTAATCATCGTAGCTTCTTGTGACACAAGTTGTACTTTTCTACGTAATTCTATCGGATCATATGTATCAATTTCTTTACCATCAATCAATATTTCACCACTAGTAGGTGATTTTAATGCATTAATCAGGGATAAAAATGTTGACTTACCAGCACCAGATGGCCCTATTATCGTTGTGATTTTCCCTTTATAAATTTTGCCGTTTATTTTGTTAAGAATCAAATTATTATCTGTTTTAAATTCTACATCTTTAAATTCTACTTCAATATTCTCTGTCACAAAGGGTACCTCCAATCTTCAGTTCACTTTATATTTGTCATAATTGATTTTATACTTTTATATAAATAGTTCAACATCTTTACTTCAAAAGAATCATTTACTTATGTAAAAAAAGAACAAACCAGAAAAAATCATTTGATTTTGTTCAGGTTTGTCCATAATTATCTATCACTTTTAATATAAATCTGTTCTTAAACTATTAAAAATCGGTATTGATTCTCTAATTTGTTCTTGGACTTCAAAGTCTAAATCTACAACTAATGTCCCTTCTCCATCTTTTAAAGAATCTATTAAAGCGCCATCTGGTCCATAAACTACAGTATGTCCTCCAAATTCATTATCATCACAAAAGCCAACCGTGTTACACCCTATCATGAACACTTGATTTTCAATTGCTCTTGCTCGTAATAAGACTTCCCAATGTTCTATTCTTGATTTTGGCCATTGAGCCGGTACGAAAATAACTTTTGCATCTTCTAATGCTAGTGAACGTGATAGTTCTGGAAACCTTAAGTCATAACAAATAATTGTACCCATCTCTATATTATCTAATTGAAACACTTTTGATTTCTTTTCACCAGAAGTTAAAAAGTGATGTTCATTTAACATAGGAACCAAATGCGCTTTGTCATACGTATTAATACACTGACCTTCACGGTTAATGATAATAGCTCTGTTATATACATCGTTTCCATCTTTATAAGCGATAGAACCAGCAATAATATGCTTATTAATCTCTTTAGCTTTATTTTTTATAAAAGGTAAAATACCTTCTCCATTTACATCAGCTAATTCATTCAAGTCACTTAATCGATAAGATGTATTCCACATTTCAGGTAGAACTGCTATTTCAATATCGTTTCCTAAACTATCTAACCATTCACTTATTTTACTCATGTTGTCTTCAGGTTTACCTGGTATAACGTGCATTTGACATATTGCGAGTTTCAATTTTAACACCTACTATTTAATAAATTGGACACATACACCCTCTGAGGCTTTTTGTTCATTCTCGATTTCTGTTAAATGACCAGTTTCTTTATTTCTGCTAAATAATACTAAATTATATGAATGTTCATGTGCAGCAACGATAAATGAATCACTTGGTGTGATATTAATATCTCTTGGCCAAGTACCGCCACTAGAAACAATTTCAACTAACTCTAAATCAGCACCTTCTCCTAATATTTTGAACACAGCAATACTGTTATGTCCTCTATTAGAAGTGTAAATAAAACGACCATCATTCGTTAATCGAATTGCTGCTATTTGTGAATTCAAATCAAAATCTTCTGGAATCGTCATTAAAGGCTCACCAATTTCTGTAAACACGCCATGCTTATAAGTTAATACTCTAATTGTATTACTTAACTCAGAAACTAAGTACGCATACTCACCACTAGGATGGAACACAATATGTCTTGGTCCACTACCAGCTTGAACTTCTAAAGTATTATATAGTTCTAATCCTTCATCAGAAAATTTAAAAGTATTAATCACATCTGCCCCTAAATCAATTGTGACAATATAATCTAAATCTGGTGTTTGCTGAGCAAAATGCATATGACTACATTCTTGTCTCTCTTCATGAGGTCCGTGACCAGTTCCATGATAATCATCTATTAAGTTTAAAACTTCACCTGTTTCAGGATTTAGTTTATACATTCTAATAATGCCTATTCCATAAACTGATTCAAATAAATATTTCCCATCTTTAGAAACAGATAAATAACAACCTGTTCCTTCTTGGGAAGCAAGACAATCATTTATATATGTTAAGCTACCATCTTCATTAATTAAAAAACTAGCAATTCCGCAATCGTCCCCATTTCTTTTAATTGCGTATAAGAATTGATTATGTTGAGTTAAATAAGTAGAAGCTTCAACTTCATATCCAACTTCTACCTTCTCTATAGTTTGATCACTTTCATCAACATCAAATCTATAAATGCCTTTACCTTCTTTCTTTGTATAACTACCAATAAAACCTTTCGTTTTCATAAATCAAAATTCCTCCCTAAAATAATATCTTTTTTATTATTCTACATGAAAACGCTAGAATTCTATAATGAAAACGCTCACTAATAGTTATACTTTTGATTTATTTTGCGACATTTTACTTTTTAGCAACTGAATAAATAGTTTTAACCGAATAAATTACCAAATAATTCTATTATCCATTTAAAAATACTACTAATAGCATTAACAATATCGCCCGCCATAAATAAACCTCCTTAAATTGCTTCATTCCGTCTTTTAATTTAAATAATTACATACTCATTTATTATCTTATAATATTTTTATAAAAAATATTAATCTTTTCCCTAAGTCGTCATTTTTAGTTCTTAACTGCATAAAAATTATGTTAAAATACAAATATATTCAAAAATCAAACAGTTAGGCATTAAATTAATACAGTTAGGCAAAAGAAGTAAAATGTAAATCAATATGTTTTATAATTAGTATGAAGGAGGGGCGCTATGTATCAACCAGTACAAACACAAATTGATAAAATTGCTTCAAGTCTTCAAAATTCAAATGATCTCGATCATATCAGCTACTTAAAAGTAAAATATGGTCTTGAAGTATTTGTTGGGAATATGATGAAGACTGTTGTCATATATGGTGCTGCCCTTCTATGCCATATATTCTTATATACACTTATTGTACATCTTAGTTATTTTGCCATAAGATATTTCGCGTTCGGTGCACACGCTAAGTCAACTTTTCTATGCACGATCCAAAGCCTAATCATGTTTGTAGTCGCACCACTTATCATTGTTAACATCGACATATCATACTGGATTTACTTTTCAGTCGCGATAATCGGTTACTTAATAATTATCAAGTACGCACCAATGCAAACAAAGAAACACCCAATATTAGGCAAATGGAAAAAAGGGCTTAAAATCAAATCGATCCTAGCAGCAACCATATTGTTAATCATCTCTTTATTCATTAAAGAACCATATCAACAATTAATATGCTTAGGATTGATTTTTGAAGCAGCATCATTACTACCAATATTTTACAAAGAGGAGGCAATACTATCATGAATTTATTATCAAACTTATTTTCTAAAACAGTATCAAATATCCTTTCATCAATCGGTGAAGTTGCAACAACTAGAGCTTGTATGGCATTTTTAGATGAAACTGAAGTACCAGCTGAATTATTAAAAGAAAAACAATAAGATGTGTTTTAGGGAAGTGTAGAGATATATGGAATCTTTTTCAAACGTGGAATCTTTACCTTTTGGGATACTGCAAATAGTATTATTTACAATATTATTGGCTATAACCCAAAATTATCGTTATAACAAAAGGGATTATGTCATTCTGACTCTGGGATACATGATCCCTTCTATTGCTTTTTATTACTTGTTCGGAATGAGCGCAATTATATATGTTTGTAGTTTTTATTTTGTGTTCTTTTATAAGAAATTTAGACTACTAGGAATTATAAATACACTTTTAGTAATATTGATATCTGTTGTTTCAGATTATTTATCTGTATTTTTCACTAAATATATTATTGAAAATTTAAACAACGTACCACATTTCTTCGTGTATTATATGATTTTTCATAGCACATTTACTATACTCATTGCATTATTCATTAGAGCGCTTATGAATAGGTTTAAACTTAGCTATTTATATAATAATCGTATTTATTTGCTTTTATTAGCAGCATTTCTTGGTATTTCGTTTTTTGTGTTTTATGTATACATGCCGAAAACTTATAACTCTGAAAAGGATTTTGAGTTTCAGACTTTATTTTATGTCATATATGTTTGTGTGGCTGCTATTTTTATTATTTTAATTTCGTTTACAATTATTCGTGAGATGGCTTTACAGCGTACGAAGAAGGAAATTAATCAATATTATAAGTATACTTTGCAAATTGAACAAATAAACAATGAGATGCGTAAGTTTAGACATGATTATGTGAATATTTTAGCAACGTTATCTGAGTACATAAGACAGGATGATATGGAAGGTTTGAGGGTTTATTTCGACCAAAATATCGCCCACTTGCATGATGATATGAAGTTAAATGCGATTAAGATAAATGGATTACAAAATTTACATGTTCGTGAAATTAAAGGGTTATTGACGACTAAAATTATTCAATCTCAAGAGCAGAATATCAATATTAGTGTTGAAATTACTGAACAGATTGATCATATTAATATGAATATTGTGGAATTGAGTAGATGCATTGGTATTATCATGGATAATGCGATTGAAGCGTCTGAGTTTGTTGATTCCCCTACTATTCAAATTGCTTTTATTAAGAATGAAAAGTCTGTGTTACTTATTTTTATGAATAAATGTTCTAAAGATACGCCGAAAGTACATAAATTATTTGAAAATCACTTTTCTACTAAAGGGCGTAAACGTGGTATTGGTTTAACGACTTTAAAAGAAATTACTGAGAAGACAGACCATGTTTTCTTAGATACTTACATTAACGATCAATACTTTATTCAAAAGCTTGAAATTATAAATGATAGCACTGAGGAAGTGATACGATGAAAATTATCATTTGCGAAGATGATCCTAAGCAACTAGAACGCATGCAAACAATCATCAATAATTATATAATGATTGAGGAAAAGGAAATGTCTATTGAGCTTGCAACGAGTGATCCTTATGAATTATTAGATCATGTTAAAACAGCAAATGATATTGGCTGTTACTTTCTAGACATTCAATTAGATGCAGATATTAATGGTATTACTTTGGCAAGTGAAATAAGAAAGTATGACCCTATTGGAAATATTATTTTTGTAACGAGCCACAGTGAATTAACATACCTTACTTTTGTTTATAAAGTTGCAGCTATGGATTTTATTTTTAAAGATGATCCTGATCAATTGAAAAAGAGAGTTCTAGATTGTTTAGACACAGCTTATATTCGTTTAGGAATGCTATCTAAAAAAACGAATGTAGAAAAAATCGAATTAACAAGAGGTAGCAATTCATTGTATGTACAATATGATGATGTGATGTTCTTTGAATCTTCTTCAAAATCTCACAGACTTATTGCCCATCTTGATAATCGACAAATTGAGTTTTATGGTAATTTAAAAGATTTAGCTAATTTAGATGATCGATTTTTCAGATGCCATAATAGCTTTGTTGTTAATAGACATAATGTCGAGAAAATCGACACAAAAGACCGTACAGTCTATTTTAAAAACGGTGAACATTGCTACGCTTCAGTTAGAAATATTAAAAAAATATAAACAAAAAACGTCTAGAACATCACACGTGTTCTAGACGTTTTTAGTTTGTAGATAAAATTAACGGTCACAATTTCGAATTATGGTCGTTAGAACTCGCTAACGGTCAGAATTCCGAATAATGGTCGTTAGAATCCGCTAACGGTCAGAATTCCGAATAATGGTCGTTAGAATCCGCTAACGGTCAGAATTCCGAATAATGGTCGTTAGAACCCGCTAACGGTCAGAATTCTGAATAATGGTCGTTAGAATTTCGAAAAAGACAAAAAAACTGCCAACAAGCTCACTTTAAATGACTTTGTTGACAGTCTGTAATAGAACATCACACGTGTTCTAGACGTTTTTATTTATTTATTTCGATCGTTTAAAGATTGTCTAAATGAATCTATGTCTTCTATGTAATATTTAACTTCACCACATGAAAGACAAACAGCAGCTTTTGGTACAGCAATTGTTTTATTTAATATGTTCTCAATATCATTTTCTTCTTCTTTAATTAATCGTACATCTACTAATGTACCTGGAACATTTATTCGAAGTTCATCAACCATTTCTTCATCACAGCTTGCACATTTCATTTTAGACAGCTCCTCCAAGAATTCTAAATATTTGTGAGTTTATTTTACTCTTAAATTTTAATTCATGCAAAACAGAAGTTCGAGAAATTTTGCAAGGTATATATATATATATAGGAAGATTTTAGTTACTTTATAAATTGTATATACTTTTTATTGAATTGTACTAGACTAACCAAAACACTTATGGCATAATATATTTAATCAATTGATTAAATAAGAATGAAAGGCGTGGTAATTTAAGGATGAAATTGTTTTTTCGTATTTTATTTTGTCTTGTATGTTCTGTAGCTACAACATTCATTACAAATAAAATAGCTTTAGCAGATTCAAACACAACCCCTATTGGTTTTCAATTTCTAACTGCAAATCATACACCGATTCCTTTTGAAACTTTTCAAATACAGTTAGATAATGAAACGAAGAGCTTAACTACAAAGTCAGATGGACTTGCAATTATGCAAATTCCTAATCAAAGTTTAAAATCAAATTATGTCATTACAACACCTAATCAACAAACTTTTACAGTAGAACCTAATAAATTATATCAATTAACTTCGACAAATATGCAACCTCGTAATTCACCTCAATCTAATAATCAAAGTGTCACAGTCGACGTACTATCTAACACGTATCAACATTTAAGTAATATGGAAGTTAAATTAACAGCAAATAATCAAGAATTCATCGGTAAAACAAATACTTCAGGTACTACTACTATCAATATTCCTTCTAATATATCTAAAGAGACTCAATTTAATGTATCGATTCAAGGTATAGATACAAAATCAACTATGAAAATTGGCGAAGATAAATATTATACTTATAACGCTTCAGACAAATCTGTAGCACCTTACATCAACAATACTTCTAATACTGATAACACGGTAAATTCTAATACTACACAAGTAAACAGTGGTCAAAGCAATCAAGCAAACAACAATTCAAATAATACGCAAAGTAATAATATAAATAACAATCAAAATAGTAATATAAACAATAATCAAAGTAATACGCAAAATAACATAGAAACGTATCAAATATCTGTAGCAAAGGATAATTTATTAGCTACACCTGCTCGTACTAAAGATCAAGAAAGTAAAAAAGAAAAGAAAAAGACCAGCTCAGATGTTAAAAAACTACCTGAAACCGGTCAAAATGGTTCTCAATATTTTAAATATATCATTTCATTCTTGCTGGTAAGTATAGCTACTATAATCTTTTTCATTTTTAGAAGAAAAAGAATAAAACAACAAGGTTAGCATTGGATAACGATTCTACCGTTTTCTACTTTCCAATTCTCTCCTTGATATGTAATACCATTGATATCTTCGAAGTATTTTTTACCCACTATATTAATCATAGCTTGGGATAATAATGTACTTAAGCAATATGTTCTTTTCTTGTCCCAATCATGTTCACGATATAATCGTTTAACCATGTTACTGAACCCTACTTGTGATCCTAATACGACCCAAGAATCAGGTTTATTTGATAAAAATTGTTTAACATATTTTTTAGAAGATCCAACAGAATCTTTCCAAATGATGATATTAACGTAAATGTCGTAACCTTTTAAGTCATACCATTTATGCTCTAACAAATTTTTAAGTTCATAAGCAACTTTAATCATTGATTCATCATTACTCGTTCCTATAGTAACTGAATTTAAAAATGGTTGATCATACTCTAAAGTCTCAATTAATGAAAATAACTCTTGTTTACTAGGTGCTTTTACCTGTTTAGACAAAACTTGTAATTGATCTTTAACGTGATAATCTAATTTTGGAGAAATTAACATATTACTTTCAAAATACAATATATCTACCTCCTAATATTTTATAATAAAAGGAGCAATCACATAGACATAGTGATTGCTCCATAATATTAATTATTAGCTTCGATTTCAGATACAATTTCTTTTGTTTTTTGTTCTAACTCTTCAAAGTCTTTTTTAAATACGAATGCTAAGACAGCAATACCTGCCCCAACAACAACTGTTGTAATAGCAATTAAGACAAAAAAGAATTTGAATAACCCTTTAATACAATCCATTGAAGTCACCTCTATCATGATTTTCTACCATATTCATCATAACATAATTACACCATTACATAAAAGACATATCCTTTTCATACAAAATATCAGCAAATTTATATATCACTATAGTTTAAAATGTTGCAATACATGTATTAATGCTTATTTATTTTTATTATATTTCATAAGTAGTCTAAATGCTATTGATAATACTTCTGATTATTGTTAATATTCTGATTATTATGTATTGGGAAGGTGTTAAAATGAGTAACATAAAGAAGTTCAGTCAATTTATTAATAAAACATTCGTTATTTGGATGTTACTTGCAGCTATTATAGGATTTAGTTTTCCTGGTAGTATCTCTCAAGTAGCACCTTACATACCTTATTTATTAGGAATCGTAATGTTTGGTATGGGTATGACAATATCAACAAATGACTTTAAAGAAATCTTTAAAGCACCAAAAAGCGTAATCATAGGCGTGATCTTACAGTATACTGTTATGCCGGTTACTGCCTATTTAATAGCAAAAGGATTACATTTAAGTCCTGATGTAGCATTAGGTGTTATTTTAGTAGGTTGTTGTCCTGGTGGTACTGCATCAAACGTAATCAGCTATTTAGCAAAAGCAAATACAGCTTTATCAGTAGCTGTAACAACAGCATCTACATTATTAGCTCCAATTGTAACACCATCTCTTATCTTTTTATTTGCAAGAGAATGGTTACAAGTTTCATTTAGTTCTATGTTTATTTCAGTCATTCAAGTCGTATTAATCCCTATCATTTTAGGTATTATCGTTCAAAAATTCTTTAGACCATTAGCCGTAAAATCAGTCGACATTTTGCCTATTATTTCTGTAGTTGCCATTTCACTTATTCTATCTAGTGTTGTTGCAGGAAATAAGGCGCAAATCATTGAAACTGGTTTAATTCTATTCGGTGTCGTATTACTTCATAATGTTTGTGGACTAACAATTGGATATTTATTAGCTAAATTATTCAAATTAAATAGACCAGATAAACGTGCCATTTCAATTGAAGTAGGCATGCAAAACTCTGGACTCGCTGTATCATTAGCAACAGCTCACTTTAACCCACTATCTGCAGTTCCAGGCGCTATATTTAGTTTCGTTCATTTATTAACTGGACCGACAATTGCAATTATTTGGTCAAATCAAACGAAACGCATGAATCGTGAAAAGGAACACGCAACTGCTGAAGATTAAGCTGAATATATTTTTCAAATATAAAAAGCATCCCAAAGTCGGGATGCTTTTATTATTGTGATTTATGTTTAAATTATTTATTTAAAAATATATGTCTAGTTGTATTTAAGTGTCTCGATTATCTTCCATACCATTCTTTCCATTTTTTCTTAAAAAATATATACCCTTGATTCCACATATTACGCACCTCCTACTTATTCTTGTAATGAGAAATATGCTAATGTAAATATAACATGGTAAAAAATTACATAGGTTAAGTCACGATTACAATTATTTAACATCTTATGACTTTTATTAATGTGACTGTCTTATTTACGTGACAAAATAACAATTTTCTATCAAAATAGATTCATTAGGAGTGATACAGTTGCAACATGTAAATATGCAAACATTTGAGTTTAGAGGTAGTCATTATGATCATGGCGTTGCCCAAGCAAAATGGTTACAATCTACGAAAATGTTAGAAAATAGAGAAAAAGAATGGCGTATAAGAAGACCTCGCTTTGATATAGATATAAAAGAAACAGAACAGATTTATAAAAAATTCGCCCCACAAATATGGGATGAGTTAATGGGTATGCAAGACACATTACAATTGCCACTTGATCTTATTTTATTAAATTATGGTCATTACAGAGTTTATGCGAAAGATAGTGGTTGTTCTATCTTTTTAGGTGAAGACTACATGGTTAGAAATTATGATTACAATCCTGCAACTTATGACGGTAGATTCAGTTTATTTCAACCAAATGATGGTGGTTATGCGCAGATCGGCCCTACTTCTAGAGTAACAGGTCGTATGGACGGGATGAATGAACACGGTTTATCTATGGGATATAATTTTATGCATAGAAAAAAACCTGGTGATGGTTTCGTATGTTATATGATTGGAAGATTAATTCTTGAAACTTGTAAAAATATTGACGAAGCAGTTGTTTTATTAAAAGAAATCCCCCATCGTACTTCGTTTAGTTATATTTTAATGGATGCTTCAAACAATAGAATAATCGTTGAGGCAACACCTAGATCCGTTATAACTAAGCATAATAACTTATGTACAAATCATTTTGAAGTGCTTACTCATGAAAATAGAAACTATATAAAAGAATCAATTGAAAGATATAATAGAATTGAGCACATAACAAATGAACAAATGTCTTTAAAAGATGCGTTCCAATATTTCAATAATCCTAAATATGAAATTTACAGCAAATTATTTAAAAGTTGGTCTGGTACAATTCATACTTCAGCTTATATCCCTAGCAAATTAGAAGTTCAAATTGCTTTAGGTGAAAATGGACAAATCCATACATTTAACTTTCAAGACTGGTTAGACGGTCAGCCTTTAAATCTTATATCTCTATCTGGTCAATTAGATACTGATATTCCATTTGCCAGTGAATAATGAATACTTTCAATAAAAAAAGACACACTGGAAATTTTTTGATTTTCCAGTGTGTCTTTTTATTTTTATATTACTTTACATATATATCGCCATTTACTGTATAGCCTTCAATAACATGTTTTCCAGAACCGACCTTCTCACCATTAAATGCATGATTAGTTATCTTTGTTTCACCTGACTCTGCTTGTAATTGTAACAAAGTATTTTTAGGTGGTTTATTGTAAGACAATGTAATATCGCCATCTTCAGTTGAAGATTTAATATCGCATTCATTTTTTAAACGTTTAACATTGATATTACCTAAATTGGTAATTAATTCACTGTTTATAAGTTTACTTTTATCTACTGTTATATTCCCTGTATCAAGTTCTCCATTAAATTTTATTAAACTTGAATTGCTCACTCGAATACTTCCTAAATCAGACATTGCTTTAGCATTTTTCATTTTCACTTTTTCATAAGTAATATTACCTGTTCCGGTAATGATATTACTGTTGTCACTCATAACATTTTTGACTGAAACATTTCCAGTGTTCGTTGTGATATTAAATGCATCATAATTCTTTTTAGGCAGTGTAATAATTAAATGGTTTTTAGTCTTCTTAAAAGGTATAAAATTAAAACTTAAATTAAGCTTTTTATCTCGTTCAGAAAAATGAAGTAATTTGTTTTCAACGCTTGCATTAACTTTATCTTTCCCATCATATTTAACATTTAGATGTTTGCCTTTTTTAACTTCAACATCTGTATTATGCCCATTTACAATTATTTGTTCTATTTTGTCATTTTTAAATACTTTTTCATAACTTTCTTGCTTTTCAAATTTATGATTAACAGTAAACCATAAAATTGTGCCTATAATGCCAAAAATTAAGAAGATGCTTAAACCAATATAAAATAACTTTTTCATTATTCAGCACTCCTTCTAAGGAACCTTACGCACCATCTTAAATATTTCAAAATGCCTTTGTAACTTATTTCGATCAGTTTTAGACCTGCAATCAATAACATCAAGCCTAATCCTAAAAATGAAATTGAGAAAATAATATTCGTAATATCTATCCAATGAAAACCATATAAAATGACATTCAAGATACTAACAATAGGCCCTAACATCATTAAAGCACCTGCTACTACAACAATTAATAATATAAAGGCAACGATAAGAAATGGAATAATAATAAAGAAAATATTAAAAAAGCTCATACCGAGTGTAGCCATTATTGCTTGAAATACATTTTTAAAACTTGGTGCTACTTCTGCATCACGTATAGCATATGTAGCATATACTTTTTTAGCGATTGCTTTTGGCTCCCCTAGTTCTCGAATTAATTCCGCTTCGTTTTTATTTTCTATTTGAGCTTCATAAAATTTTGATTCATAATCGTACATTATTTTATCCCGTTCTACTTTTGGTAATCGGGATAATTCATCCTCAAGATAATTAAGGAAGGTTATTTTATCCATGAAAATGCCCCTTTATAATATATACATGCATTATATTCATTCATATTTTATCATGTTTTTTGCAAACAACATCATATTATCATTTGAAAATTTTCAATTCAAGTTATATCAGTATGATATACTCGATTCAACAAAGATATTGGGAGGGAATAAGAATGAGTAATCTAATTAAACCGTCTAAACTTTCTAAAGGCGATACAGTAGCAATCGTTTCACCTTCTTCCGGATTAGCTGGAGAAGAGCAATTTTTATGGAGAACAAAAGTAGGTATTAAAAGGTTAGAAGAAGAATTTGGTTTAAAGGTTAAAGTCATGCCTAACGCGCTAAAAGGCAATGAGTTCAACTATAACAATCCAGAAAAAAGAGCAGAAGACTTACATTTAGCCCTTAAAGATCCTGAAGTAAAAGCAATCATTTGTACTTTAGGAGGAGACGACTCAGTACGACTATGGCCATACATAGATTTGTCTATCATTAAAAATAACCCTAAAATACTCACTGGTTATTCTGATACGACTGCTATACACTTTATGTTTTATCAAGCTGGCGTTTCTAGCTATTATGGCCCATTATTATTAACTGACTTTGCTGAAAATGTAGCGATGGACGATTACACAGTTGATGCTATCAATAAAACGTGGTTTCAAAATGATATCGTAGGAGAAATTAAGCCTTCATCAAAAATTAGAAAATATGGTCTTAAATGGGACGAATCTAACAAAGATATTAATAGAGAATCATTCGACAACAACGGCTATGAAATTTTAAATGGTAAAGGTAAAGCGACCGGCCATTTAATTGGTGGCTGTATGGAACTCTTCCACTCTTTAAAAGCGACAGATGTCTTCCCTAATAAAGATGCTTTTGACGGTGCCATTCTCTTTGTTGAAACTGCTGAAGTTCACGCGCCACCTTGGTTAATGGAAGATTATGTGCGTGCTTTCGGTTCTATGGGAATTTTTGATCGCATAAATGGTGTGATTATCGGGCGTCCACACGATGATATGTACTACGAAGAATATAAAGATGTCTGGACTAAAATGTTAAAAGAATGGAATCAAGAAGACATGCCTGTTTTTTATAATGTTAATTTCGGTCACACTGAACCAACATGTATTATCCCTTACGGCGCTCAGGCTGAATTAGATGTTGATAACAAAACTTTTTCTATAATAGATAACGCTGTTGAATAATTTTGTATGTAAGATTAGTTCTTTGCGATTTATTTCAGAATTGTTATAATATTTAATATACAAAAGGGGGATGAACAATATGACTAAGCTAGTTACATACTTTGAACAATCACAACCAATTAAAGAATATGTAAATGAAATGACGACTAATAAAGAAGCATTATTAGATATATATCAATCTTTTCAATTACCTAAAAATGATGAACGTTTAGACAAAATCAAAGAAAAAAAGTATAAAGTGCTTGTAATTACTGAAGATTGGTGTGGAGATGCAATGATGAACATTCCAGTTCTATTAAACATTGCGGATTACGCTGATATTGAGATTAAAGTATTCCATAGAGATGAAGATACAAATCTTATTGATCAATACTTAACTAATGGCACAGCAAGATCTATTCCAATCTTTGTATTTTTAAATGAAAAACATGAACAAGAACATGTTTGGGGTCCTAGAGCGACAACAGTACAGAAATTTGTTGAAGAAACACGTAAAGACTTACCTGCTAAAGATGATCCATCATTTGCAGATAAAGAAAAAGAAGTTCATAGAATTATACATGAAACTTACAAAGACAACTCACAATTTTGGAATGATGTTTATGAATCAATCGTGAGTGCTATAGCATAAAAAAAATAACAGACCTTAAAAATTCAATGAATTTTTAAGGTCTGTTTTTATGTATATCCCCTTTTACTTTGAAGCTTTTCTCACCATCCCCATGGCTCGATATAAACAGTGTACTTCATCAAATAAATAAAAGAAAATATAAGTCAGTAAACTTAACATCATATGTAAATAAAATTATCATCTTAAATTTTTGCAAGTGAAAAGCGCTCGTCCGGGAATTAACGAGCGCTTTTCGGGGAAGGGTTATTAATTAAGGAAACATGTATTTTTATAAAGCCGGGAAACTTTATAAAAATATCTTGAATCATTATATGATCCATTTCAACGTTACAATAACAGATAACTACCTAAACACGTTCTACACAAAATCTATATCAATACGAAAACATATACGAATTAGTTTCAAGGAATTGAATTTCTTGTGCTTCGTGTTGTGTTATCTATACCAAAATTATAACAACACAATATGTAAATTTGGTCATTCATTCTTAACTCAAATATATGATTTCTTAAGTGTTTAAATGAAACCGCTTTTTAACAGTTAGGCATGCCTAACTGTTAAAACCTAGTAGTCATGCGCTTCTAAAATTCATACTAAATTAGTAAGATTCACTTATTTTTGAATAAATTTGCTCAAAAATTAAAACTTAGCTATAATGACATAAATTAGACACATTTAAGGGGGATTAATATGCAAAAGAAGGTGAAAAACAGGTGGTTAATCGCTTTAGCCGCTGTAGGAATCCATATTTCTATTGGCTCTGTATATTCATGGAGCGTGTTCACTAAACATATTCAAAATGATTTAGGGTTCAGTTTAGGGGAAGTTTCAAGAACATTTAGTATAGCCATACTATTTTTAGGATTGTCCGCTGCTTTTATGGGACATTTTGTTGAAAAATTTGGGCCACGCGTTTCTGGTTTTGTATCTACCATATTCTTTATATCTGGACTTGTGGTTTCAAGTTATGCCATTTCAGTTGAAAATCTATGGTTACTTTACTTAGGTTACGGTGTATTATCCGGAATTGGATTAGGTATAGGTTATATCGCACCTGTTTCTACATTAGTAAAATGGTTCCCAGACAAACGCGGACTTGCTACTGGGTTAGCCATAATGGGATTTGGGTTTGCCTCAATGATAGCAAGTCCGGTTATAGAATTTTTAATATCGAATTTTAACTTAGTTTCTACATTTATAATATTAGCTGTCGTTTATTTTGTCATAATGATCATTTCAAGTTTCTATTTAGAGAGACCACCTGAATACTATAGACCGGGAAGTTTTAATCCTAACAAAGAGAAAAAGAAAAAGCCCGACTTAGTTCAGATTACAGCAAATGAAGCAATTAAAACAAAGAGATTTTATTATTTATGGCTTATGCTCTTTATAAATGTGACATGTGGTATTGCTATTTTATCTGTAGCAAGTCCAATGGCACAAGAAATCGTAAATTTAACACCAGCACAAGCTGCAACGATGGTTGGTATTATCGGTGTGTTTAATGGATTCGGTCGATTGATATGGGCAAGTGTTTCCGACTATATCGGTAGAACAAACGTATATACAATATTCTTCATCATACAAATTGTATTATTCCTTTGGTTACCAGTAGTTGATAGCCCTGCCCTATTCCAAATCATTCTATTTATTATTATTTCTTGTTACGGCGGTGGTTTCGCTTCGATACCTGCTTTTATAGGCGATATATTTGGAACAAAACAACTTGGAGCTATACATGGTTATATATTAACAGCATGGGCAGCAGCAGGACTAGTAGGACCATTCATATCTGCAACTGTAAGAGAAGTAACACAAAGTTATATGGCAACACTGTATATCTTCGCTGCATTCTTTGTTGTAGCATTAGCCATATCGTTATTAATTAGAGTTGATATTAAAAGAATTAAAGATTTACAATCGTTTTAACAAAGTTACTTAAAGTGTACTTGTTGTTAGATTGAGTGTTTAATCGATTAATTTTATCTACAAACGAAAGGGCTGAGACATAAATGTCTCAGCCCTTCTTATATTCTATACAAACAAGCTTATAAATAGAATGAATATAATACCTGATACGGAAATAACAGTTTCTAGTAACGTCCAAGTTAAGAATGTTTCTTTCATTGTGAGTCCAAAGTATTCTTTGAACATCCAGAATCCTGCATCGTTAACGTGTGATGCTATAACACTACCTGCTCCTGTAGCTAATACGACTAATGCTAAGTTAGCGTCTGAGTTTTCTAGTAGTGGCATAACTATACCAACTGTTGAAATTGAAGCAACTGTTGCTGAACCTAATGCAAGTCTTAATACGGCTGCTACAATCCAAGCTAGTAATATTGGTGACATGGCTGTACCCGTAAAGATTTCTTCTACTGTTTTACCAACGCCGCCATCAATTAATATTTGTTTGAATGCGCCGCCACCACCAATAATTAATAACATCATACCGATTGGATAAATTGCGTTTGTTAATGTATCCATAACTTCTGTAATTTTTTTACCTCTTGTAATACCCATTGAGTAAATCGCGAACAATACAGAAATTAACATTGCTGTACCGGCTTCACCGATAAAGCTTATAAATCCTAAGAAACCTCCTGGATTTTCCGGTGATCCTGAAATGAAATCAACAATCGTAGCAACAAGCATAATAAATACTGGTAATAAAGCAGTTGTTGCTGAAATTGCGAAACCAGGTGTTTCTTCAATTTTGAATGTCTTTTGTTTACCTAATGATTCCAAATCCCCTGATTTTGTGAATCCTTCTGGAACAACTTTTTTCGCAAATTTTGTAAATAAAGGTCCTGCGATAATTGTTACTGGTATTGCAATGATGATACCAAATAATAGTACTTGTCCAATGTCTGCTCCAAATTCTTTAGCAATCATAACTGGACCTGGATGTGGTGGTAAGAATCCATGTGTTACTGATAAAGCTGCAGTCATCGGAATACCTAAGTATAGTGTTGATACTTTTGATTGTTTAGCTATCGTAAATACAATTGGAATTAATAATACTAAACCAACTTCAAAGAATAATGCGATACCGATAATAAATGATGCAGTCACAACTGCCCATTGTATACGTTTTTGACCAAATTTGTTAATTAAAGTGTCGGCGATTCTTGTTGCACCACCGCCATCGGATAATAGTTTACCGAGCATAGCCCCTAGTCCAAATATTAAAGCAATATGACCAAGTGTTGAGCCCATACCTGTTTCAATAGTTCCGATTATTTTACTTAATGGCATACCAAGTAAAATACCTGTAACCATTGCAGTGATAATAAGTGATACAAATGTATTAAGTTTCAACCACATAATTAAACCTAATAATATAACAATTGCTAAAGCTACTATTAATAAAGGTGCGATTTCTGAAAACATATTAACATCTCCTTATGAATGCTTTTCTTGAAATTCTGTAATCAAATCATATTCATCTGATAATTTACGGCTTAAATTGATAAAGATTGGTATAAGTGATTGATAAATATCAACATTTTCTTGAATTGGATTATGTTGATACGTCTTACCAACCATATTATCTAATACATCAAAGTTTTCAATTTCCCCTAAAGCTTTTAAAGCTAATACACAAGCGCCTAAACATGAACTTTCATAACTTTCAGGCACTTCAACTGAAGTATCAAATATGTCAGCCATCATTTGTCTCCATACTTCACTTTTAGCAAATCCACCAGTTGCTTTAATTTGTTCAGGTGATTTATCCATCACTTCTATTAAAGCAAGATATACAGTGTAAAGGTTTAGTAATACACCTTCTAAAGCTGCTCTAATCATATGTTCTTTTTTGTGCGTTAACGTTAATCCAAAGTAACTACCTCTCGCATTTGCATTCCATAAAGGCGCTCTTTCGCCAGCTAAATACGGATGGAATAAAAGGCCATTTGCTCCAGGTTTCACACGACTCGCAATTTTTGTTAATACATCATATGAATCAACGCCTAGACGTTTTGCAGTTTCAACTTCACTTGCTAACAGTTCATCTCGTAACCATCTTAAGACGACACCGCCGTTATTAACTGGACCACCGATACAATAGTGATCTTCCGTTAAGACGTAACAGAAAATTCTTCCTTTATCGTCAGTTTTAGGCTCATCAATTATCGTTCTAATTGCACCACTCGTTCCTATCGTTACAGCTACTTCGCCTTCTCTAAAACTATTGACGCCTAAGTTTGATAACACACCATCAGATGCACCAACAATAATTGGTGTTTCATGATTGATGCCCATTATATCTGCATATTTTTCTGAAACATTTTTCATAATATATGTAGTCGGCACAAGTGTTGGTAATTGTTCTTCATTAATTCCTAATAATTCTAATGCTTCTTCATCCCAGCTTAATGATTTTAAATTCATCATGCCTGTAGCAGACCCTATTGAATGGTCCATCACATATTCTTCAAATAATTGATAAAATACATAAGATTTAATATCAATCCACTTATGCGTATTGTTATATATTTCAGGATGTTCATTTTTTAACCAATAAATTTTAGACAGTGGTGACATCGGATGTATAGGTGTCCCTGTTCTTTTATAAATTTCAATGCCTTCATGTTGATCATTAATAATATCAGCATATTCTCTCGCTCTATTATCTGCCCATGTAATACATTCAGTTAATGGTTGGTTATTCTTATCCATCGCTATTAAACTGTGCATTGCACTACTAAAGCTTAATAATTTAATATCTTCAGGTTTAGCACCAATATCTCTTACGACTCTTTTAACTGTAAAAAGAACAGCGTCAAAAATTTCAGCAGGATTTTCCTCTGCAACCCCTATTTCAGTCGTTGTCATTGGATATTCGTTACTATGTTTTTTAAGAAAATTACCTTCCTCATCATAAATTACTGCCTTTGTGCTTGTTGTACCTATATCAATACCTATCATGTATTTCATTATTATCCTACTTTCTGTCTAAGTTGATTTGTGAATTCCATAGAACATCAATTTGTTCATCTACATCATCAAAATTCAAATGGAATGCTTCTTTCATTTTATTTCTATTTTTCGTTTCAATCGCTTCTATATAAACTTTATGATTATGAATGACCCTATCGAAATCTTTTGGATCATTTTGCATTCTTTGTCTCATAGATACTAAAATTAAACATTCCATAACAGGTGTTAAACTATGCCAAATCATTTCAATATATTGATGATTGATAGCTGTTATCATGGATTCATGAAACAATAAATCTAACCTCGTAAATTCATCTGCATCTTCAAACTCTATTGCTACCGTCATCATTTTCAAAATTTTATTTAACTGTTGAATGACTTCAGCGTTATTATCATTTTGTAATCTTTCAAATACAAAAGATTCTAACATGAGTCTAATATCATATATTTCTTTCTGATTATTATCTGATAATCCAAGTACAACAGCTCCCATTCTTTCAAGAGATATTAAGTTGTCTTGCTGTAACAATTTAAATGCATCCCTTACAGGCGATCGACTAACCTCAAATTGTTGAGCAATCTTATTTTCACTTAATTTATCACCCTTAACGATCTCCTTACTTATAATAGCAAGTCTAATCTCACTCGCTACTTGTTCACCAGTTGAACGATGCTTTAACCATTCACTAGGGTAATGATAATGATGTTTCAAATGCATCCCTCCACACAGTTCGTATACTTGTATACAAGTTATTGTAAACGTTTTCCTTACATTTGTAAACGGTTACTACAAAATTTATTTTATTTTTTTATTTTTGTCTGAAGTATTTAATTGAAAAGTGTCGTTAGAACACCTCCCGTCAATCTTGTATAAATGCTCAAATATTCATACGCAAAAGACTGCCAGCATTTCACATTAAGTGACTTTGTTGGCAGTCTTTTTTTAATCTTCTATATTTAATCTATTTAATACAACTTCTCCTAATGCCTTACTCGCAGTTAGTAAAGCATCTTCGTTCACAACAAATTTAGGACTATGATTGTAATACGCTTCTTCTAAATGATATGGTTTACATCCTATAAAGAAGAATGAACCTGGTATCTTTTCTAAGTAACTGGCGAAGTCTTCTGAACTTGTTAATTGTTCGTGTTCTTTTAATGATTGAAAGTATTCGCCTTGGCTCGTAGCAAGTATATCTACTAAATAATCAGTTTGCTTATAATGATTAATAAGTGGAATACAGTCAAGTTCATATTGGAAATCACATTTCACATTATATGATTCTTCTAAACCTTCTATTAGTTGCAAGATTTCATCATGAATTTGGTGACCAATACGGCTTTCCATATATCTCACATCGCCGGCAAGCTCTACATTTTCTTGTATAACATTTAAAGATCCTAATCCATTGAATGAACTTATCGTTACAACACCCATATCAAATGGATTCAGCCTTCTCGAAACGACTGTTTGAACATTTGTTACAAAAGTACTGGCAGCCATAATAGCATCATTAGCTAAATGTGGACTTGACCCATGTCCGCCTTTACCTTTTACTTTTAAACGGAATAATGAACGTCCTCCCATAGTTGGTCCTTTTCTATACGATATTACGTCAGGTGTATAGTCTGGAAATAGGTGTATGCCATAAATTTCATCTACATCATTTAAAAATCCGGATTCTAACATATCGATTGCACCACCTGGAGCTAACTCTTCAGCATGTTGATGAATAATAACGACTTTTCCAGGCAAAGAATCTTTTAATTCTATTAAACTTTCTGCAAGAATCATTAAATATGCAGTATGTGCATCGTGTCCGCATGCGTGCATCCATCCTTCATTCTTTGATGAAAATGGTAATCCCGTTTCTTCTTGAATATTTAAAGCATCAAAATCCGCTCTTAAAGCAATCGTTCTTCCCGGGCTGTTCCCTTCTATTTCAACGATTAAACCATAATGACCACCGATTCTTGTATGTAAACGAACATCTTTATCTTTATAAAAAGCTTCTATATATTGTGAAGTTTTCACTTCATTAAATGAAGGTTCCGGAAATTGATGTAAATTTTGATAATGCTTAATCATTTCTTGTTCTTTTTGTTCTAATTTTTTAAATAGTAAACTTCGTAACATATTTTCACCTCAATTTAATAAAAAGGAGTGAGACATCAATCTAAAATTTCTCATTAGATTACGTGTCTCACCCCCGCAATAGTGACTGAATATCATAATCACTTATTGCGAATTTATTCATGCAATAGAAAAATCAGGTAAAAACATCAATGTCTCTACCCTTTTTTATTTTGATCCTGCTTTGTTTTATCAGGATGTTCATCGACTTTATCTTCTTTTTCAAATTTAGCAATAACTGCAGTTAAAAAGAAACCTAATGCCGCACCAATCATTAACGCTTTAGGTGTACCTTCAAAAAAGAAACTCGCTATAATACATAAAATACCTATAATAATGTAATGTTTTATAAACCTTTTACCCAAAAAAATCCCTCACTCATATGTCTAATAACTTAAATTTAACATAGAAGTGAGGGATTAACCATTATATATTCTTATTTCTTATAATGTAATGATTGATTGCTGTGAAAATGACGATACAAGCAATTGAAATCCAAATTTGATAACCTTTCATAGTTAACGCACCTGAACTGAATACTCTAGGTAGAAAACTTAATGGATTATACTTCATCATTTCAGCTAGATCCGGTCCATATTTAGGAATAAATATTAATGCATCAAATATTGTTGGTAAAAAGATAAGCAATAGAATTGCTGCTGTATAAACAATTGCCGATTTACCAGTCAATAAGTTAAGAATATTAAGCAACGTAACATAAAATAGCACGATAAGTACTAGTACACCTAACAGTTTTAAGAAATCAGTATAGGCAAGTTCTCCATACCCTACTATCGCTCCTGCTAGTAATGTAAATAACATTCCAAATAACGTAAATATTACTGTAATACTTATTACGGATATTAACTTACCATATAAATATTTCACTCTATTTAATTTAGAGTTTAAAAACAATTGAATTGTGCCATATTGCATATCACGTACAATTGTCCTCATTGTAAACATCACTAAAACAAGTCCACCAAACATGATAAACATTGATAAAATAACTTGCGCATTGAATGGCGCATCTAATGTTTGAACAGCAATTATACCGCCTAGACCTGGCAATATTGATATTAAAAATCCTAAGTAACCTAAAGGACTTCTGAAAATTCTCGTTATGTCATATTTTACATGTTGTCCAATATTCATTACGCTTCAGCTCCTTTATTAATATTAAAGTATTGATCTCTTAATGAAATTCTATTATTTTGAATAAACTTAGGATAAACACCTTTTTCACCAAGACGTTTTAATACGTCATAATAATCTTGTAATGCTTCAACTGAAATCATTCCGTCTTGTTTATTACTTGATACGACTTTATAGTTCATCGTAAGAACATCTAATGCTTCGTTAAATTGATGAGGCTCGAAAGTAAATTTCGTAACATCTGTCGATTTATCTTTCATATCATAATCTTCGACAATTGTGCCTTCCTTCATAAATATCGTTCTATCACATATCAACTCGATATCTTCTAATTTATGACTAGAAATAAGCACTTTAATATTAAGTTCTTTGCTGACGCGCTGAATTGTTTTCAATACGTCAATCGAACCATCCGGATCCATACCGTTAGTAGGCTCATCCAATATTAAATATTGAGGCTTGTTCATTAAAGCAACAGCGATCGAAAGCTTTTGCTTCATACCCATAGAGTATTTTTTAACTTTTTTATTAATGTAAGGTTTAATACCGAAAGATTCGATTAATTCATTAATATACTTATCATCAACATTGTTACCTAAAACACTTCTAAATAAATTTAAATTATAATAGCCCGTTTTATTTAAATAAAGTTTCGGATTTTCAATTAAGTAACCTACTTTTACATCATTTTCTTTATTAAAAGAACCATCATATTTAACAATATTTTCGTTCATAATTTTCATAAGTGTCGTTTTACCCACACCATTTTTACCAATTAAACCAACAATTTGGCTATCCCCAAATTCAAAATCGACGCTCTTTAATATGTGTTGTTTCCCATAATATTTCTGAATTTGTGTTAATTTCAAAATGATTCACCTCTTTTAAATTGTAATTGTACTTTTAGTTGCTTTTCTAATAGCTATAATATAAGCACATATAAATAACATTACTGACGCAACTAAATATATCATGCTATCATATTTGTAAAAGAATGTAGAATTAAATCCACTCAATTCATATAGTTTATCTAAATATTGAATCGTATTAGGAACGATAAAACTTATAATTATAATCCAGATGAGTAATGGCAGAATTGTATAATCCCATAATCAATATATTAACATAACAACATTTTATAACATAAAAAAATAGAGTGTGTATATCCACTTGATATACACACTCTATTGTTCACTCTTATTTTAAATCATGAATCGCTTTTGCAATTGTTTCAAATACGTATTCGATATCTGATTTCTCAATGCAACTGAATGCAATACGAATATCTGTTTTATTTAAAGCAATAATTCCAATGCTATATTCTTTAATTAAATGTAATCTTAATTCTTCTGGATCTATGTCTTTTAATTTAACAGACATAAAGTAACCTGAATTAAATGCATAAGGTGTCCAAAGTGCTTTATATTCTTCACGATATGCTACTTCTTTCGTCACTTCATATCTTTCTTTTAAGATATTAATATTTTCATCAACTTGAGATTGGAAAGAAGGATCTTCCATTGCATGAACGACAGCTGTTTGACTTGGTAAAGAACAACTTGAAACGTTACTTCTAATTAAGCCTTTTAATTTAGCTACTAAAGCTTCTTGAATTGATTCACTTTGAGTACCAAAAGTTAAAAATCCTACACGGAATCCCCATGCAAAATATTCTTTAGTTGCGCCATCAATTTTCACTGGCATAATATTTTCATGATTAAGTTGAGTAAGTGGTGTAAATATAGATTGTTTAAATACATCTTCAAAGAACAATCCATAATAAGCATCATCAACTATAGCAATGACTTGCGTGTTTCTATCAGCCAATTCTTTAATTGCTGTAACCATTTCATTCACTTCGTCAACTGTTGGCGTATAGCCTGTTGGGTTGTTAGGGAAATTCAATACTAATACAATTTTTTCTTTATTATAATTTTCAAGCGCGCGTTTGAAATATTCTAAAGTAAAACTACCGTCTTCTTCAAATGCTTGGTACGTTTCAATTTGACCACTATGTCTAACACCAAACGTTAATTTATAGTTACCCCAGTTATGCTCAGGTAACATAATTGTATCTTCAGCATCTACAAATAAATCACCTGCTAATGATAAACCATGTGTTAACGCATTTATTACAACTGGTTTAGAAATATATTTATCATTTAAATCAGGATTATCATTTAAAATTTTATTCTTCCAAAGATTACGTAACCTCTCATCTCCTTGAGGTGGCGCATAAGGGAATACATCACTTGGGTCTTGATCACCAAACTGATTATATAAAGCATCAGTGTACATAATACCTTCATCAGTCGTTGCCATACCAATTGTTGCATTATATTTTGTACCTTTCGCTTCACCTGATTGAGATAATATACCTTTAGGGTAATAAATAGATTTACCTAAGTCAGAAAGCATTTCCAATAAAACTGGATATTCTTTTTTAATTTCTTCGTTCAATTCTAAAGCTAGTGGGTTCATAGAAAGTCATCCTCTTTCCTTGTTATGATATCTCTATACTAGACGAGAATGACGAAAATTAAAAGTATGTTCCCGAAATTTCATCATTTATTTTCTTTCAATTTCATGTTTTGGATAACTTGTAAAACATTGGTATAATAAAATTTAGAAAAGGAGCTAAAAAGATGTCTAACATTACAAAATCATTAGTAGGATTAGCTATTGTAGCATTTGTCATTGGTATCATTATGGAAATCTCCGGACAATCAGGCATATTGTTCACATTAGCATGTATCCTATTTTTAATCGCTGCATTTATAAACAGAAATGCTGATCGTAAAAAAGCAAATCGCAAAAAGTAACCTGAGACCGTAAAATCGATCTCAGGTTACTTTTTTATTTTGTTTAGAACGTTTTTTAAACATTCCTTTAATCTTACTTGTATTTACAGGTGTGCCATACCAATTTGAAAAAGTCGAAAAGATAAAATCTATACATCTTGCGATAATGTCCATAGAAATCACTCCTTATTTTAATGATAAAGAATGAGTAATAAATTTTCCACATTTTAAAAAAGGTTATCCATTATTAATTATGTTACACTCTCTTTAAAGAGGTGAATTTTATGAGTCTATATCAAAAATCAATTAACACAAAAGCTGGGAATATGATAGCAATTGCTGATGAAACACACCTATTGTTACTACATTTTATAAACAAATCAGATATTGAAAAAGAAAGATCATATTTAATTCGTACAACAAACCAAGATATATTAGATGAAAGTAATAATGTATTAAATCAATTAGAGCAAGAACTTAATTTATATTTCGAAGGTAAGCTAGACAAGTTTACAGTCCCAATAAAATTTAACTTCGGAACACCTTTTCAACAGAAAGTATGGCAAGCGTTATGTGATATACCATACGGCGAAACGATTTCATATAAACAATTAGCTGAGAATATAGGACAACCGACAGCATTTCGTGCAGTCGCAAATGCAAATGGCAAAAATCATCTCACAATCTTAGTTCCATGTCATAGAGTAATAGCTGCAGACGGTGGACTTGGTGGATATTCAAGTGGGATTGAACGAAAAGAATTAATCTTAAATATCGAGAAAAATATATAATAAAAAATCTGACACATAAGTGCCAGATTTTTTTATTATATATTATTTTTTAAATAGTCTTAATCATATATTTATAATCATGACCGCTTAGTACCCTATCGTAACTAGGTTCGAATCCAAATTTTCTATATAATTTCATCGCACCTTCATTTTCTACTTCACAGTTTAATGAAACATTTTTAAAACCTTGTTCCTTTGCATAATTAAAAATATACTCAATTAATTTAGACGCAATACCTTGCCCTCTATAATCAGAAAAAACAGCAATAGATTCAATATATAAATCTCCCTGATCCGCTTCTTTTTCAGGTAAAGGCGTACCTTCTAATTTAAAATCTTGTTTAAAATCAATCTTATTCCAATTACTTTCAAGAACCGCTTCATCACCACCATCATAAGTATTAATGAAACCAGCAACTTCCCCTTCAACTTCAAACACATGAATATGTTCAAAGTAATTTCTATAATGCCCTTCTTCTATACTTTGTTTAATCACATCTAACACAACTGACTTATCATTATCTTGAATTAGAGGCAACTCCATATCATTCCAAATAATATATATTAACTCACTAATTTTAGAAGCATCATTTCTATTTGCAGATCTAATCATGATTATGTACTCCTTTTTACCAATTTATGTTTATTTTAGCATAAATATATCCCCTCATCATAATGATGAGATGGATATGTTAATTACTCCATGCTCTTATATTTAGTAATGGTTCTAATATCGTTCTATAGTTAAGATTGATGACTTTTTTTCTATTTGATATCTCTCATAATTTCATCTAATTACATTAGTTACTATGCTAAATCATATAGTATAATTAATTATAAAGATAACTAAGATAAATAATGAAGAAACGAATATATTCTATAAGGATGTGAAGCTGAGAAACTATTAGACTGATATAATCTCTTTGTTCCTACCATCTAAGAATGCTTACCAAAAAGAATTAACAAATATTATGAGATAGAGGTGTATAAAAATGAACTTCAATTTATTTGAAAAACAAAAATGCTCAATATGTCAGAAAGAAATAGAAAAAGGTGAACCTATTATACTCACAATGCGATATCCCATGTATAAAGGTAATACTGAAATCACAGCATATTTAAAAAATGAATCGACTGTGTTTTGCAAAAATTGTGCGGAAATTAAAAAAATCGATTAAACATATAAACATCGCATTATATTACATATGGGTTCCACATCTTGATTCATCAATAAAGCGAATATAACAATCAATATCCTCCTTTAAATAATAAAGGGGATTTGTTTCTATTTGCAGATCTAATCATGATTATGTACTCCGTTTAGCAATTTGTGTTTATTTCAGCATAAAAAACCCCCTCATCATAATGATGAGGGGATAGATATTAATTACATCATACCTGGCATTCCGCCCATGCCGCCCATATCTGGTGCTGCTGGTTCGTCTGCTGGAATGTCTGCTACTACAGCTTCTGTTGTTAAGAACATAGCTGCAACTGATGCTGCGTTTTGTAACGCTGAACGTGTTACTTTAGTTGGGTCTACAATACCCGCTTCTAACATGTTCACCCATTCTTCAGTTGCTGCGTTATATCCAACGCCTTCTTCTGCATTTTTAAGTTTTTCAACGATAATTGATCCTTCTAATCCTGCATTTTCAACGATTTGACGTAATGGTGCTTCTAAAGCTTTCAATACAATATTTACACCTGTTTTAACGTCGCCTTTAGCTTCTACTTCTGCAACTTTATTATAAATTGATACTAATGCAGTACCACCACCTGCAACAATACCTTCTTCAACTGCTGCTCTTGTAGAGTTTAATGCATCTTCAATTCTTAATTTACGTTCTTTTAATTCAGTTTCAGTTGCTGCACCTACTTTAATTACTGCAACGCCTCCAGCTAATTTAGCTAAACGTTCTTGTAATTTTGTACGGTCAAAGTCTGAAGTTGTTTCTTCGATTTGTGCTTTAATTTGTCCAACACGTGCATCGATGTTTACTGAGTCACCTTGTCCTTCAACAATTGTAGTGTCATCTTTAGTAACTTGTACTTTACTTGCTTCACCTAACATATCTAGTGAAGTTTCTTTTAAATCAAGTCCTAAATCATCAGTAATCACTTGTCCACCTGTTAAGATAGCTAAATCATCTAACATTGCTTTACGACGGTCACCAAATCCTGGTGCTTTAACTGCTACAGCTGTAAATGTACCACGTAATCTGTTAAGTACGATGTTTGTTAATGCGTCGCCTTCTACGTCATCTGCAACGATTAATATTGGTCTATTTGTTTGTAAGATTTTTTCTAATATAGGTAAAACATCTTGGAATGATGAAATCTTCTTATCTGTAATTAAGATATAAGGATTTTCTAATTCTGCGATCATTTTATCAGAATCTGTAACCATGTATGGAGAAGTATAACCTCTATCGAATTGCATACCTTCTACTACTTCTAGTTCAGTACTGAATCCTTTTGATTCTTCAATTGTAATAACACCGTCATTACCGACTTTTTCCATAGCTTCAGAAATGAATTTACCAATTTCTTCATCTGCAGCTGAGATAGAACCTACTTGTGCGATTTCTTCTTTCTTCTCAACTGGTTGTGAAATTTGACGTAATTCTTCTAAAGCGACTTTAACTGCTTTATCGATACCTTCACGGATACCAACAGGGTTTGCACCGCTTGTTACGTTTTTAAGTCCTTCTTGAATCATAGCTTGTGCTAATACAGTTGCAGTAGTTGTACCGTCACCGGCAACATCATTTGTTTGATTTGCTACTTCAGCTACTAATTTAGCACCCATGTTCTCATATGGATTCTCTAATTCTATTTCTTTCGCTATTGTTACACCATCATTTGTAATAAGTGGTGATGTGAATTTTTTATCTAATACAACATTACGTCCTTTAGGTCCTAATGTTACTTTAACTGCGTTAGCTAATTTATCCACGCCAGCAAGCATTGAGCGACGTGCATCTTCTGAAAACTTTAATTCTTTAGCCATTTATATATACCTCCATCAATTAAATATCATCAATAAATCTTAATTTAATTATTCAATAACTGCTAAAATATCATCTTCCGCAAGGATAATATATGTCTCTTTATCGCGTTTCACTTCAGTTCCTGCGTATTGTTGATACACTACTTGATCACCTACAGAAACATCTACAGAAAGTCTTGTACCATCTTCTAAACGCTTACCTGGTCCAACAGCTACAACTTTACCTTCGTTAGACTGTTCTTTAGCTGAATCTGTTAATACAATCCCGCTTGCTGTAGTTTGTTCTTTTTCTGTTTTCTCGATAATAATTCTATCTCCCAATGGTTTTAACATTTATAAAATCCTCCTTGACTCAATTAATATTAGCACTCGTTAACTTTAAGTGCTAACTACAGTTTTATAATAATCAAATTTGGTCAAAATTACAAGCAAAATAACTTAAACTTTTCTCTTTTCGATTAAAATAAGATACAATATGTACATGTTTATTTTTGGAGGAATTAAGAAATGAAGTTTAATCGATTAACAGTCAATATTACAACCTTAATATTATTTGGAATTGTTCAGACGATTACAATTATTCCAAGTTCAATATACAAAGACTCTGGTATATCGAAAATCCATTTACTTGAAATCAGTTTAACCTGGATGGCCGTTACAGCGATTATTTCAGTTTTACTATTATGGTTTATGCATTCAAACATTAAGAACCCCACGCGTTTAGAAAAACAAACGAAAGAAAAGTGGATCTACGTTATTTTTTGGGGATTAGCTGGTATTTTTATCGCCATGTTTGGTCAAGCTATAGCATCGTTAATTAATATTTATATATTTAATCAACCTGTTCAAAGTGGTAATACACAAAGATTAATGAAAATCGCAAAAGAATCACATATATTAATTATTTATATCGTTCTTGCCGGACCAATATTAGAAGAATTAATATTCCGTAAACTTATATTCGGTGAAATTTTCAATATGATTAAAAAACCTAAGTGGTTAAGTTTTATCATAGCAGTACTCGTTAGTTCATTTATATTTTCATTAGCACATTCAGACCCAGAACATACACTTATTTATGTCGTTATGGGTGCAATATTTAGTGGATTATATGTTCTTACTAAGAGAATTATCGTACCGATGATTGCACATATGGGAATGAACGGAATCGTAGTATTAGGACAAATCGTATTTACAGACGAACTTAATAAACAACTAGAAAAACAATCTCAAGTTGCACATCTCGTTTATAATACAATTGTTCATATGTTATAAGCTAAACTATAAAAAGCCCGTCTAATCTAAGATTAGACGGGTGTTTTTAATATTGCTTTACGCCCCAAAGTGCTTCTTCACATTTCTTAATAATATATTTTAACACTTCGATTCTTGCTGTTTTTTTATGATCTGCTGGAACAATTAACCATGGCGCATAATCTGTATTTGTTTTTTCAATCATGTCATGACTTGCTTCTAAGTATAAATCCCATTTTTCTCTATTTCGCCAGTCTTCGTCAGTTATTTTCCATTGTTTTTCTACTGTTTCTTCTCTTTCTTTAAATCGTTTCAACTGTTCATCTTTATCTAAAGTTAAGAAGAATTTTAACACGATAGCCCCTTCATCGGTCCACATTTTTTCAAATTGGTTTATTTCTTCATATGCTCGTCTCCATTCTTCTTTAGTAGCGAATCCTTCGACTCTTTCTACTAATACTCTGCCGTACCAACTTCTATCGAATATTTCAATATGTCCGCTTCTTGGCATATCTTTTGCGAAACGCCATAAGTAATGGTGATTAAGTTCTACATCAGTTGGTGCACTAATCGCGTTAACTTCATAACCTGTTGGATCAAGTTTTTCTCTAACTCTTTTTATATTGCCACCTTTTCCTGCTGCATCCATTCCTTCATATGCTAATATAAGTGGAATCTTTCTTTCATATAGTGCAAACTGCAATTCTTTTAATCTATCTTGCAATGTTCCCAATAATTCTTTGTATGTCTTTTTATCAACTTTGTCTAATTTTTGTTCAAACATTTTAGTATGAAATGCTTCCGAAAATGCCCCATCGATTTCTTTCTTCTTATTATGATGTACTTCTATGGCGTTTTCTAATCGATCGATAATGTGCTGATACATTAAACCAATTGCTTCAGTTTTTTCAGTATAATCGATTACTTTCCATTCATCTTTAGAAGATTCTTTTAAAATTTTATGCATCTCTTTATGATAAACGTCATCTGAAATAGCTTTTTCATATTCTTGCGCTTTCCAACTTGTTAACGGATTTTCTTTCATTTCTTTTAAATGTTCATTTCTCTTTTTATCATTTATTTCTATATAAAATTTAATAATCTCATAACCATCTGCTTTAATCATTGATTCAAAATCATTAATTTGTCTTTTTAAGTGATGATATTTATTGTATATTGAATGCTTAATTTTGTTCTCTTGATATTCTATAAAATATGCATACCAACTTCTAAAGTATATGTTAATATCCCCTTTTGCTGGTATCGTGTTCCAATACTTTTGTAAAAATTGATATCTTAAATCTTCTTCTGTTGGTGATTTTGTTGGAATGAAATGAGTATATTTTGCATCCAACGTTAATAACAATTCATTAGATAATCTTGTTTTCCCCGAAGCAGGTATTCCTTCAAATACGATCATAATTGGAATGCCAAGCTTTTTTGTTTCTCTTGTTAATGCTGCAACTTGTAAAGATAATTTTTCATTATTTTTAGACATAAACGCACACCCCTTTATGTTTAAATTATATGCTCACATTCTTTTTTCTGCAATAAACACCCCAAACTATGAATTTTTAAGTTCTTAGTTTGGGGTGCTTGTTATCAATTTAGTTTATTTATTATTATGAACGATTAAATCTTCTGAAAATGAACCATATAATTGAACCAAATATGATTACGATAGCAATTGATACGCCTAATATTAATGGTTTTGAAGTATCTTTTTCATTGCTTGTATTTTCTATATTATCTGTAGTTGTACTCGTTTTTTTAGTGTCACTATCATCATCTACTAATGTTGTTTCTGTTGTTTTCGCATTCTTTTTGAATTTAGGATCAGCTAAATCGGGTCTTGAACCAACTTTACTCGTCACTAAATTAAGAACATCTTTATCCATTTTCGTATAATATGCTTCTGATTTTCCTGGAATAAATTTAGGTGCTTCTTCAAGTGGCGTTTGTTGTTCACTACTATATGTACCTAATCCATTGTCATTTGGATAACTTGGTATTGTTGGTACAAATTGACTTACACTAAGCTGTTGATTGCCACTTGTATTGTTTGAGTCATTTGAATTTGGTTTTTCTGTTGATGTTGAACCATTATTTGGTTGTGGTGTTTGGTTACTGCTATTATTTCCGTTATTTCCTCCAGCACTTGGTTCTTCCGTACTTGGTTCCTCTGTACTTGGTTCTTCTGTACTTGGCTCTTCCGTACTTGGCTCTTCCGTACTTGGTTCTTCCGTACTTGGTTCTTCCGTACTTGGTTCTTCCGTACTTGGTTCTTCTGTACTTGGTTCTTCTGTACTTGGTTCATGTGTATTTGGCTCTTGTGTGCTTGGTTCTTCGGTGCTCGGCTCTTCCGTACTTGGTTCTTCTGTACTTGGCTCTTCTGTACTTGGTTCCTCTGTACTTGGTTCTTCCGTACTTGGTTCTTCCGTACTTGGTTCCTCTGTACTTGGCTCTTCCGTACTTGGTTCTTCTGTACTAGCTTCTTGATTTGTTTTAGGAGAAGTATTGTCAGTCGTTACTTTAGCATAAATATCATTCCCGTAAGATACGCCAAATACCGCTGATGATAATATCACAATAGACAATGTGATATTTTTAAATGTCTTCATCAAAAGTTCTTCCCCTCCTTCTATATTTCTCATTACTAATAGTATAAATCAAAATTTAATTGGTTACTATGCATAGTCTTTATATGTTACATAGAATTAATATTTTGTAATAACTTGTTCATATTTCTCATAATTTCAGAAATATAATAAAAACACTTGCTGTAAAGTCAACAAGTGTTTAATAAATTTATTGATTATTCGATTTAATATCGTATTTTGTAAATTTCAAATAAACTTGGCCGGATTCAGTTGATGTTCTAAAATTAATTGCATTTTCATCAGGGAAGATTCTAGTCGTTAATACATGGTCACCATCATTAACAAAAATCTCTAAACTAGAAGTATCACTGTATACTCTTAATTGTTTTAAATCATTTTCTAATATTACTTCTCTTGTCGTTTTTTCTACATTTTGACTCACAATGCCACTTTCAAAACGATCTAAAGTTAACTTTTTCGTACGTGTATTATATATCAATTGAGTCGAACATTTTTTTGATACGCGCACATCAAAATATATTTCAGTTGCTTCATTTTCTAAAATATCAATTAGAAGTTCGAATTGTTTACCTTCATAAGGCTGTAACTTAACTGAATGCTTATTCGCGTATCCTTCAGCAGTTTCTTTATTCGTTCTAAGTTTCTCTAACGCTTTAATCGGTCTTTGTTTTAACTTACCATTTTCTATCGTTAAAACTCTCGGTAATGTTAAACAGTGTGCCCAACCTTCTTCATCAGTTGCATAATCGATTTCTGGAAGCCCCATCCAACCAATTAATATTCTATTTCCATCTTCATCTAAAAATGTTTGTGGTGCATAAAAATCAAATCCTTGATCAAACTCTTTAAATTCACCATGTTTCATAGTTAATTCATCTAAATTAACCTTGCCAATTATGTATCCCGATTGATATATATTTTCAAATTGATTATCTTTCGCTTCAATACCTTGTGGTGAAAATGCTAAAACCTCTTGTCCATTTAACTTAAATAAATCCGGGCATTCCCACATATAACCAAAGTTATTTAAATCCGTTTCAAGTTCTCCTTTGAACTGCCAATTCTTAATATCTTCTGATTCATAAATTACAACAGTTCCCGTTTCATCTTCACGTTGAATACCGAATATAGCATAATATTTATCATTTTCTTTCCAAACTTTAGGATCTCTAAAATGCTCAGTATAACCTTCCGGACTTCCTGAAATTACAGGACTTTCAAACTTTTCAAAAGTGCTATCTTCATTTTCCACAGCAATCAGTTGATTCGATGTTCTATTCCATTCAGAATCTCTCACATTACCCGTGTACATTAAATGTAACTTACCATTATAATCAAAACCGCTTCCTGAATATACACCATGACTATCAAGAGAAGTATCTGGTGCTAAAGCGACCCCTTTATCATCAAAGTAAACTAAATCTTTACTCGTATAATGATACCAATACTTAATACCATGAACCGCATCTAAAGGAAACCATTGATGAAAAACATGATACTCACCGTTGTGATATATCAACCCATTCGGATCATTTAACAACCCAGTCTTAGGTTGAATATGAAAAATCTGTCGCCACTTAGATTGATTAACTCTTTCTTGAAGTTGCGCATACGCTTCTTCAGTTATATCTGATAATTTTGTGTATTTTTCTTCACGTGTCCAATTAGCCATTACCATTCTCCTTACTTTAATTCCGAACCATCCCAAGTTATTTGTTATTACATTATTTTATCATATAACAAAATCCAATACCTTTTAATAATAAAAAAAGAACTTAGACAATTAAGTCTCAGCTCTTAGTTTGTAGAATAAACTTAACCGATTAAAAACTCGCTTGCCTAGGGTACAGTCTCAGCCTGTAGTCTTCGACTTGTACTAAACGCTTGGGCGTCTTCGTTTTTAATCGAGGATCAAATTCTAACGGTCACAATTCCGAATAATGGTCGTTAGATTCCGCTAACGGTCAGAATTCTGAATAATGGTCGTTAGAACCCGCTAACGGTCACAATTCCGAATAATGGTCGTTAGAACCGGCTAACGGTCACAATTCCGAATAATGGTCGTTAAAACCCGCTAACGGTCACAATTCTGAATAATGGTCGTTAGAACCCGCTAACGGTCACAATTCCGAATAATGGTCGTTAGAATCCGCTAACGGTCAGAATTCTGAATAATGGTCGTTAGAACCCGCTAACGGTCACAATTCCGAATAATGGTCGTTAAAACCCGCTAACGGTCACAATTCCGAATAATGGTCGTTAGAACCGGCTAACGGTCACAATTCCGAATAATGGTCGTTAAAACCCGCTAACGGTCACAATTCTGAATAATGGTCGTTAGAACCGGCTATCGTAAAATAATCGAGAAACAATTCCGTTAGCGCAAAAAAGAATCAGCAAATTAAATTTACTGATCCTTTTCTTCGTTATCAACCATTCCTAATTCTTCTTCCATTAACTTTTGTTCTGCTTTTAAATATTTTTTATAACCGATTTTAGAAATGACAATGCTAAATTCATATAATATGATCATTGGAATTGTGAAAAGCATATGCGTCATAAAATCTGGCGGTGCAATTAATGCT
This sequence comes from Mammaliicoccus sp. Marseille-Q6498, assembly GCF_946151045.1. Classification (NCBI taxonomy): domain Bacteria; kingdom Bacillati; phylum Bacillota; class Bacilli; order Caryophanales; family Staphylococcaceae; genus Mammaliicoccus; species Mammaliicoccus sp. Marseille-Q6498. Next base: position 19,646 of record NZ_CAMGYY010000002.1, on the reverse strand, counting down.
GCTAATACTAGCAATATGAAGTAAGCATATTTTCTATTTTTCTTTAAAAACATCGGTGTTACGATACCCAATCTTGTTAAAAATAATAAAAGTATAGGCAACTGGAACACGAATCCAAATGGAATTGTGAATTTAAATAATTCACTGAAGTATTCTTTAATACCAATTGTTTGTTTTATCCCCATATCTTCTGCTAATCCCATAGTAAATGAGATTAAATAAGGGAATATTATAAAGTATGAAAAGATTAATCCAGCTATAAACAAAATTAAACTAAATGGTATATAGCTTAATGTTACTTTTTGTTCTTTCGGATGTAATCCAGGTGAAATAAACGCCCATAGTTGATATAAAATAACTGGTGATACGACAATGAATGCCATAACAACAATCATCGCTATGTAAATTGTAAGTGGATCTGTAATTCTAAAAGCATTTAATTCTAAATTTTGAGTGAAATCATCGTGTGTAATATAGTAAATGACCGGTTTGGCAAAGAAAAATCCTAAAACGAGTCCACCTATTAGAAAATAAGCAATGATCATAATACGACTACGTAATTCCTCTAAGTGTTCGACAAAAGTTAAATTGTCTTTATCCACCATCTTACCTCCAATCTAAAAAAAGATGTGGCAGGAAACCCCGCCACATTAATGTGAATATGAGTTAAATAATGTTCTATTTAACTTCTTTATCTTTACTTTCTTCGTGATTGCTTTTCTTTTCATCAAAGTTTGTCATACCATCTGTAGCGTCTTTAAATTCTTTTAATGTAGATCCCATTGCTCTACCAAACTGTGGTAACTTCTTAGGTCCAAATATAATTAATGCAACTACCCCTATAAATAATAAGCTGACTGGTCCTGAAATTCCAAGTGTATTAATAAAAGTTAAAGCTTCCATACTGATACCCCTCCTATTGATTCTTCATAAAGAAGATTAAAGACTGTAATTCAATTCCTAAATCTATATGATGAACTTGTACTTTCTCTGGTACATTAATTCTTTGAGGTGTAAAGTTCAATATTCCAGTTATTCCGGCTGCCGTTATACGATCAGCAACTTGTTGTGCCACTTGTTGTGGTACTGTCAATATTACAACTTGTATATTTAAATCTTCAAGCACTTTTTCAAAATCTTCCATACTGTCGACCGTTAATTTCCCTACCATTTTACCAACGATATCTTCTGATTGATCAAAAGCAGCTACAATTTGCATTCTATCATTTACAGTAAAATTATAATTAACAAGTGCAGTTCCTAAATTACCTACACCTACTATTGCAACTTTAGTCATATCTTCTTGTTCTAATGTTGTTCTAAAGAATTTTAATAAATAGCTTATATTGTATCCGTACCCTTTTTTACCTAATTCACCAAAATACGAAAAATCGCGACGAATTGTTGCTGAATCTATTTTAAGTCCGTCACTTAGTTCTTTAGAAGAAACACGATCAACACCTGAATTATGGAGCGTACTAACAAATCTATAATATAGAGGCAAACGCTTCAAAGTTGCTTTCGGGATCTTCACATCATTCTTCGCCAAAATCCTCACCTTTTCTACAATAAAGTAATGTGATTGTGTTCACATCTATTGGTTTTATTATATCAAACTTGAGTTGAAATAACTATACATATATTGTATGTAATATTCGTACATTTATTCGTAATTTTCATGTAGAATAATAATTAATAGAGAGGTGTAAACATGATACTTTTACAAATAAATAAATTAGAAAAATCTTTTGACGGAGACATCATTTTTTCAGATGTCGACTTCGAAGTAAAAACGGGAGAACGAATTGCTATCGTCGGTAGAAATGGCGCTGGTAAAACAACTTTAATGAAAATTATTGCCGGTGTTGAAGATTATGATTCAGGTAACTTTTCAAAAGGTAAGCAAGTTACGATGGGTTATTTAACACAACAAATGTCATTGAATTCAACAGATACCGTTATAAATGAAATGAAAAAGCCATTTGAGCATATTATAAGAATGGAAAATAATTTAAAAGAACTTACAAATTGGTTAAGTGAACATGCTGATGAATATGACGGTGCAGATTATCAAGAAAAATTAGAACGCTACGAACAACTTTCTAATCAGTTTGAATCAATGGATGGTTATCAATATGAAAGTAAAATCAAAACTGTTTTAACGGGTTTGAATTTTACAGAATCAGATTTTGACAGACCTATAAATTCTTTTAGTGGCGGTCAAAAAACAAGACTATCAATGGCACAAATGCTTTTAAGTGAACCAGATTTATTATTATTAGATGAACCGACAAACCATTTAGATATGGAAACAACTGAATGGTTAGAGAACTACTTAACACATTTCAAAGGCGCGATTGTTATAATCAGTCACGATAGATATTTCTTGGATAAGATTGTGAATCAAGTGTATGACGTTGCCTTAGGTTCCGTTAAGAGATATATCGGAAATTATAGTAAATTTTTAAAAGAACGCGATGCGCACTATGAAAAAGTAATGCTTGAATATGAAAGACAACAAAGTGAAATTAAAAAGTTAGAAACATTTGTCGAAAAAAATATAACGAGAGCATCAACAAGTGGCATGGCTAAAAGTCGTAGAAAAGTTCTAGAAAGAATGGAAAGAATTGAAAAACCTCGACTTGATGCTAAAAGTGCTCAAATTCAATTTGAAATTAATCGTGCTACCGGTGAGGATGTATTATCTATAAAAAACTTAGAAATTGGTTACACGAATAAAATCACACCCGCAATTAACTTAGACGTTAAACGTCATGACAGAATAGCTATTATTGGCCCTAATGGGATTGGAAAATCTACATTAATTAAAACGATATCTAAAAAATTATCTCCCCTATCTGGAGATATTCATTTTGGCTCAAATATACAAATGGGCTATTATGACCAAAAACAAGCAGAATTCAAATCCAATATGACGATTCTAGATTATGTGTGGGATCAATATACGCACATGCCTGAAAAAGATATACGAACAATACTTGGGAGATTTCTATTTACTCAAGATGAAGTTAAAAAAGTCATTAACGACTTATCAGGTGGCGAGAAAGCTCGATTACAATTAGCTTTATTAATGTTAGAAAAGAATAATGTACTTATTCTAGATGAGCCAACAAACCATTTAGACATTGATTCAAAAGAAATGTTAGAAAAAGCACTTCAAAATTATGAAGGCACTATACTTTTCGTATCTCATGACCGTTATTTTATCAATGAATTATCTACTAAAATCTTTCATATCACAACAGAGGGTAACGAATTATTCCATGGTGATTATCAATATTATTTAGAAAAGCTCGAACAAAGAGAAGCGATTCATAACTACGAACAAAGTAGCATTCATCAACAAAATGAAAATATAGACGAAAATTATTATATAAATCAGAAACAAATGAAAAAAGAAAGACGTAAATTAGAACGTCAATTAGAAGAAATAGAACATGACATCTCTCATTACGAAGCACAGATCGCTGATTTTGAGCATCAACTTACGTTACCTGAAGTATTTAATGATGTAGAAAAAAGTAATGAGATTAATAGTCAAAGAATTCAAACAGAACATCTGCTCGAAGAGAGTATGGAAAAATGGGAGTTAATAGAAAACCAATTAGATTAATCCATTTGCGCTAAGGTAAATTTTACACCTTAGCGCATTTTTATTATCTATTTCATCTACATGTTTATTCACAATGAAATGCTTGATTTTCCAGTCATCCACAAAGTTATCCTAGTTATCCACAAGTAATATGTAAAAAACGTTTCAGATTATAAAAACTTATCCACAAACATATAATGAGATATACCAATGTTATCCACAATTTGTGGTTAACTTGTGCACAAGTACAAATGTTCTGTATTGACTTCCTGAATTATAAATGTATTTAGTTGTGAAAGTGTAAAATTTGTAAATACGGTTTATCATTATACTTAAAATAGTGCTATATTTGAAAAATTTAGTAGATTTAATATTTGAAAAGTTTTATAATTCAATTAAGTATTTATAGCTATTCATAAACTTTAGTTTATAGAAACTACTATAATCATTTCTATTCTTTTGCTTCAAAAAATGATCGTAGTTAAATTTCATTTTGTATTGCTACTTTAGAAGGGATGTTGAAGAAATAATGAAAGAAGCTAACATTGAGAGTTATACAACTAAAGCTAAAGAGTTACTTAATCTTAAAATTATAACTAAAGAAGAATATGATGAGCGTATAAAAGATTATACAGATTACACGTATAGAGAAGGTAAATATGCTCGAAAATAAAAACTGCTCGCAAACGCTGCGAGCAGTTCAGACTGTCAACAAAGTCACTTAAAGTGAAGTTGTTGGCAGTTTTTTTATGTTTATGTACACACTCTAAGGAGCAGAATTCTGAATAATGCTCGTTAGAACCCGCTAAGGAGCAGAATTCCGAATAATGCTCGTTAGAATGCTGTAAGGAGCAGAATTCCGAATAATGCTCGTTAGAATCCTGTAAGGAGCAGAATTCCGAATAATGCTCGTTAGAATCCTGTAAGGAGCAGAATTCCGAATAATGCTCGTTAGAATCCTGTAAGGAGCAGAATTCCGAATAATGCTCGTTAGAATAAAAAACCGCTTAAAAACGAAGACGCCTAAGCGTTTAGTACGAGTCGAAGACTACAGGCTGAGACTGTACCCTAGGCAAGCGAGTTTTTAAGCGGTTAAGTTTATCTACAAACAAAACTGCTCGCAAATGCTGCGAGCAGTTTTTATTTATTCAGTATAAGCATTAGCCATCCACGAAACACCAAATGGATCTTTAAATGAACCAAACATTGGTGACCATTCTACTTTATTTAACGGCATTTGAATTTTGCATCCAGCGTCTTCCGCCTTTTTAAATAATTCTTGAATCGCTTCTCTATCTTCAACGTTATCATAATTAAATTGGAAGCATACTTGTGCACCTTCATTATCTATAGGTTTATTTTGCCAAGTATCACTACATAAAAATGTTTTATCTAATATTTTAAAACTTGCATTCATAGTAAAAGATTCGGGCATTTTAAATTCTTCTGGGGCATCTTTGAACATTTCATGATTACCTGGAACTCTCATAATATCTGTAGCACCCAATTTTTCTTCATAGAACTTTAAGGCTTCAATACTATTTTGGAAATTAAAATACGTATTTACATCCATTTTATTACCCTCCTATAATCTTTATCATGCAAAGTAATTATAACGCTCAAAGTGTACTTTTACAAATTTTAACTTAATCTATTTCTTCTATATCAAGTGAACTTTTTCCGTTTAATTTCATATCTGCTGTTTTACCTTTTAAATATAAAAAGTGTGCTACTGAACCAATCATAGCAGCATTGTCAGTACATAAATTTAAAGGTGGAATACTTAAGTTAATGTTTTGATTTTTACATTCTTGTTCCAACGCTTGTCTTAACCCTTTATTAGCAGCTACTCCACCAGCAACGATGAGTTCATTAACATCGTATTCTTTAACTGCTGACATTGTTTTTCCTACTAAAACTTCAACAACACTATTTTGGAAGCTTGTTGCGACATCTTCAGGGATAATTTCTTCATTTTTTTGTCTTCTATTATGCAATGTATTAATAACAGCACTTTTCAAACCGCTAAAACTAAAATCATAGCTATCTTTTTCAAGCCAAACTCTCGGGAATTTCAGTGTATCTTGGCCTAATTGAGCCAGTTTATCTATTTCTGGACCTCCAGGGTATGGTAAGCCAATTGTTCTCGCTACTTTGTCGTACGCTTCACCTACTGCATCATCTCTCGTTTCGCCAATAATTTCGAAATCTAAATGATCTTTCATATATATAAGTTCTGTATGTCCACCAGAAACAATAAGTGCCATTAATGGGAATTTTAAAGGCTTTATTAAATGATTTGCATATATATGTCCTGAAATGTGATGTACTGGAATTAAAGGCTTTTGATGACTAAATGCTAATGCTTTTGCACTTGCTACACCTACTAATAATGCACCTATTAAACCTGGGCCTTCTGTTACCGCAACAGCATCAATATTATCCATAGTCATATTCGCGTTCTTTAAAGCTTCATCAATGACTTGAGTAATCACTTCTACGTGTTGTCTACTTGCTACTTCTGGAACGACACCGCCAAATTTTTTGTGTGTCATCATTTGTGTTACGACTTCATTACTTAAAATTTCAGTTCCATTCTTTATAACACTTGCTGCTGTTTCATCACAGCTTGTTTCTATACTTAAAATGATAGAGTTACTCATTATTTAAACTCACCCACATTACTTTAGCATCCTCTCCGTCGCCATAATAATTCTTTCTAATGCCACCATACGTAAATCCTGCTTTTTCATATATATGTTTAGCCGCTTCATTTTCCAATCTAACTTCTAAACTCATTGTTGTACATGTTGCACTCGCATAATTCATGACATATTGAAGCAACATTTGCCCTATTCCACAATTTCTATAATGTTCGTCTACAGATATCGTTGTGATTTGTGCTTGATCAATCACTAACCATATACCACAATATGCACAAATTTTATCGCCTACTGAAACGACAAAATAATGCGCGAATTCATTTTTTTCTAATTCATGATAAAAAGCTTCTAGTGACCACGAACTATTTGTGAAGCTTTGTTTTTCAATCTCATATACTTGAGCTACATCTTCTCTAATCATTTTTCTAATTTCTAATGTGTTGTTTGATTGTTTTTCCAATTTTGTTCCGCCTCTGATAATTTTAAATATCGTGGTTTTATATCATGAACATTCTTAGCCTGTTTTTCTTTAAGGTCGTACATAACTGATGCATCTGGTAAATATGGTTTTATTTGACCATCTAATAAGTTTTTCAATTTCTCTGTATCATTACCTATAAAAACATATGGTTGATTTTGATTTTGTAAAAATTCATTCAAATCATTTATTGAAATATAAGTATCTTCAAGTACACTCACTAAAGTTTCTTCATTATATTGATAAACCCCTGCAAATACATGTTCACGTCTTGCATCAAATATTGGGACAATTAATGTTTCTGTTTGGTCACACGTTTTAGCTAATGCTTTTAATGAAGAAACTTCATATATAGGTATATTTAATGTATATGCCAATGTTTTAGCAGTAGTTATCCCTATTCTTAATCCAGTATATGAACCTGGACCATTTGCTACAACAATTTCTGTTAAATCTTTTGGTAATAAATCCGCTTCCTTCATTAAGTGTTCAATTACTGGCATTAATTGTAGTGAATGATTTTTCTTTAAATAAGATTGATGATTCAACAATACAACACCATCTTTAATGAGTGAAACTGCCAAAGGTTGGTTTGATGTATCAATTAACAACGTTGTCATCGTTTAACACTTCCTCTAATTGTTTATAGTGTTCACCTTTTGAAATAATTTCGAATGTTCTCGTATTTGAGTCTACATATTTAATGTTTATTTCTAATCTTTCTTCCGGTAAATATTCAGTTATAAATTCGCTCCATTCGATAATCGTTACACCTTCTGAATTAAAATATTCATCGAATCCTAAATCTTCAGAGCTATTTTCTAATCTATAACAATCCATATGATGAAAAGGTAATCTTCCTCGATAAGACTTTATAATATTAAAGGTAGGTGAATTAATATTTCTTTTCACGCCTAAAGCTTTTCCAAAATATTGGCTGAATGTTGTTTTTCCAGAACCCAAGTCACCGTTCAATAATATTACATCATTCTGAGAAACAGCTTGAGCTAATTTTTCAGCAATTGCTTTCGTTTCATCTAAATTTTCGACATGTAATAACAAATTTTGACACCTACCTTAATAATTTTTTCGACTTAAACTAACTGAATTATTATAACAAATATTTATTTACTTGGGTAATTAATGGTTCGTATACATATAAAACGCTTTCATTATCTAAATTTTTAGAAAAATCTAAATCTTCTGTTGACATGTTCTCATATATGCGTTAAATTTAGTACATAAATTTTTTAACTATTCAAAATTTTAACTAAAATATAGTTCACATTTGAGAAGAAAGGAAGAGTTGTAATGAAATTCTATATGACGGCAAATAAACCGACAACTGAAAATAGTATATTAGTAATTTTATTACGCTCAGAAGGACTCGAACAACAGTAACTTAAAGTTTACTGTATGGTTTAAGTCCTATTTCTACTTGAATGGGACAGAAAGCAGCGTCCCATAATTAATTGGGAGGCTGTTTTTTTATTTTTATAGAGGAGTGTAATTATGAGAAGTGACATGATAAAAAAAGGTGAACAACAAGCACCTGCAAGAAGTTTGCTACACGCAACTGGTCAAATTAAAGATCCTACCGATATGAACAAACCATTCATAGCGATTTGTAATTCTTACATTGATATTGTCCCTGGACATGTTCATTTAAGAGAATTAGCTGATATAGCAAAAGAAGCAATTAGAGAAGCAGGCGGTATACCTTTCGAATTTAATACAATTGGTGTAGATGATGGTATTGCAATGGGTCATATCGGCATGCGTTACTCATTACCAAGTAGAGAAATTATAGCTGACGCAGCTGAAACAGTAATTAACGCACATTGGTTTGACGGTGTATTCTACATGCCAAACTGTGACAAGATTACGCCAGGTATGTTACTTGCTTCTGTTAGAACAAATGTACCTGCAATCTTCTGTTCTGGTGGTCCAATGAAAGCTGGATTATCTGCAACAGGTAAAGCATTAACACTTTCATCAATGTTTGAAGCTGTTGGTTCATTCAAAAGTGGCTCAATGTCTAAAGAAGAATTTTTAGATATGGAACAAAATGCTTGCCCTACTTGTGGTTCATGTGCCGGAATGTTCACAGCTAATTCAATGAACTGTTTAATGGAAGTATTAGGCTTAGCCCTTCCTTTCAATGGTACAGCTATTGCAGTTGGCGAAGAGAGAAGAGAATTAATTCGCGAAGCAGCATTTAAATTAATGGACTTAGTTAAAAACGATATTAAACCTAAAGACATCATTACTAAAGATGCAATTGATGACGCTTTTGCTTTAGATATGGCAATGGGTGGATCTACTAATACAGTACTTCATACATTAGCTTTAGCAAACGAGGCTGGTATCGATTACGACTTAAATAGAGTAAATGAAATCGCAAAACGTACACCTTACCTATCAAAAATTGCACCAAGTTCATCATATTCTATGCACGATGTTCATGAAGCTGGTGGTGTTCCAGCGATTATCGGTGAATTGCTTAAATTAGATAATGTATTACACCCTGATCGTATTACTGTCACAGGTAAAACGTTAAGAGAAAATAACCAAGATAGAGAAATTAAAAATCCTGATGTTATTCATACGAAAGAAAATGCATTTTCAGAAACTGGTGGTTTATCAATGTTATTCGGTAATATCGCCCCAGATGGTGCAGCTATCAAAGTCGGTGGTGTTGATCCATCTATTACTAAATTCGTCGGTAAAGCAATTTGTTTCAACTCTCACGACGAAGCTGTTGAAGCTATTGATAACCATACAGTCCGTGAAGGTCACGTTGTTGTTATCCGTTATGAAGGCCCTAAAGGTGGTCCAGGCATGCCAGAAATGTTAGCCCCTACTTCTTCTATTGTAGGTAGAGGATTAGGAAAAGATGTAGCACTTATTACAGATGGTAGATTCTCAGGTGCCACAAGAGGTGTCGCAGTTGGACACATTTCACCAGAAGCTGCTGCTGGCGGACCAATCGCATTAATTCAAGATGGCGATGAAATCATTATCGATTTAATAGATCGTAAATTAGACGTAAACGTATCTGAAGCAGAATTACATGCAAGAAAACAAAATATCGAACCATTTAAATCAAAAGTAAAAACTGGCTATCTTGCTAGATATACTGCCCTTGTAACAAGTGCAAATACAGGCGGCATTATGAAAGTACCAGATGAATTAATTTAAGGAGTGATTATCATGGCACTAACTACTAAATCTTACAATGAACCAGATGAAGCTACTAAAGAAAAAACAATTACTTATACAGGTGCTGAATTACTAGTTCAATCATTTATTGATCAAAAAGTTGAATATATCTTTGGATATCCGGGTGGAGCAGTTTTACCTTTGTATGATGCATTTTACGAAGGTAGAGTTCCTCACATTTTAACAAGACATGAACAAGGCGCTGTCCACGCTGCTGAAGGTTACGCAAGAGTAACTGGTAAACCAGGTGTTGTAGTTGTTACAAGTGGTCCTGGTGCAACGAATACGATTACAGGTATTGCTGATGCTATGAGTGACTCTATTCCGCTTATCGTAATAACTGGGCAAGTTCATCGACCAGGCATTGGTCAAGACGCCTTTCAAGAAGCGGATTTATTGTCAATGACAACACCAATCACTAAACATAATTATCAAGTTAAAGATGTTAAAGATATTCCTAAAATTATTGATGAAGCATTTCACATTGCTTCTACTGGTAGAAAAGGACCTGTTGTTATTGACTTCCCAAAGGATATAGGTGTATTAGAAACTGTTGAAGTTTCACCTAGAGAGCTCGATTTACCAGGTTATCAACTTGACTTGAACCCTGGAGAAAAAGAAATCGAACAAATTATCCAAATGATGCGTTTAGCTAAAAAGCCACTTATTTTGGCTGGAGCTGGTGTAAATCATGCAGAAGCTTCTCATGAACTTACTGAATTTGCAAATAAGTACAAAATTCCAGTAGTTAACACATTACTTGGTTTAGGCTCAATCCCCTACTCTGATCCATTATTTTTAGGTATGGGTGGGATGCATGGTTCATACGCGAGCAACATGGCATTAACGGAATGTGATTTACTCATCAATTTCGGTAGTAGATTTGATGACAGATTAGCAAGTAATCCAGATGACTTTGCGAAAGATGCAAAAGTTATTCACGTAGATATTGATCCTTGTGAAATCAATAAAATCATCTCTACTGATTTAGGTATTGTTGCAGATGCAAAGCTTACGTTAGAAGCGTTATTAGAATATGATGCTCATGAAATCATTCACCATGAATGGTATGAACATTGTTTATCTAATAAAGCTACTTACCCGTTCAGATATGATGAACCTACCGATGACTTTATAAAGCCTCAACAAGCTATTGAGTACATTGGGAAAATTACAAACGGAGATGCTTTAGTAGCAACGGATGTTGGACAACATCAAATGTGGGTAGCACAGTATTATCCTTTTAAAACACATGGTCAAATTATTACAAGTGGTGGTTTAGGAACTATGGGATTTGGTATCCCTGCTGCTATGGGAGCAAAATTTGCACATCCTGATAAAACAGTTGTGGCATTTGTTGGAGACGGTGGTTTCCAAATGACTAATCAGGAAATGGCGATTTTAAATGAATTTGATAATGATATTAAAATTGTCCTAATAAACAATGGTGCATTAGGCATGGTAAAACAGTGGCAAGATAAGTTTTATAGTCAACGTTTTTCTCATTCAGTATTTTCAGGACAACCTGACTTTATGAAACTATCTGAAAGCTATGGTGTTAAAAGCTTCATGATTGATTCTAATGAGAAATTGGAATCAACAATTGATGAAGCATTTGCTCATAAAGGCCCTGCCCTTATTGAAATCAGAATTTCACCATCTGAACCAGTTTTACCAATGGTTCCAAGTGGACAACCAAACTACAAGATGGAGGGCGTGGAATAATGAAAAGAACAATCAAGACTCAAGTACTCGACAGAGCGGGTACCCTCAACCGGCTTACAAGCATTTTTGTAAGGAGACAATACAACATTGTTTCACTTTCAGCTACGCCTACTGAAACAGAGGGCATAACGAATATTACATTTATCGTTGATGTTTCAGATGAAAGTAGTACAGAAACAATCATTAAACAGTTAGAAAAACAAGTTAATGTAATATCAGCTTTAGATATTACAGAAATAAATCTTTTCAATAGAGAATTGATATTAATTAAGTTAGGTCACCCTACTGATTACAAAGAATTTGAACAGGTGATCAAACCTTATAAAAATCAACTCACTGTTTTAAAAGATGTTGAAGAACATATTTATTTACAAGCATTTGGAACCCATCAAACAATAGAAAATCTATTGAATGATTTAAAAATATATCCCGTGACACAAGTGTCACGGACAGGTTCAGCAGGATTACTATAAAAATTATTACAAATTAATGGAGGCTTTTATTATGACAAAAGTATTTTATGACAACTCGGTAACGGAAGATGCATTACAAGGTAAAAAGATTGCGGTAATTGGTTATGGTTCACAAGGACATGCACATGCTCAAAACTTAAAAGATAATGGATATGATGTAGTTATTGGTATCCGTCCAGGTAAATCATTTGATCAAGCTAAAGAGGATGGCTTTGACGTTTATCCTGTAGCTGAAGCAGTAAAACAATCTGACGTTGTAATGATTCTATTACCAGATGAAATCCAAGGCAAAGTATACAAAGAAGAAATTGAACCTAATTTAGAAGCAGGCAATGCTTTAGTATTTGCTCATGGATTTAACATTCATTTTAAAGTCATTCAACCACCTGAAAACGTTGACGTATTCTTAGTAGCGCCAAAAGGTCCAGGACATTTAGTTAGACGTACATTCACTGAAGGAAGTGCAGTACCAGCGTTATATGCTGTATATCAAGATGCTACTGGTAAAGCGACTCAATTATCATTAAGTTATGCTAAAGGTATCGGCGCAACTAGAGCTGGTGTAATTGGTACTACATTTGAAGAAGAAACAGAAACAGATTTATTTGGTGAACAAGCTGTCCTTTGTGGTGGTGTAACAAAACTGATTCAATCAGGTTTTGAAACATTAGTTGAAGCAGGTTACCAACCAGAAATCGCTTATTTCGAAGTATTACACGAAATGAAATTAATCGTTGATTTAATGTATGAAGGCGGTATGGAAAACATGCGTTATTCAATTTCAAACACTGCAGAATTTGGCGACTATGTTTCTGGTGAACGTATTATCACACCAGACGTTAAAAATAATATGAAAGAAGTATTAACAGATATTCAAACTGGAGCATTCAGTGATCGCTTCATTAAAGATAACGAAAATGGTTTTGAAGAATTCCTAAAAATGCGTAAACAACAACAAGGTCATCAAATCGAATCAGTTGGTAGAGAGTTACGTGACATGATGCCATTCGTTAAAGCAAAAAGTATTCAATCTAAATAATAGCATGAGAACTTAAGGAGAGGATTATTATGTCAGATCATATTCAAATATTTGATACAACACTACGAGATGGTGAACAAACACCAGGCGTTAACTTCACTTTTGAAGAACGTCTAAAAATTGCTAAACAACTAGAAAAATGGGGAGTCGACGTAATAGAAGCAGGCTTCCCCGCTTCTAGTGAAGGTAGTTTCAAATCAGTAGAAAGTATTGCAAGAGAATTAACAACTACAACTGTTTGTGGATTAGCTAGAAGTAAAAAATCAGATATAGATGCTGTGCATGAATCTACAATAGATGCACAACATAGACAAATTCATGTATTTTTAGCTACTAGCCCTGTCCATTTAAAATACAAATTAAAAATGACAGAAGAAGAAGTTTTAGCTTCAATTAAAGAGAATGTTTCTTATGCAAAAACTTTATTCGATGACGTTCAATTTTCACCAGAAGATGCAACAAGAACGCCTACACCATTTTTAATTAAAGCAATTCAAACAGCTGTTGATGCTGGCGCAAATATTATTAATATTCCAGATACGGTTGGTTATTCTCATCCTATAGAATATGGTCAACTCTTTAAGACTATAATAGAAACGATAGAAAGTGATCATGAAGTAATTTATAGCTCACATTGTCATGATGACTTAGGTTTAGCAGTGGCAAACGCCCTAGCTGCCTTGGAAAATGGTTCACGTAGAGTTGAAGGCGCAATTAATGGTATTGGTGAACGTGCTGGTAATACTTCATTAGAAGAAATTGCCCTTGCACTACACGTAAGACAAGACCATTATAACCTTTCTACAAATATCACATTAGCTGAAACTAAGAATACAAGTGATATGGTAAGTAGATATTCAGGTCTTCGAGTCCCTAGAAATAAAGCAATTGTTGGACAAAATGCGTTCAGTCACGAATCAGGTATTCATCAAGATGGCATTCTTAAAAATCCTGAAACATATGAAATTATGACACCTCAACTTGTTGGCGTTGTGAAAAATACGTTACCACTTGGTAAACTTTCAGGTAAACACGCGTTCAGTGAAAAATTAACTGAACTTGGCTACCATTTATCTCCTGATGAACAAGTAGAAGTATTTAAGCAATTTAAATCTGTTGCAGATAAGAAAAAACAAGTTACAGATCGTGATATACACGCAATTTTACAAGGTACTGAACATGAAGAAAATGCTGACTATAAAGTCAATGCACTTCAACTACAATTCGTATCTAACGGTTTACAAAGTGCAGTAGTTGTAATTGAAGATAAAGACGGCAAGACATATCAAGATTCTTCAATAGGCTCTGGTTCAATTACATCAATTTACAATGCAATTGATAGAATATTTGAAGTAAATCCTGAGTTACAACAATATCGAATTGAGTCTATTACTGAAGGTACAGATGCACAAGCAGAAGTACACGTACAAGTTGATTTTGGTGATGAAGTATACACTGGAATCGGTATTGATTATGATATTTTATACGCATCATGTAAGGCATACGTAGAAGCTCATGCTAAACATAGTAAAACCTCATTGAAAGAAGGCATTAAGTCATGACATACAAAATCACTGCCCTACCCGGTGACGGTATTGGCCCAGAAATTTTATCAGGTAGTTTAGAAATATTAGAAAAACTTTCAAAGAAATATAAATTTGATTATGAAGTTGAAACTAAAGATTTTGGAGGTATTGCCATTGATAACCATGGCAATCCTTTACCTCCAGAAACTTTAGAAGCTTGTAAAAATAGTGATGCTATATTGTTAGGTGCAGTTGGTGGTCCTAAATGGACAGATCCAAAAAATAGACCTGAACATGGATTACTAGGCATTAGAAAAGAACTTAAACTTTTTGCTAACATAAGACCAACGATTGTAACAGCATCCACTGCTCATCTTTCACCTCTTAAAGAATCTATCGTGAAAGATACTGACTTTATCATAGTTAGAGAATTAACAGGTGGACTATATTTCGGAGAACCAAAATATTTTGATGATCAAAAAGCAGTAGATACATTAACTTATTCAGTTGATGAAATTACAAGAATAGCTCATATTGCTTTTCAATTAGCAGAAAAGAGAAATAAACTCGTAACGTCTGTTGATAAAGAAAATGTACTAAGTTCATCTAAATTATGGAGAAAAACTTTGGAAGAAGTTTCTAAAGAATATCCAGAAGTTAAATTAAATCACTTACTTGTAGATGCATGTAGCATGCACCTAATCACAAATCCAAAACAATTTGATGTTATCGTTACTGAAAATTTATTTGGTGATATATTAAGCGATGAAGCTTCAGTTATTCCTGGTTCACTAGGTTTATCACCTTCTGCTAGTTTTGGTGAAAACGGTCCAAGTTTATATGAACCGATACATGGATCAGCACCTGATATTGCTGGACAAAATAAAGCTAATCCTAGTGGTATGTTATTATCATTAGCTATGTGTTTAAGAGAAAGTTTAAATCAACCAGAATGTGCACAAGAATTAGAAGATATTGTATTTAATACAATTAAACAAGGAATTGCGACTAAAGATTTAGGCGGTAATTATGGTACATCCGAAGTCTTCGAAGCAATAAAAAAATCACTTTAAAAGGAGGAAAACGACATGTCACAAACACTATTTGATAAAGTATGGAATCGACATATAATTGCTGGTAAAGAAGGTGAACCCCAATTATTATATATCGACTTACACCTTATACATGAAGTTACATCTCCTCAGGCATTCGAAGGCTTAAGATTGCATAATAGAACAGTTAGAAGACCTGACTTAACTTTTGGAACATTGGATCATAATGTGCCGACTGTTGATATATTCAATATTAGAGATGAAATTGCTAATAAACAAATTAATGCTTTACAGAATAACTGTAAGGCGTTTGGTGTAAAGTTATTTGATATGGGTTCAGAAGAGCAAGGAATTGTACACATGGTTGGTCCAGAAACAGGATTAACTCAACCAGGTAAAACAATTGTTTGTGGTGATTCTCACACTGCTACACATGGTGCTTTTGGCGCTATTGCATTTGGTATTGGTACGAGCGAAGTTGAACATGTATTTGCTACTCAAACTTTATGGCAAACTAAACCTAAAAACTTAAAAATACAAGTTGATGGTACACTCCCTACAGGTGTCTATGCAAAAGATATTATTCTATATTTAATCAATCAATATGGTGTAGATTTTGGTAGTGGTTATGCCCTTGAGTTCGCAGGAGAAGCAATATCAAATATGTCAATGGATGAACGTATGACTATTTGTAATATGGCTATTGAAGCCGGTGCTAAATACGGAATGATGAAACCAGATGAAACAACTTTTGAATATGTTAAAGGTCGAGAATATCAACCTGAGAATTTTGATGAAAAAGTAGAAATGTGGAAAACATTATACTCTGATGAAGATGCAACTTATGATAAAACAATTACAATTGACGTAAGTGAATTAGAACCGCAAGTAACTTGGGGAACTAGTCCTGAAATGGGCGTGAATTTTAGTACACCTTTCCCTGAGATTAAAGATATCAATGATGAAAGAGCTTATAATTATATGGATTTAAAACCTGGCCAAACAGCTAAAGATATACCTTTAGGCTATGTTTTCTTAGGTTCATGTACGAACGCTAGACTTTCTGATTTAATAGAAGCAAGTAAAATAGTTGATGGTCATAAAGTACATCCAGATATAACAGCTATTGTAGTACCTGGTTCTAGAAGCGTTAAATTACAAGCAGAAGAACTAGGATTGGATAAGATTTTTAAAGATGCAGGATTTGATTGGCGTGAACCAGGTTGCTCAATGTGTTTAGGTATGAATCCAGACCAAGTACCTAATGGCGTTCATTGTGCATCTACAAGTAATCGTAACTTTGAAGGTCGTCAAGGTAAAGGAGCAAGAACGCATCTTGTTTCTCCTGCAATGGCCGCTGCAGCTGCAATTAATGGTAGATTTGTTGATACGAGAAAGGTGGTCATTTAAATGGAACCAATAAAAATATTTAACGGTAAAACTGTTCCCCTACTCAATGATAATATTGATACTGATCAAATCATTCCTAAAGCATTCTTGAAAAGAATTTCTAAGACGGGATTCGGTCCATTTTTATTTGATGAGTGGCGTTACCTAGAAGATGGTTCAGACAACCCTGATTTCAATTTAAATAAACCAGAATATAAAGGTGCAAGTATCCTAATTTCCGGTGATAATTTTGGTTGTGGTTCCTCACGTGAACACGCAGCTTGGGCTCTTAAAGATTTCGGCTTTCTAATTATCATTGCAGGTAGCTTTAGCGACATATTCTATATGAATTGTACTAAAAATGGTATGTTACCTATCCAAATTGAAAGTAAATCAGATAGAGAATCTATTGCACAACATAGCGAGATAACAATAGATTTACCTAATCAAGAAATTATAACGCCAGAAGCAAAATATCACTTTGATATTGACGCAACATGGAAAAATAAACTTGTAAATGGACTAGATGATATCGCAATTACATTAACTTACGAAGAACAAATAAATGAATATGAAAAAACGCACAATTAATTTAGGAGTGATAGAATGACCTTAAAAACTCGATTGAGTGCCGAAGATATTGAAGATGCATTTTTAAAATTAAAAGATACTGTAAAACAAACCCCTCTTGAAAAAGATATGTACTTATCTCAAAAATTTGATTGTAACGTTTATTTAAAGCGAGAAGACCTTCAATGGGTAAGATCTTTTAAATTACGTGGCGCATATTATGCCATTAATCAATTATCTGATGAAGAAAGAGCAAATGGCGTGAGTTGTGCCAGTGCAGGCAATCATGCTCAAGGAATTGCTTTTACAGCTAAACAATTAGAAATTAAAGCAGTTATCTTTATGCCTGTTACAACACCTGCTCAAAAGATTAACCAAGTTAAATTTTTCGGTGGAGAATTTGCCCAAATCGAATTAATCGGTGATACTTTTGATGATTGCTTGAAACATGCATTAGCATATACTGAACAATTTGGTTTAAGCTTTATTGATCCTTTTGATAATATTAATACAATTGCTGGCCAAGGTACAATTGCTAAAGAAATGGTAGAATTCGCTACAGCTGAAAACATTAATTTTGATTACTGTTTCGCTGCTATTGGCGGAGGTGGACTTATTTCTGGTGTAGGTACTTATTTAAAAGAAAAGATGCCTAATACACAAGTAATTGGCGTAGAACCACTTGGAGCAAGTAGTATGGCTCAATCAGTTAAAGCAAATAAAATTGTTACTTTAACAGATATAGATAAATTTGTTGACGGTGCTTCAGTTGGAAGAGTTGGTCAATTAACTTTTGAAATTTCAAAAAATGTTGTAGATAATTTTGTAGCTGTAGACGAAGGTGAAGTATGTAGTACGATTCTCGATATGTATTCAAAACAAGCTATTATTGCTGAACCAGCAGGCGCATTAAGTGTCACAGCATTAAATCATTATAAAAATGAAATTAAAGGTAAAAACGTTGTCTGCATAGTCAGTGGCGGTAATAATGACATTAATAGAATGAAAGAAATTGAAGAACGTTCACTATTATTTGAGGATATGAAACATTACTTTATTGTGAACTTCCCTCAAAGACCTGGTGCACTTAGAGAATTCGTTAACGATGTATTAGGTCCAAATGATGATATTACTAAATTTGAATACTTAAAAAAATCTAGTCAAAACACTGGCTCTGTAATCATCGGTATTCAACTTAAAAATCATAACGACATAGACCAATTATATAAAAATGTTAGTGAATTCGATCCTAAATATATTTATATTAATCAAAACAAAATGCTTTATTCACTTCTAATATAATGAATACTCTGAGGCTAGGACACGGGTGTCCTAGCCTCAGTTTGTAGATAAACTTAACCGATTAAAAACTCGCTTGCCTAGGGTACAGTCTCAGCCTGTAGTCTTCGACTCGTACTATTCCCTCAGGCGTCTCGCTTTTAATCGGTTTTTGTGTTCTAAATGGAAAGAACTGAGAAAAGCATCTCTTTAGAAATTCTAACGAGAAAGAAATCTGGAACAATCTCGTTAGAGCAAAAACTGCCAACAAGTTCAATTTAAGTGACTTTGTCGACAGTCTGAGGATAGTACACAAATGTTCTATAATATTTTAATATCCGCTCGTCAGTACTTTACAAAATTGAATTATAGCTCAAAATAGTTAAGATTTTTATGTAGAAAGAATCAGTATAAATCTAATCAACTTAAATATATACAAAAAAAAGAGACCTAACAGGTCTCGAGTGCGGCTCATCGCATCCATTTTTTAAATATTTGCCCGGCAACGTCCTAC
The DNA here is from genome assembly GCF_946151045.1 of Mammaliicoccus sp. Marseille-Q6498. Taxonomy (NCBI): domain Bacteria; kingdom Bacillati; phylum Bacillota; class Bacilli; order Caryophanales; family Staphylococcaceae; genus Mammaliicoccus; species Mammaliicoccus sp. Marseille-Q6498. The sequence continues at coordinate 104 of NZ_CAMGYY010000002.1, read as the reverse complement.
TCTCGCGGAACGTAAGCCCAACTACCATCGGCGCTAAAGAGCTTAACTTCTGTGTTCGGCATGGGAACAGGTGTGACCTCTTTGCTATCGTCACCAGACAAATA